>CAVKGJ010000029.1:0-18597 GCA_963655605.1 Oscillospiraceae bacterium
GAGACAGGGTTTCTTCCTTTCTCTGATAAATGTCCACAGAATGTGTTACAGGCTCTTCAAAAAAACCCCACTTTTCGTGGCAGGGTCAAGAAATGTAGTCTCTGGACTATGGAACAGCTCTTGTGGCAACAAATCCAGCATAGCGTTTGCCACATCCGGTGGAGTAAACACTTCATCATTAGAAAGATTCGCAATGCATGACAAAACATCCGGGTTATACGTTGAGGCTGTAAGATTATTTTCCATAATCCTGTATCCTTCTGTAATTGGCTATGTAAGAGGTTAAAAATTCTCCCTCATTGCTAGGTGGTTCTAATGCTGAAAACAACCCTATCTGGGAATAAGATTCTTGTTCCGTCTTTTCTAATACATGATCTGGTTTCGGAATATAGTCTCCTGCAAGTAGCTTATCGAAACGGAATTCTTTGCATTGCATATTGTTTCCCATGACGAATGCCCACTCAGAAAAGATAATGGGTTCATCTGTGTCATTGCCCTGCTCATCCACCTTTTTCATGCTAAGTGCGTTACCGCAGACAATATTTTTTTCAAGGATGAATTTCACCGCTTTCTGGCACTCTTCACTAACGTCTTCTTTACAGACGGCTTGATATTCATTATCCCAAATTTCAAAAAGCCGTTTTCGACAAGCTAGCGCATTGTCCGCTAGCAAATCTACCCCGTAGAGACTGGTAATCGCAATGACGGATTGTTTTTCATATTCCAGTGGCAAGGGGTATTTTTTCTTCGGGGGAGTAGCTCGGCGCTTAGCGGCTTCTAATTTGCGCCGCAAAATCTCCACAAGGAAATTGCCGTTACCACAGGCCGGTTCTAAAAAACGGCTATCCACCCGCTCGGTTTCCTGTTTTACCAAGTCCAACATGGCGTTGACTTCACGCTCAGCCGTGAATACCTCGCCATGGTCAGCCACTCGTTGTTTGGACTTTACTTGTCCAGCCATATGTTTCTCCATTCCGTGACTGACAACCATAGTTTTATGATGAATTTTTACGGGTTTGTTTTTTTAACTCACAAATCCATCATATCATCCATCATAAAGTATCGGAAGGTGCTAGATTTCTCCGGAATTCTTTGGACTAAAAACGCTTGTAAGCCTTTGAAAAATAAAAAAATCCGAGACGTCTTTGGACTATCTCGGATTACTTGTTGGTTGCGGGGGCAGGATTTGAACCTACGACCTTCGGGTTATGAGCCCGACGAGCTGCCAGACTGCTCCACCCCGCGTCTGGAAAGGTGAGATTATAATCCGATTTCCATATCAATTCAACAAATATCTCGAAAAAGATTATTTCCCAGCCCTGTTGAATACTGTTTCCATTCCACAAACCGACCAGACAATGGCATCGCTCAAGCACCGTCTTTTGAAGCCTCTCAAAAAAGGGTAACATTATTTTGTTTTCGCAACTTATCCGACAATACTTTCTCTGCAACGCTTCAGCCTGTTCCGATCCAGACCGACCTGACTTCCATGAAATTCTGCTCTCATTGCGGCCACCCTCTCACCATCGGCATACCTCCTCTGGACAATATGCCACGGCACATCTGTCCGAACTGCCACATGATCCACTATGAAAATCCCAAAATCGTGGTTTGCAGCATCCCGACATGGGAAACGGGAAAAGAAACGTCCATTCTGTTGTGTCGCCGTGCCATCACTCCACGCCACGGGTTCTGGACACTTCCCGGTGGATTCATGGAAAACGATGAAACGACGGAACAAGCGGCCAGACGTGAAACAAAAGAAGAAGCCGGTGCCGATGTAAAAATATCGAATCTGTTCTCGCTGATGAATTTGCCGATTTATCACCAGGTCCATCTTTTTTATCTGGCTCAACTGGAAAATACGAATTTTTCCCCGGGAGAAGAAAGCCTTGAAACCCGCCTGTTCACCGAAAAAGAAATCCCGTGGGATCAACTGGCATTTTCAACGATAAAATATGCACTCAAATTCTATTTCGAGGACAAAAAGAAAATACAGAATGGTGGCGACTTCGGGTTCCACACACTTGATCTGACCAGATAAATCCGCCGGAACGGCCCGGCCCCATTACCATTATCAGGAGACTATATTTATGACGACATATTCCATTTTTCTCAGCCACAGCTGGGTCGAGCAAGATGGTGTTGAAAGAATCACCAGCCTGATGGAGACTTATCGTCTCAAAACGGAAGATTTCGGTTATGAATATTACAGTGTTTCCAAAGACGATCCTGCCCAGTTTCTGCCATCCAACAAGGCACTGGCCCTTTCGATTGAAAATCAGATGAAATCATGTTCCTGTCTGATCATTCTTGCCGGAGTATTCGACGAATTCAAACGGTGGATCAACTTGGAACTGGATGCAGCCAAAAAACTGGGCATTCCGGTCATTCTGGTGGAAGCGGTCGATCCCAAACACACCTCACACAAGGAGAAACGTGCTTCTGTGGAAACCGTGAAATGGGACGCCATACAACTGGGCGATGCCATCGTGAAACATGCCAGCCCCGGAAAACAGTCCTGAGAATTTTTACTGTTTTTTTTCCAGAACGATCAGAACACAAACTGGAACCATGATTCCTTGGCTAGAACAGAACGATCCCTTTCCTGACGTCTCCACAGCCCTGACGGAAAAAAGCGGTTTTCCCGGCCTTCTCGCTGCAAGCGCGGACTTGTCCCCTTCCAGGCTGATTGATGCCTACCGGCACGGCATTTTTCCCTGGTACTCGGAAAACCAGCCTGTTTTATGGTGGAGTACGGATCCCCGCATGGTTCTGCCAACAGAACAATTCGTGATATCTCACAGCCTGAAAAAGAAACTGAAACAGATACACAAAAGTATCCATACCGGCGGGCCATGGGAACTGAAATTCGACACGGATTTTGCTCGGGTCATCCGAGAATGTGCTGCGCCAAGAAAAAATGCATCCGGTACATGGATTACGGATGAAATCATCCGCAACTATCAGACGCTGCATGAAATGGGCATCGCCCACTCCACCGAACTCTGGCATGAAAACACACTGGCCGGTGGCGCATACGGAATTTGTATCGGAAAAATATTCTTCGGCGAATCCATGTTCGCACGTATAACCGACGCATCGAAGATCGCGCTTGCCCATCTGGTTTTTTTCCTGAGAGGCAACGGCGTGAAAATGATCGACTGCCAGCAGGAAACAGCCCATCTGGCTTCGCTGGGCGCCAGACCGGTATCACGTGCCGAGTTCAACACTTTTCTGCGGCAAGCTGTCGACCTGCCGCCTGTCACATCGTGGAAATCGGAAAATATCTGCCCCTTGTGTTCGTTTCATGAAATGCCCTGACTAAAAACAAATCCCCGACTTACGTTACAATATACCGATTTCGGACGCCGGTTTCCAAGCATGATGAAAAATTCCGGAACCGGGCCTAGCATATCGCAACATTGACAGAACCTCATGATCCCTAATTTCATGTATGCCCTGATCCGGCCATGCCTTTTTTCCATGGATCCGGAAAATGCCCATCACTTCACCCTTTCTTCAATGAGAATGGCTACCGCCATGGGGATAAACGCTCTAGCTCCGGCAATCATCTCTTCGCCAAGAAAAGTCATGGGACTGACTTTTCCAAACCCTGTCGGTCTTGCCGCGGGCCTCGACAAAAACGGCTCCTGCATAGACGGCCTCGCATCCCTAGGATTCGGATTTCTCGAACTTGGTACCGTCACCCCCAGACCGCAACCGGGCAATCCGAAGCCCAGAATGTTCCGTCTGCCCGATGCAGAAGGACTGATCAACCGAATGGGCTTTAACAACGATGGTGTCGATGTACTGGTCAAAAACGTGAAAGCTTCCCGTTTCTACCGGGAAAAGAAAGGAATACTGGGTCTGAATATCGGGAAAAACGCTGTTACTCCCATAGAGAAAGCTGTTGACGACTATCTGATCTGCCTTGAAAAGGTTTATCCTGTCGCCGATTACATTGCCATCAACATTTCATCCCCGAATACAAAAAACCTGCGGCAACTGCAAGGTGAATCCGAACTGGACAATTTACTGACCCAACTGAAAGCGGCCCAGGATCGGCTGTCGCACCAGTATTCCCGATACGTGCCGCTGGCATTGAAAATCGCGCCGGACATTGACGACAACCAGATCCGGAACATTGCCGATGCATTGATTCGCCATAAAATTGATGGCGTGATCGCGACCAATACGACCATTACCCGTGATGCTGTCAAACACCTGAAACACGGACAGGAAACGGGTGGACTTTCCGGAGCCCCTGTAAGGGATTTGTCCACCCATGTTATCCGCCAGCTCAAGGCAGAACTGGGAGATACCGTTCCCATCATCGGTGTCGGCGGCATTTTGACCGGAGAAGACGCCAAAAATAAAATTGAGGCCGGAGCATCACTGATCCAGATTCTGACAGGCATGATTTATTCCGGCCCCGGACTGGTCAGGGAATGCGCACAAGCCCTCCGCCAGGCCTGATACGTTTACTGCCTGCTGAACGTGACTTGAAAGGAAGCGGGATCATGCAGAAAATACCTTTAGGCACCAGTGGCATGTATGTTTCGAAGGTCTGTCTTGGAACCATGACTTTCGGCGATCAGAACAATGAAAGCGAAGCTTTCCGCCTGCTCGATTATGCCTTCGACCGCGGCATCAATTTCATTGACACGGCAGAAATCTATCCGGTCAAGCCACAGGCGGCCACACAAGGACTGAGCGAGACAATCATCGGAAATTGGCTGAAAAAAAGAGGACTCCGCGACAAGATCGTACTGGCCACCAAAGTGGCCGGACCTTCCCGCCTGATTCCCTGGTTACGCAACGGGAAAAACGATCTGGATGAAAAAAATATCCGTCTTGCGGTCGAAGGCAGCCTGAGACGCCTGAAAACGGATTGTATTGACCTCTACCAGTTGCACTGGCCCAGCCGGAATGTCCCCTTCTTCGGAAAAGTTATTTTCAATCCGAAAGACGAACGCCCGAGCATTCCTATCGAAGAAACACTGGCTGCGCTGGACAAATTGATGGATGAAGGCAAAATCCGCCATATCGGTATTTCCAACGAATCGGCATGGGGACTGATGGAGTTCATCAAGATCGCCGAAACGAAAGGACTGCCGAGGATAGCCTCTATCCAGAATGCCTACAACCTGACCGACAGGCATTTCGAAATAGGCATGAATGAAATCTGTTTCAGGGAAAGTATCGGATTGATCGCATACAGCCCTCTCGCTTTCGGACAACTGACCGGAAAATATATCGACAACCCGAAAATCCGTGGCCACCTGACCCTGTTTTCTGCAGACTGGAATGCACATTATCGTCGTCCCGGCGTCCTCAAGGCTACCCGCCAGTATATGCAACTCGCAAAAGACCATGGAATGACGCCAGCCCAGCTGGCACTGGCATGGTGTTACTCACGCTGGTTTATTGACGCCACGATCATCGGCGGAACGAAACTGGAACATTTCAGGGAAAATATTGATGCCATTTCCATTTCACTCAGTGACGAAATCATTGACCATATCAATGAAATCCATTCACTGATCACCAATCCGGGTCTTTGACACCCTCCCCTTCCTGAAGGCAGGAGATTCCCACTGAGTCAGAGCACAAACACTGTAAAACAGAACCGGACCGACAGTCCGGTTCTTTTCCTCTCAAGCCTGAACCAGTCCTTCAGCCACCAGCGCCCTGCGCACGGCAGGCCGTTCGGAAACATTTTTCCTATAGGCGGAAAGGGTTTTCCACTGGTCAATGGACAATTCCGCAACCTCCATCCAGGTTATGATGGTAAACAGATAGGCATCTGCAACCGTAAACTGTTCCCCCATGACATAAGATTTCCCGACCAGCCGGCGATCGACAAAATCGAATTGCCTGAGCAATGTTTGCCGTGCCGCTTCACGACAGGATGCATAGGCAGGATTGAAAATAGGCGTAAAACTTTTCTGCAATTCAGTGGCAATGAAATTGAGCCACTCCATAAGGCGATATCGTTCCATTGTTTTCGGCGCCGGGATCAATGCCTTTTCGGGCACCAGATCGCCCAGATACTGGACGATCACCGCGCCTTCTGTCAGAACATCACCATTATCGAATTCCAGTACCGGAACAGATCCTTTTGTATTGACCAGATAAAAGTCATGACCTGAAGCCGTTTCTTTCATTTGCAGATCCACTTTTTCCAGTTCGAAAGGAAGTCCCGATTCTTCCAGTACAATATGAGGAGATAACGAGCAGGCTCCGGGCGCATAATACAGTTTCATGATTGAGACCTTTCATCAAAACGAACCAGTCTATTTCACCACCACATTCATATGGATTCAATCATACACATCTGAAAATGAAATATTGGGCATCAATTTCCTTTCCATATCAGCCTGCAGACACGAAACAAATTGCAAAATAGCAACTGTATTGCTAAATTATTCCCTGGCAGCACCAGTCATCAAAATATCTTCTTCCCGGAGCAATACATGAAGCGTTTTCTTTTTTTACTGATCGTATTAACGACCGGATCATTTCTGATAACAGGTTGCCAGAGCACAACGGCAGGCGGTGCGACCAACTCTTCCAGGAGCCAGCTGCTTCTGGTTTCATCCGAAGACGTCAATCAGGGAGCGGCAACCGCTTACAAACAGGCACTGGTCAAGGCACGTTCCGCCAAGACCCTGAATACCAATGCCAACGATACAAAACGGGTCCAGAAAGTTTCCAAACGATTGATTGCACAGGTCGGCATATTCCGGCCGGACGCTCTGAAATGGAACTGGGAAGTCAATGTCATCGACAGCAAGGAAGTGAACGCTTACTGTATGCCGGGCGGCAAAATCGCTGTTTACAGCGGCATCATCAATTCGCTCAACCTGACAGACGACGAACTGGCTGCCGTCATCGGACATGAAATATCCCATGCCCTCCGTGAACATAGCCGGGAACAGATTTCCCAACAGATCGCAACAGATCAGGTACTGTCCATTGCTGGAGCGTTGGCCGGACTCAGTTCGACACAGCAGTCACTGGCAGGGAAAGCAGGCGAACTGGTTTTGACGCTTCCCTTTTCGAGAACCATGGAATCGGAAGCCGACATTATGGGTATGGAACTGATGGCTCGCGCCGGTTACAATCCGAAAGCAGCAATCAATGTCTGGAAAAAAATGGAAAAACTGGGGGGCAGCTCCACTCCTGAACTGCTTTCAACACACCCGAGTGATTCCTCCCGGATCGAAAGATTGCAGGCTGAATTGCCCAATGTCATGCCCTTATATCAGGCCGCCCTTAAAAATCAGGGAAAAACGGTTGTCTCAAAGAAAAAATAGCAGGTTCCTGCCATAAAAAACGCGTTTTGAAAGCACGTTTTTTATGGCACCGGACCACAGAAGAATTACTTCTTTTTCCCCCATGAATCACGCAACGTCACGGAACGGTTGAATACAGGCCGCCCCGGGCAGGAATCCATGATGTCTGCAACGAAATACCCATGCCGTTCGAACTGGAAAATATCTCCGGGCTGTGCTGCCGCAAGACCTGGTTCAAGATAAGCCTCGACTACTTCTTTTGAATTCGGATTCAGGGACAACCGGAAATCCTTGTTATTGGCATCCGGTGCCGGATCGGCAAACAGACGGTCATAAAGGCGGACCTCCGCTTTCACGGCATGCTCGCAACTGACCCAATGTATATTGCCTTTTACCTTATATGCGGTACTGCCATCCGTTCCGCTCTTGCTGTCCGGGAAATAATTGCAGTGCACGGCCGTGACATTGCCGGCATCGTCCTTGTCGTAACCGGTACACTCCACGACATAACCGTAACGGAGCCGAACCCTGTTACCCGGGAATAGCCGGAAATAACCTTTCACCGGATCAATCATGAAATCCTCGCGTTCTATCCACAACTCCCGGGTAATCGGAAAACGGCGAACACCCCGTTCCGGATAATGGGGATGAACCGGAGAAGTGCATTCTTCCTGCAGATGTTCCGGAAAATTGTCGATAATCAGCTTGACTGGATGCAAAACGGCTGCAGCTCTGGGCGCTTTCGGATCAAGGTCGTCTCTCAGACTACCTTCCAGCGTTCCCATATCGATCCAGCCATCAGCCTTCGCTACCCCGATCCGTTCGCAGAAGAGCTGGATGGATTCAGGGGTATAACCGCGACGGCGAATACCGACGATCGTCGGCATGCGCGGATCGTCCCAGCCATCCACAATCTTTTCTTCCACCAACTGCAACAGCTTGCGCTTGCTGGTAATGGTATAGGTCAGATTCAGACGGGCGAACTCATACTGGTGAGGTAGCGGTTTTTGCAGAAAACCACCGATCACACGTCCATCCGGCAACGTGACCGTTTCCGTCAGCCGCTCCAGTATCCAGTCATAAAAAGGACGATGATCCTGGAATTCCAGTGTACAGATCGAATGGGTGATGTTTTCCAGCGCATCGGAAATCGGGTGCGTATAATCGTACATCGGATAAATATTCCATTCGTCACCCGTTCTGTGATGATGGGCATGGCGAATGCGGTAAATAACCGGATCACGCATGTTCATATTGGGGGATGCCATATCGATTTTCGCCCGCAGGACATGCGCCCCATCAGGGAATTCCCCTGCTTTCATCCGCCGGAGAAAATCAAGCGATTCGGATGCAGGACGGTCACGATAAGGCGAATTTTTTCCCGGTTCAGAAAAGCTACCACGGTTTTTCGCGATTTCTTCCGGAGTCTGACTGTCGACATAAGCAAACCCCGCCTCCACAAGATACTCCGCCATCATATACAGCGTATCAAAATAATCGCTGGCATAGTGCAGATACGCCGTACCACCCTGTTCCCATGAAAAACCCAGCCACTGGACGCTGTCCTTGATCGTATCGACGAATTCCTGGTCTTCCTTGGTCGGATTGGTATCATCGAAGCGCAAATGGCAACGGCCGTCATAATCCCTCGCCAGACCGAAATTCAGACAGATCGATTTGGCATGACCGATATGAAGGTAACCGTTCGGTTCCGGAGGGAAACGAGTAATGACTTTTGGCATACCTGGACGCTGGTACGTGCCTTTTTCATTATCCGATTCGATAATGGCTCGCAAAAAATTGGAAGACGGGGATAAATTGCTGTTTTTGTTATCGGCATTCATGACTTGTATATAAAAAACGAGTAAGCTACATTTTACCGCGACAAAGCGCCATATAGTGTATCACCATCGAGTCTCTTGATCTGTCGACCGGCTCTAGGGTGCACACGCCGGTACGCTCGATTCACATGTTCCCGGATATTCCATGATCAGAATTGTAATTGCAGATGACCATACACTCATGCGTGAAGGACTGAAACGCATTCTGGAAAGCAATGAGGAGATCACCGTCGTCGGCGAGGCTGTCGACGGATTCGGTGTTCTCGAACAAGTCAAGAACAGGGAATTCGATCTGCTTCTGCTGGATCTTTCCATGCCGGGAAGAAGCGGAATCGAACTCATCCGGCAAATCCGTGCGGAATCGCCAAAGCTGCCTGTTCTCATACTGACCATGTACGAAGAGGAACAATACGCCATCCGAGCGATTCGTGCCGGAGCGCAAGGCTATCTGACCAAGGAAAGCGCGGGCACCCAGCTCGTTACGGTAATCCGGCGTGTCGCTTCAGGCCGCCCCTATATCAGTATGGAAGTCGCCGAACAGCTTGCCCTGAACATGTCAACCCCCGAAAAGGAAATGCCACACCAGCAACTGTCTAATAGGGAATTCGAGATTTTCAACTTGCTGGCCAAAGGCAAAACCATTACCGAAATCGGCACCCAGCTTCATTTGAGTGTCAAGACAGTGAGTACTCACAAGTCACGCATTTGCCAGAAAATGGGCATGCATTCCCTAGCGGAAATTGTCCAGTATGCTGTTGCCCATCATCTCTTGGTCCCTTTTGAAAAATAGGATGGTTACCCCGCTTTTTTCTTGCTGCCGATCTTGCTTTCCTTGCCAGACAACAGGTTTCCGATATTCTGGCGATGGCGACCGATCAGAAAAGCGCTGATGACAACAATAGCGGCAAAATACAGATTGAAGCCATAAAACAGGCCATAATAAATCGGAGCCAAAACAGCGGAAATCAATGCTGACAACGATGAATAACGTGTCAGGAATGCAACACACAACCAGGTTGCCAATACAACCACGCCGAGCAACGGGCTGATGCCAAGCAGGACACCCAGTGCCGTTGCGACACCCTTTCCTCCCTTAAAACGGGCAAAAACCGGAAAAAGATGTCCCAGAAAAACAGCGACGCAGACACAGGCGATACCGACCTGATTCACCTGAAACTGCGGACCGGCAAAAAAAGCCAGCCAGACGGCAATCCAGCCTTTGGCCGCATCGCCTACCAGCGTCAGCAAAGCAGCCAGTTTGTTGCCACTGCGCAATACATTCGTTGCACCCGGATTTTTCGAACCATACGTCCGCGGATCGGCCAAGCCGAAAAGCCGACTGCTGACAAGTGCAAACGAAATGGACCCCAGAAGATAAGCTGCGATGATAAATAAAACCGTATACATATTTTCAATATCGCGTTTTTCTTGTTTTGACACAAGAAAAACGTTGCAATCACGTCAAAAATAACCGTAGCGTCTGCTAGGATAATGGAACAGGAAATGCCTTATGACCGCATTGTAGTGGTGAAAGGAAAAATATGCAGCAGGAAATTCGACTCGCGACTTTCAACGTCCGCAATCTGGTCTTGCCGGGAATCACTTACTACGACGATCTTCCTGCCTACACCCGGGAAGAATACCAAGCGAAAACAGCATGGATTGCCGAATGGATAGACCTGTCTGACGCCGACATCATCGGCTTTCAGGAAATATTTTCCAGAAAGGCTTTAAGTGACGTCATGGCAAAAACACGGCTCTACCGCGATGCCACCCTGATCTGTTTCGACCGGAACAACCCTCCGGTGATTCTCAGGCCCCAGGTCGCTCTTCTGTCCCGTCTCCCTCTGGCCGGATCGCCTCGATCACACATCACGTTTCCGGAAAAATTCAAGATTACCCTACCGATCACGGATACCGTCATCAACCAGTTTTCACGTCCTGTCCTTGAAGTTCCGATCCTGCTTCCTGGCGGGCAGCCCTCAATATCTACGTTGTCCATCTGAAATCAAAGAGGCCTGATTTCATCAACCTCCCCGGCAAACCGGATCCCTATCAATATGGCCTGGCGGCATTGCGCTCGTTGATGAGACGCGCAGCCGATGCCCTGGGAATCCGGACTCCGGTATCGGAATTCAGGAAAGAAAATGCTCTGCCTGTTGCCATTCTCGGTGATTTCAACGATTTTTCCCAAGCCGTCTCGACATGTATTGTGACAGGAGAGGCTCATGAAAGTGAGCCCGTTTCATGGAAGCGAATGGTACACCACGAATCGACCATATTCTGCTATCAGAAGAATTTACGGAAGCATCCGGATATCTCACCGGACGAATCAAAACCATGACTTATCAGCAAAACGAAGGCAATCCTTGCAATCCGGAACTGTCGGACCACAACCTTGCGCTGGCAACCATCACACTCTGCCAGAACCGGCTGGTTCCGGCCAGCCTCCTTCATTTTCACTGAAAACACCGGCCCTTGGATGATGCTCGGCATGCAACTGCCTGAGCCGTTGCCGTGCCACATGGGTATAAATCTGGGTAGTGGAAATGTCCGAATGACCGAGCAACAGCTGCACAACCCGCAAATCAGCCCCATGATTCAAAAGATGCGTTGCAAAGGCATGCCGCAAAGTATGCGGAGAAAGCGGTTCATGTATCCCCGACTGCACGGCATACTTTCTGATCAGTGTCCAGAACATCTGGCGTGTCATGGCGGTTCCTCTTGCCGTAACGAAAAGATAGTCGGATATTTTTCCAGAAAGAATGAGCGGCCGACTATCCTTTATGTAACGATCCAGCCAGTTACGTGCTTCCTCGCCGAATGGAACAAGTCTTGTCTTGTTTCCTTTTCCCTGAATGCGCAAGACACCTTCATTCATTCCCGTTTCAACACATTTCAGCGCAATCAGTTCCGATACCCTCAATCCACTGGCATACATCAGTTCTATCATGGCCCTATCGCGCAATCCCAGCGGTTTACCGGCATCCGGCGCATAAAGCAGCGATTCGACCTGCGCTTCCGACAAGGCATGCGGAAACCGTACCGGCTGCTTTGCAGCATGCATTTTCTGGCAAGGATTCAGGTCCAGACGTCCCAGTCGCACCTGCAACCGGTAAAAACGCTTGAAAACGGTCAACCGGCGATTTGCCGATGTCGCCTTAGACTCGGCATGACGCGCCAGAAAATAACGGTTCAGACTATCCGGAGTCACTTTCAGCAAATCGATACCAGGAATGTTTTTTTCCAACCACTGAGCGAACAGATGCATATCGCGACGATATGCATCAAGTGTATTCCGTGACAGACCATCCTCCAGCCAGACCATATCGCAGAATTCATCTATCAACGACTGGTTTCCAGCCAAAAGCGGGACACATTCCATTGATTTCATGCACGTAAAAAGCCTTCGTGTTTTAGCAGCCAGTATTTGATCCTGATATCAGGCTGTGCTGGATCACCTTCACCTACCGGCCCTCTCGGTCCCGTAACCGCAACTACGCGATGACTCGGTATATACAGAGACAAAGGATTTTCCTCACATGCCTTGCTGATCGCCCCAGGAGAAAAATGCAAAAGTACCCCCAGTTCCCCGTAAGTACGTATTTCCCCACAGGGTATCGACATCATGGCCGACCAGATCCTGCGATGAACCTCATCCCCTGTTATTCTGACCGGCAAGTCAAGACAGATATCGGGATGCTCCAGATAATGCCCGATTTGCCTGACTGCCTCGGCAGACAGATCATCATCTGCCATTTTCTCAACGAACAGATCCGGAAAAATCCGGATAGCCGTTACTTTATTTTCCTCGACAGCGATACCGATCGAACCGAAATGTGTCTTGAGAATGGCGCTGCATCTGTCGGGAGTCAAAACGTTCATATACAACCTTTGCGAAAAAAGTGATCTGTACAGAATTATATTTCTTTTGCCATTTCAGCGACCGCATCCGCAGGCAGACCATGTAATCACCTTGACTCAACGCCCAGATAATATGTTCGTCCACCATATCGGATACCGTTGCATTTTCGGCAAACCGGCCTGAGACATACCAGCCGACAGTCGTCGCAACCGTATATCCTGTTGCCGATCAGGGAACGCAATTCCACAGGTATCGAATCTTTCAGTTCTATCGTCGGATAGGAAATACACCGGTGCCCATCAATCATATTGAGCGCTACAATCGTTCCCGTAGGGCAATGCGAAAGGCAACGCATGCGGCTGCCGCAATGTTGCTTCTCTCGGAATCGACCGACAACGGGAGATCGACCCGCATTTCGCCCAGAAAAAACGAACCGCCTCGTCTGTTCAGCAACAAATTTTTTTGCCCTGCCAGCCCATTTCCGCCTTTCTGGTAAAGGCCACTTCCATCACCGGTGCCGAATCGGAAAATTCGCGATAACGGAAAGGTCCAAAGACTTTCTGCATTTTTCCGGCAAATTTATCGAGCCGTACCCTTATCGCACGATGGTAATCCCGTCTCCAAGCACAAAGCGATATTCTGGCCTATAGCGGATCATCTTTTCTAGATATTTCCCTTTCCAGACAGTTTTCTGTCGCATTCTGAACATAATTCATGCGGACCGCTCTCAGTATCCCGGGAAGCAACTCGTCAGGCCAGCACCTTTTCAGACCATACGCGGCCATATAGTGCATTTTTCCATGAAAACCGTTCGCAAGCCACGGCTGCAATCGTGCCTCATCATCCTGAAGACGTATGTCAGCCACACGCAACCCAGAGAACCCGCGCTCCGACACCCATGTTCTCATTTTCAAAACAAAATCAGTCAATTGCCCGTCAAAATTCATCAGAAACAACAAAAGATGTTGC
The DNA here is from genome assembly GCA_963655605.1 of Oscillospiraceae bacterium. GTDB lineage: Bacteria > Pseudomonadota > Gammaproteobacteria > Burkholderiales > Burkholderiaceae_D > Oxalobacter. Next base: position 13,977 of record CAVKGJ010000029.1, read on the forward strand.
CTAAAACGAAAGGATTATTGATACTATATGCGAATCGTTCAGTAACATAACACCTGATCGATCATAGCAATTAAAACTGTTTTGACCATGCTGCAGAAAACGTATTATTTGAATGACGAGGCTGATACCCGTGCACTTGGCGACTCGCTGGCACACATACTGGAAGCCGGACTCAGAATATACCTGCATGGCGATCTCGGCGCAGGAAAAACAACGCTGACCCGTGCCATGCTCAATGCGGCAGGGCATACCGGAAAAGTCAAAAGCCCGACTTATACATTGGTGGAACCCTATGTCATCGAACTGGACGGACATCCTGTCGGGCTGTTCCATTTTGACCTTTACCGGATGGAATCTCCCGAAGAATTTCTGGAAGCCGGATTCAGAGAACATTTTAACGAAAACACTATTTGCATCATTGAATGGGCTGAAAAAGCCGACGCTGAACTTCCATCTCCCGATCTTGCCATTTCATTCGGGATGGAAGGAGAAGGACGTGCCGTCAAACTGACAGCGTCATCCGATAAAGGCAAACGCTGTCTTGAAAATCTGCGTTTTATGCCTCACTCATGAGTCAAAAATGAAACATTCCGTTTACCGATACGGGCGAGCATTTCTCACCCTGACCATTCTTCTCGCCGCCTTGCTGACGGGAACCGTACCGGTTATGGCCGGCAATATCGTTGCTGTCCGCACTTGGCCGGCAGATGACTATACACGGATCACACTGGAACACGATGGTGATATCCACGCAAAACATTTTCTGCTTGCAAACCCCGAAAGACTCGTTGTTGACGTGGAAGGAACTGAACTGAACGCGACGCTGAAAGAACTGATTTCAAAAATCCAGCCAGACGATCCCTATATCCAGCAGGTACGTGTTGGGCAGCTGAACCCGAAAACTGTTCGCCTTGTTTTCGACCTGAAAACCACAGTCAATCCGCAAGTCTTTTCGCTGGCGCCGATTGACAAATACAAGCACCGTCTCGTTCTTGACCTTTATCCGAAAGAACCGCTTGATCCGATAGCGGCACTGATTATGAAAGGAGAATGGAAAAGCGATCCGGAGCCGACTCAGGTCGCGACCGGTACACCGAAAAAATCTGTCATAGAAATACCTGTCCAGAAAACGGCTCTTTCTCCGTCGCCCTCGCAAAAAAACGAAAAAATGCAACTTAAACGCATGGTCACGATTGTAATCGATCCCGGTCATGGCGGTGAGGACTCCGGCGCAATCGGAGCAAGAGGCAGCAAGGAAAAAGACGTCGTCCTTGCCATCGGAAAACGTCTGAAAGCCAAAATCGAACAGCAACCAAACATGCGGGTGGTCATGACCCGCAACGCCGATTTCTTCGTGCCACTCGGGACACGTGTCCAGAAAGCCAGAGCGGTTCAGGCAGACCTGTTCATTTCCATTCATGCAGACGCATTTGTCCAACCCTCTGCACGTGGCTCCTCCGTTTTCGTCCTGTCCGAGAAAGGAGCGTCCTCGACCGCTGCCCGATGGCTGGCAAAACGTGAAAATGCCGCAGACCTGATTGGTGGAGTCAACATCAAAAAACACGACCGGCAGTTGGCCAGCGTATTGCTCGATCTTTCCACAACGGCTCAAATCAAAAACAGTATGAAACTCGGAAACGCGGTCTTAAATGAAATGGGAGAAATCAATCGCCTGCACAAGGGTTCCGTGGAACAAGCTGCTTTTGCTGTACTGAAAGCTCCGGACATTCCCAGCATCCTTGTCGAAACAGCTTTCATTTCCAATCCCGAGGAAGAAGCCAAGCTGAACAACGACGCACATCAGGAAAATATTGCCGATGCCATCTTAAACGGCATCAACAAATACTTTGCCAAGAATCCTCCGCGTGTACGGAACGGCATGATTTGACGATTGTTTCAATTTTGTAAAACAAGTTTGACCAAATTGCATATCGAACTGCCTAAATGAGGTAAAATACTGCCTGCATCGTTTTCGGAATCAGAATTTCTTCTTCCGGTTCCGGCAGATTGTTCTTTTCAGCGCTCGTAGCTCAATGGATAGAGTACTGCCCTCCGAAGGCAGGGGTTGTGGGTTCGATCCCCGCCGAGCGCGCCACATACTTTCCCTGATCATATCGCATCTGTCCTGTCGGGCGCTAAACACTGCTTTGAAACGAGAATTTCACTCGCAAAATGAGAATTTTGGACAAATTATTATTACTATTGCCTTACTTCATCCTTATCTAGTAACACATCCATCAAATTATCCCGCTATTGAAAATCGTTCCGACTTCTTGCATTGTTTCCATACACAACACAATATTAAGTGGTTCTTCCTCTAACAAGAAAACATATTTTTGTTCATTTCCGGCAATAATTTCTAATAATTCACCAAATTCATTTATGATTTTATTAGCCCCACCTTCTAGAGAAGACCATCTATATCTTTGTGTTTTTCAAGGTTTTAATATTTAACAAGATATATTTTAGCGACGACTCAATATAATGACAGCATAAAAACACTATTGAAAAAACAACTTCGTCTTTGTCCATATCAAAAAGCACCTCGTTATTTTTCACCCTTACAATGACGATATGTTTCAAAAATAAAGATATCCGTTAATATAGCCATATGCATGACTATCAAAATGATCCTCAATAGGACCATGTACATCACCAATATTACCATTAAAATTTTTGGGTCTCATTTAAACCCTCTTCAAAAACGCATTTAACCACTTTTCATCTTCCCTGCCGACTCTAACATCTGAGGTAACAGATAAAGAATCTATTTTCAAATATTTGATATTTTTAATTATCTGTTTAAAAGTTTTTTCTGTTAAATACGTAAAATATCTACCATTTTTCACGCCCGCGAAACTACCATACTTAAACGACAAATAAAAACAAGCGTTTTTGTTTAATCTGTTTACATATTTTTCTATTATCAAAGGAAGTTTATCTAGCGGCAAATGCAATAAGGAAGCACATGCCCATATTCCATCAAAAGTTTCTTCTGTTTCAAAGTCTTCAAAAGTGCTATTGATTACCTCTTGTCCTATATATTTTGAAGCAATCTCACATAATTCCATACAACCATCCAATGATACGACAGAAAACCCTTTATCTTTAAAATATTTACTATCACGTCCCGAGCCACAACCCAGATCTAGAATTTTTGATTTTGCAGGCAAATATTCTAAGAATCTATCTTGCAATTCGGCAAACACAACTCCTTGTGTATCGCTTGAAAAATCTTGTGCTTTTTGTGAGTAGTATTCTAACGTTAGATCTTTATTATTAGCCATTGCTAAAACACCTCTTGGCAAACTTGTTCTGCTTCCCATCTTTGTACTAATAGATTAACTGCTAATTTATCCATGTTTTTAAGAAAATCCACTCTTTCCTGAGTAGTTTTTCCTGTTTGATTCATTAAAGTTTCTCTTAATGGATGATGACTACTTATTAAAAATTCATTTCTTTTGTGCAGTCTATTCAGATATTTCAAAGATGAAACTTTGGCAAATTTTCCGTTTGTACCTCTATTACATTTATCACAAACCAATACCAAATTCCAAACTCCGTCTAAATTAACATCTGGAACATGACTTTGTAATATTTTAGGAAAAAAGTGATCAATGTCGCAAGTCTTGTTATCAAAACTGTTTATACTTATACTATCAAAGCAGTAAAAACATTTTCCTTTTTGGTATCCATTTAATGCATCCCTTGCTGAAGTTACATCTTTTCTTCGTGACAAATTATTTTCAACAAACAACAATTTTTTTACGCCATCATATCTCACATCAATTAAATTTCTTGAAACACTTAGTTCCCAAGCTGTTTCAACTAGCCTCCAACGAGCTTCTGTCTCATTTGTCAAATCATAAAAATTGGGCGCCTCCTTTAATTTAAAAATTTCGTCAGTTAATATAATTCTTTTTTGAGAACCTAAAAAATCTTTTTTATAAAAATTTATTGGAGTACTATCTCCATTCACAATATGAAAAGCATCCAAAACGTAATTAAATCCATTTTTTACAGTAACTTCCAATAATTTTTGATGAGACATTTCACCTAAATTGAACTTTTTGCAAGCATCCAGAAACAAACTGCCATTACTAGTTGTCTGTTTTGGTGCTTTTCGTAAGTGTTCGCATATATGCCTAGCAAAAGGTTCTGCCAAATTTCCAACGATATAATATTTTGTTCAAGCGATGCTAATTCTAATAAGGATTTTGAAAGAGCAAACTTATATGAAGCAACATTCTTCCCAAACAAAATAATAGAACGCCAATAGGATTCCAATGAAGGATATTCTTCTTGAAAAATTTGAATATCAGACATGATTTATTATGTGCCCCAAAAAATAGATATTACGCTTCAATATTCTATAAATTTTTCAGTTTCAAATACATTTGATGTAATTCATCTAAACATTTCCTCAAAAGTTGGAAGCAATTGTTATAACTAAAAAATAAGCACTTCCCTTGAGGTGGGAAATAACCTCTAAAATCGCTAAAGTCCAACAATATAAAGGACTCGCAACGGACGCAAAACGAACACTTCGGACATAATACATTGTCTCGAGCCTGTAAAGGATTCTGTGGAAATTCAAAATCTGCTAATTTAGGAGAAAAAC
>CAVKGJ010000030.1:0-2822 GCA_963655605.1 Oscillospiraceae bacterium
CACTGAATCGGTTCTGCATCGAATTCGGAGAAAGGGTTTCTTCCTTTCTCTGATATATGTCCACAGAATACGTTACAGGCTCAGAGTGAAAAACAAAAAAGCACATTAAAAAATGTGCTTTTTCATGATGAGCCATTTCGATAATAGCAGTAAGAATTCTGGTAGGCACGATTGGACTCGAACCAACGACCCCTACCATGTCAAGGTAGTGCTCTAACCAGCTGAGCTACGCGCCTAAAAATGATATTATAACCACGATTAATCGGAACTGGCAAATCACCGACACGATTGTCGCTCGCCGACAACAAATCAAGCGCAACTTTCCCCGAACCTATACAACTGCGCTTTCACTACACGCCGCTTCGGACGAACCATGCCATCAGCTTTTGCCACATGATATTGTGTTTTTCCCGAATGATGAAAAACAGACTCCGGATTGTTACGGCATTCATCCGACAGACACCACATCCGGTAATATGTTTTCAATCGCCGGAACGATTCACGCCTGTGCTTCGAATACCACAAATTCTTCCTGAATCCGGAAAACCACAGTATGCCGAATTTTGTGTATCCATAACCGTTTTCGGTGAATTCCGGTTTATAGTGTTGAAAGAAATGGAAAATATATTATTCATTCCGAATCTGTTTCAGCGTTACCTACCGATTGCTTTTCACCTACCGTTTATTTGCCATGAAATCAACCAATCTCGTTAATGCGGCAGTTTTTCAGAAACTCAGAAAACATGCAGAAAAGGCCGGGAAATGGTCCCTGAATGAATTGTTCCGGAAAGATCCGGGCCGTTTTCCTGCCATGACGTTGACGGCAGGCGGCCTGTTTCTGGATTTCTCGAAAAATTTTATGACAGACGAAACACTGTCGCTGCTTCTGGAACTGGTAAAAGAATGCGATCTGGAAAAAATACGGGACAGAATGTTCGAAGGCGACAAAATCAATACCTCAGAACATCGGGCCGCTTTGCACACTGCATTAAGGGCGCCACGCCATGAAAAGGTTCTGGTCGATGGAAAAAACGTCATACCCGACATTCAGGCCGTTCTCGACAAGATGCGCCGTTTCTCCGAACAGATCCATTCGGGAGAATGGAAAGGATTTACAGGGAAGCCGATAACCGATATCGTCAATATCGGAATAGGCGGTTCCGATCTGGGACCACGAATGGTTTGTCAGGCCCTGCGCGTTTTTCATGTAAAAGAACTCAATATCCATTTCGTTGCCAATGTCGACGGACACGATCTGGATGCTGTCCTGAAAAAAATCAGGCCGGAAACGACTCTGTTCATTATCGCATCAAAAACATTCACAACACTGGAAACCATGCTGAATGCCCATTCGGCACGCAGCTGGTTCCTGAATCACGGAACCATCCGGGACATCCGGAAACATTTCATTGCGATTTCAACCAACGGGGAAGCGGTCGAAAAATTCGGCATTCATCACGACAATCTTTTTCCTTTCTGGGACTGGGTCGGAGGTCGTTATTCCGTCTGGTCCGCTATCGGACTGCCTGTTGTACTGGCTGTCGGATACAACCATTTCACCGAATTTCTGGCAGGCGCACATGCCATGGATGTCCATTTCCGATATGCCCCCCTGGCATCGAATATGCCCGTGCTCCTCGGTCTGACAGGTATCTGGAACAGGAACTTTCTGGGATACGCATCCGTTTCCGTCACCCCGTATCTGCAGGATCTCACCAGTTTTCCGGCTTACCTGCAACAGCTCGAAATGGAAAGCAACGGCAAACGCATCCAGAAAAACGGGGAACCTGTCGACTATGGCAGCAGTCCCGTCATCTGGGGAAATATCGGTACGAACGGACAACATGCCTATTTTCAGTTGCTGCATCAGGGAACTGACATTATTCCGGTCGATTTCATCACGGCCCTGTCTCCGTACCATTCCCTTGCCGGTCATCATTCGGCCCTGCTTGCGAACTGTTTCGCGCAATCTGAAGCGTTGATGAAAGGCAAAACAGCGGATCAGGTCAAAACCGATCTTGAAATGTCAGGCATGAATTCCGAAGAAACAAAAACCCAGACTCCGCAAAGAACCTTTCCGGGAAACCGTCCCAGCAATACGATCCTCATGAATGTTTTAAGACCTGAAACACTCGGTGCGCTGATGGCGCTTTACGAGCACAAGACATTCGTGCAGGGCGTGATCTGGAACGTCAACAGTTTTGATCAGTGGGGAGTCGAACTTGGCAAGGTACTGGCGAGGGATATCCAGAACGAGCTGGAAGGAAAAGCTCATGAAGAACACGACAGTTCAACCAGCGGTCTGATCGCCCTCGCAAAAGCGGCGCTGAAATGATTTTCATGAAATCCCGTTCATCCGTATGACGCTCATCCGGCACGATTCGCCGTATCGGATGGCCAGGCGATATCGGCTGCCATTCCGGCTGTTTTCGGGATTCAGTCTATTCTCCTGAAGAATGAATGCAGATTTCCGCCGTCATCCCGTTCCTGCACTTCCAGAAAACCGGGAACGCAGGCATCATCGATGCCTGAAAGACAGCTTCATCGTCAATACCAATCTTCGCAATACCCTTCATCATTTCATATCCAATACCGGAAACAGAATGGCGTCGGAAATTGCCATCAAAAATCCGGACGGATGAAAAATCGTGGAATCGCGGTTTTTCCATACCGGATCCCGGATATTCAGAACAGGCTCGTCAGCACTGAACCACTTCTGTATTGAATTCGGAGATCGGATTTCAGCCTGTCTCTGAAAAATGTCCACAGAATGCGTACAGGCTCTTGCAGGCTTTGTTTCAGCCTCTTATAGCCTCTTGCAG
>CAVKGJ010000031.1:0-4133 GCA_963655605.1 Oscillospiraceae bacterium
TTTTGTGGTTCGACGATTGCTTCAGAATGTGTATTGCATCGAGACTTGTCCGGCTACTCCTTCATGTTCTCCGAAGTATCCCGTAAAGCCGGCATCCACTGTCAACGGGCTGTTTTCCGATGGCTTGAAGTCCACTCCCAGTGTCACGATTCCGCTTGAGCCTCCCAGGTCGGAAGCACTGCTACCCGTCCCCCGTACTTTGGCGCCACGTGGCTTGATGAATGAAAAATCGTAGCCAACGCATCCGACTCTCCTCATCGTTTCGGCAGCTTGGGTCAGCGCCATATAAATACCCGGTTTGCCATCGACCATGTTGGTTATTGAATCACCAACCGGTTGGATGAAACAGTCGATCAATGTCGTCTGCAAGCCGGTACCAACAGCACTGCATACCCGGTCCGCGGGTACGAATCCGTTTTTGGCGCTCAGAAAAATGCTTCGGCATACTGTTCTCTGTTTCCGGGAGATTCCACCTCTGTCAGTGCCAAAGCGACTCTTTCCATGACTTCTTCCGCATTCATCTCTCCGCCTTTGGCATATTTTTCAAGCAGAACTTCAATGGAAATTTCCTGTGGTGCAAACACAAACGATGTTTCACTTTCAGAAACGGGTATAACAACTCTCGAATTCGAATGGTTCGTTCAAAAACAGCAACTGCCGAGCCTCAGACTCTTGCCGGAAAAATCTCCGCGCAAATCTCATGCCCGCCTGTCTCAGATATCCAGGCTACCGTGACATTCATTGACATGCAACCCCGATATTCCGGTTGTCACCAGTCAACATCACCGCAACTAACCCAGCGCGGCAATCAGTTGTGGAACCAGTTCATTCAGATCTCCCACTATTCCGTAATCGGCAGTCAGAAATATCGGCGCATCTGGATCCTGATTGATGGCGACGATGGTTTTTGAATCCTTGATTCCCGCGACATGCTGGATAGCGCCGGAAATACCGACAGCAATATAGAGATCCGGAGCGACAATCTTGCCTGTCTGCCCTACCTGCAGATCATTTGAGATGTAACCTGCATCAACAGCGGCACGCGACGCACCGATGGCCGCCCCCAGCTTATCCGCCAGCTGTTCAATCAGCCGGAAATTCTCGGCTGATCCGACACCCTGCCCACCGGCAACAACAATTTTTGCACTGGATAATTCGGGTCTGGACGATTGATCCGTCTGTGATGACACATAAGATGATTTGCCACTACCTGCAACCGCCGCAATACTTTCGACCGGAACTGTATCATTCATTTTTTCTGCCGGCGCAAAAGCTGTCGTTCTGACAGTCACGACCTTGACCGGATCACCGGACTGCACAGTCGCGACGGCATTACCGGCATAAATCGGCCGTTCGAATGTATTTTCAGAAACGACTCTGGTGATCTCGGAAATCTGCTCGACATCCAGTCGCGCGGCAACCCGAGGCATGAAAGCCTTTCCGAAAGAAGTTGCAGGCGCCAGTATATGGGAATAACCTGACGCGATTGCAAGAACCTGTTCCGCCACATTTTCCGGCAACGCATGATCCAGTGAAACGGCATCCGCCATCCGCACTTTTGAAACGCCTGAAATCTTCGCGGCTTCATCGGCGGCATTCCGGCATTGGTAACCTGCCACCAGCAAATGAACGTCCTGACCACACAATAAAGCGGCACTTACCGCATTCAGGGTACTGTTTTTCAAGGACCGGTTGTCATGTTCGGCAATAACGAGAATGGACATTTCTGAATTCCTGTATTGAAAACGGGATAATGATCGAATGAAGCTCAAATGACTTTAGCTTCATTTTTCAGTCTGGACACAAGTGTGGCAATATCAGGCACCATCTGGACTTCCGAACGGACAGCGGGTTCGGTCACCTTAAGAGTTACAACTCGCGATTCCACCGATATGCCCAATTCCTCCGGAGTGATCTTCTCGACCGTTTTTTTCCGGGCCTTCATCATATTGGGCAATGTGACATATCGCGGCTCATTCAGGCGCAAATCGGCCGTCACGACAGCAGGCAATTGCAACGACAATATTTCCTGACCATCATCGACTTCACGCGTCACCAGCGCTTTTCCATTTTCAACAACAAGTTTCGACACGGAAGTCGCCTGGGGCCAATCAAGCAGTGCCGCCAGCATCTGTCCGGTCTGGCTGGCATCATCATCCGTAGCCTGCTTGCCCAGAATGACAATATCCGGCTGTTCTTTTTCGACAATCTTCTTCAGAATCCTGGCGACGGCCAAAGGATGCAGGCTGATATTTGTATTTACCAGGATACTTCTGTCGGCACCAATAGCCATGGCAGTACGCAAGGTATCCTGTGATTTTTCCGCACCGCAAGAAACAGCGATGACTTCGGTCGCGACGCCCGCTTCCTTTTGACGGACAGCTTCTTCAACAGCGATTTCATCAAACGGATTCATCGACATTTTCACATTATCCGTTTCAACACCGCTTCCGTCCGGTTTGACACGAATTTTGACGTTATAATCAACAACCCGTTTGACGGGTACCAGTATTTTCATGTGCCGCTCCAAAATAACCTGCTGTTTTTCCAGTCCTATTTTCTTTTGACAATAATGGCGAAAACACCATTTTCCTCTGTCTGCCCCACGACCTCATTTCCTGTCTGGCGACCGAAAAAATGAAAATCCCGTACAGCACCAGGATCCGTGGCCAGCACTTTGAGCAACTGTCCGGATTCCATGTTCGCCAATGCTTTTTTAGCCTTCAAAATCGGCATCGGGCATTTTGTCCCGCATGCATCGACCGTCAGGTCAATTTGTTTCGGATTACCGTTCTCCATTAGCCAAGACGTTCCTGTACCCAGCCCTTCACACTCCTCAACGCTTCCGGCAAACCACTCGGATCCGATCCGCCTGCCTGCGCCATATCAGGACGGCCACCGCCCTTGCCGCCAACCTGGCCAGCGACAAAATTGACCAGCTCACCCGCCTTGATCTTCGACGTCATATCGGAAGTGATGCCTGCAATCAAACCGACTTTTCCATCCCTGACAGTCGCCAGAACAATGACTGCTGTTTTCAGCTTGTCCTTCAGTTTGTCCATGGCACTGCGCAAACCAGGCACATCAGCACCTTCGATCATGGCTGCCAATACCTTAACACCGCTGACATCAACGGCCTTGTCTGCCAGATCGTCTCCCTGACTGGATGCAAATCTGGCTTTCAGCGTTGACAATTCCCGATCCAGACCTTTCATTTGATCCTGAAGCTGGACAATCCGGTTAACCAGCTCATCAGGCTGGGTTTTCAATGCCATGGCCGCTTCATCGACTTTTCGGGACATTTCCTGAACCCAGTGCATTGCTGCAAGTCCTGTCACGGCTTCGATTCGCCGGATTCCGGCAGCGATCCCACCTTCCGAAACGATTTTGAAAAATCCGATATCACCGGTCCTGGAAACGTGAGTGCCTCCGCATAATTCACAGGAAAATCCGATATCCAGCACACGGACCACATCACCGTATTTTTCACCGAAAAGAGCTGTCGCACCGTGCGCGATCGCTTCATCAAAACTCATTTGCTGAGCCTGCGTCGGCGTATTGGCGACAATTTCACGGTTGACAATCTCTTCAACCTGCCGGATTTCATCATTCGTTACCGGTGCGTTATGGCTGAAGTCAAAACGGGTCTTGTCCGGATCGACCAGCGATCCACGTTGCGCGACATGCGATCCCAGAACCTGACGCAAGGCCTTATGCATCAAATGGGTGACTGAATGATTGCGCATTGTCTGCGCACGCAATTCCATGTTGACACGTGCATCCACCTTGTCACCCAGCGAAACCGTTCCACTGACGACCTTGCCATGATGGCCAGCCACATCCGCCTGGATTTTTTGCGTATCTTCCACTTCAAACCGCATATGTTGCCCGACCAGCACACCCACATCTCCGACTTGACCACCCGATTCCGCATAAAACGGCGTCGTGTCCAGCACGACAACACCGTTTTGGCCCTCTTCAATCCGATCAACCGGCGTTCCATCCCGATACAACGCCACTACCGTTCCGGTTTCTTCCAACCGTTCGTAACCGACAAAACGGGTTTTTTCGCCGCTATATTCCAGAACAGCAGCCATTTTGAATTTTCCCGAAGCACGTGCCGCGGCTTTCTG
>CAVKGJ010000031.1:4175-9952 GCA_963655605.1 Oscillospiraceae bacterium
GTTTCTCCATGGCGGCATCAAATCCGGCTTCATCAACAGCAATATTCCGTTCACGGCAGATATCCGCCGTCAGATCCAGCGGAAAACCATAGGTATCGTAAAGCGTAAATGCCGTTTCACCATCCAGAACCCTTGTTCCATCTGCCAGCGCCGCTTCCAGAATTTTCATGCCATTGTCGAGCGTTTCACCAAAACGTTCTTCTTCATGACGCAAGACTCTCTGGACATATCCCGCCGCTTCTGTCAGTTCCGGATAGGCTGCACCCATTTCCCTGACGAGATCGTCAACCAGTTTGTAAAAGAACGGTTTTGTCTGGCCCAGCTTGTACCCGTGGCGAAGTGCACGGCGGATGATACGACGCAATACGTAACCATGACCGTCGCTTCCCGGAATAAGACCGTCAACAATCATGAAAGCGCTGGCACGAATATGGTCGGCAATAACTTTCAGGGAATTGTCCGTCAAATCTGTCGTATTCGTTTCACGCGCCGCAGCCCTGATGAGATTCTGGAACAGGTCAATATCATAATTGCTGTGGACATGCTGCAACACGGCCGCCAGCCGCTCCAGCCCCATGCCGGTATCGACACACGGGCGCGGCAATGGCGTCATATTCCCCTGTTCGTCACGGTTGAATTGCATGAACACGAGATTCCATATTTCGATATAACGGTCACCGTCTTCATCTGGACTTCCTGGAGGCCCTCCGGCAATTTCAGGCCCATGATCGTAAAAAATTTCCGTACACGGACCACATGGACCGGTATCGGCCATCTGCCAGAAATTGTCGGATGCGTAACGCGTTCCCTTGTTGTCACCGATGCGTACAATGCGCTCCTTCGGCAAACCGATCTCATTGGCCCAGATATCATAGGCTTCGTCGTCCTCCTGATAGACGGTCGCCCACAGCTTTTCCGGAGGCAATTTGTATACTGTCGTCAGCAAGTCCCAAGCAAAATGGATGGCATCACGCTTGAAATAGTCACCAAAACTGAAATTGCCCAGCATTTCGAAAAAAGTATGATGCCGTGCCGTATAACCGACATTTTCGAGATCGTTATGTTTGCCTCCTGCTCGGACACATCGTTGCACGGACGTCGCACGGGTATAGGGACGCTTGTCCAGTCCCAGAAAAACATCCTTGAACTGGACCATACCGGCATTTGTCAACATGAGAGTCGGATCATTGGCTGGAACCAGAGGACTCGAACGGACGACAGTATGACCTCTCGCCCTGAAAAAACTCAGAAACTTTTCACGAATTTCGACAGATTTCATTTTTATTGTAGAAAGCAGTAAAACTGAAAAGAGGATTATAAAAGAAAAACACCCGACATATTTGCCTGTTTCATCCGGGGAACAACTCAGGATTTCCGCCACACATCCGAAACCCCGCGCCATAAATGGTACCCATCATCTCACGAAGGGAAATATGTCTGTTTTTTCATGAGTATAGCCCCTAAAAAACTTATCCGGCCCCAACAGGAAATTGCCTGTGCATACAGGCAATTTCCTGTTGGCAATCCGGACGGACTTACCCGATCCATTTACGGGCATTGCGGAACATGCGCATCCAGGGTGAACTCTCTCCCCAGAAATCCGGGGTCCAAGACTGCTGCACCGTCCTGAACACTCTCTCGGCATGCGGCATCAATACGGTAAAACGTCCATCCGGAGTGGTAACCGATGTAATTCCTTGTGGAGAACCGTTCGGATTGAAAGGATAAACCTCTGTCGGCATGCCATTATGATCAATATACTGCATGGCAACCAGAACCTTGTCCATATCGCCCTGTTGCAAGAAATCGGCTCTGCCTTCCCCATGCGAAACGACAATAGGTGCTCTCAATCCATCCATACCTCTGAAGAAAATGGATGGTGATTTCGGAATCTCGACCATCGTGAAACGGGCTTCGAACTGTTCCGAACGATTACGGACAAATTTCGGCCATGCCTCAGCTCCCGGAATAATAGTGGCAAGATTGCTCATCATCTGACAGCCATTGCATATGCCTAGCGCAAAAGTATCCTGCCGTATAAAGAAAGTCTCGAACTGTTCTTTCAGTCTCTCGTTGAACAGGATCGTTTTTGCCCATCCCTCTCCTGCGCCTAGCACATCGCCATAGGAAAATCCCCCGACAGCGATCAAGCCCTTGCAATCATCAAGAGACAGCCTGCCATCAATCAGATCGCTCATATGGACATCGACCGACTCAAATCCCGCCTTGTGCATGACATAAGCTGTTTCAACATGGGAATTGGATCCCTGTTCGCGCAGGATGGCGACACGCGGACGTATTCCTTTCGCGACAAAAGGCGCAGCGATATCCTCTTCCATATCGAAAGGCACTCTCGGCGCCATACCCTGATCGGTTGTATCCAGAATCCGGTCATATTCCATATCGGCACATTCCGGATTGTCACGCAATCTGGCAATCCGCCAGCTTGTTTCACTCCACAAACGATGCAGATTGACACGTGAATGGGTATAAACAGGTACACCTCGCAGCTTGAACTCCAATGTCTCGCCTTCAGCAATAGAACCCAGATAATGGGTTGCCGTCTCGAGACCTGCTGCTTTCAGCCGGGATTTGACCTTGTCCAAATCACTGAAACGAACCTGGATGACAGCCCCCAGTTCTTCATTGAAAAGTGCAGACAGAATGTTTTCCTTGTCCGAACCTTTAACCAGCGCGGCATTGATGACATAATCCAGATCGATATCCAGCCCACAACGGCTCGCGAAAGCCATTTCACACAAAGTGACAAACAAACCGCCGTCTGAACGGTCATGATAAGCCAGCAGAATACCTTCATGATTCAGTTTCTGAATCACGGCAAAAAATGCCTTCAGATCATACGCACTGTCAACATCCGGTACAGAAGAACCGATCTGCTGTGTCACTTGTGCCAATGCAGAAGCGCCCATCCGGTTTTTGCCTCGTCCAAGATCGATCAGGATAAGCGCAGTTTCACCGGCATCCAGATCCAGCTGTGGCGTCAGTGAACCACGAACATCCGTCACAGGCGAAAAAGCGGAAACAATCAGTGAAACAGGAGATATGACTTCCTTTTCCGTTTCCCCGTCCTGCCATGTTGTTCTCATCGAAAGCGAATCTTTGCCGACCGGTATACTGATCCCCAATTCAGGGCATAATTCCAGACCGACCGCCCTGACGGTATCGAACAGAGCGGCATCCTGTCCGGATTGCCCGCATGCGGCCATCCAGTTGGCAGACAGCTTGATATCGGAAATATCGTTTATCGGGGCAGAAGCGATATTGGTCAGAGCTTCACCAATCGCCATGCGTCCTGAAGCCGGAGCATCGATCACCGCCAGCGGTGTTCTTTCTCCCATCGCCATCGCCTCACCGGCATAGCCTTCGTAACTCATCAAAGTCACCGCACAATCCGCAACCGGAACCTGCCAGGGACCGACCATCTGGTCACGACACGTCAAACCGCCGACAGACCGGTCACCGATCGTGATCAGAAACGACTTGTCCCCTACCGCTGGCAATAGCATGACATCCCGTACTACCTTATCCAGCTCGAGATGATCGAACCTGACCGAAGGATACTGATGGGAGACACGCGTAACATCACGATGCATTTTCGGCGGTTTTCCGAGCAGGACATCCATCGGCATATCGACCGGATTGTTGCCATATTCAGGATCAACGACTTTCAGTTGCCGCTCTTCAGTCGCGACTCCGACGATCGCATACGGACACCGCTCGCGGCCGCACAGTTGGTCAAACAGTTCGATATTTTCCTGTGCGACAGCCAGAACATACCGCTCCTGTGACTCATTGCTCCATATTTCGCGTGGCGACAGACCGCTTTCTTCCAACGGAACGTTCCGCAAATCAAACACGGCTCCCCTGTTCGCGTCATGCGTGATTTCAGGAAATGCGTTCGACAGACCGCCTGCCCCGACATCATGAATCGAGAGAATCGGATTGTTTTCCTTCAATGCCCAGCAGGCATTGATGACTTCCTGCGCACGACGCTGCATTTCCGGATTGCCACGCTGGACGGAATCGAAATCCAGATCCGCCGTATTGGCACCTGTTGCCATAGAAGATGCCGCACCGCCACCCATGCCGATCCGCATTCCGGGACCGCCCAGCTGGATCAGAAGCGCTCCGACCGGAAGCGCATCCTTCCTGGTATGGATATCCAAAATCGAACCGATGCCGCCGGCTATCATGATCGGCTTGTGATAACCGAATACCTTGTTGTCCACATTCTGTTCATAGGTACGGAAATAACCTGCCAGATTGGGACGACCGAATTCGTTATTGAACGCCGCACCCCCTATCGGTCCGTCGATCATGATTTGCAAGGGCGAAGCGATGCGCTCCGGTTTTCCGTAAACGGCACCGTTTTCCTTTTTCGGTAAAGTCGCATCCGCAACATTTTCCCAGTTTCGCCGTGCATCAGGCAGTTGCAGGTTGGATACGGTAAAACCCGTCAGACCTGCTTTCGGCCTGGCCCCTCTGCCTGTCGCACCTTCATCACGAATTTCGCCTCCCGAACCGGTCGCAGCTCCCGGAAATGGCGAAATAGCGGTAGGATGATTGTGCGTCTCCACCTTCATCAGAATATGGGCAAGCTCCCTATTAGGCCGGTAAACATAATCTCCCTTTCCGCCTTGCGGATAAAACCGCATGATTTCCTTGCCTTCTATAATGGAAGAATTGTCCTTGTAAGCAACGATCGTCTTTTCAGGATGCTTTTCATGCGTATTGCGGATCATTGCAAAAAGCGAGCTGTGCTGATCCTCTCCGTCAATCGTCCAGTCGGCATTGAAAATCTTGTGACGGCAATGTTCACTGTTCGCCTGTGCGAACATCATCAGTTCAACATCGGTCGGATTGCGTCCGACCTTTGCAAATGCATCGAAAAGATAATCGATCTCGTCTTCCGACAACGCCAGTCCCAGTTCCCCGTTCGCCCTGACAAGCGCATTCTTTCCATCCGAAAGAATATCGATCGTTTCCAGCGGTTTCGCTTCCAGTTCCTGAAACAGGAACCTGGCATCATCACGCCTGCCGATCACCATTTCCGTCATCCGGTCATGCAATTTGCCCATCAGCGCCAGACGACCGGCATCCGAAACAGCCGACGCATCGTCCCCTCTCAGGATGCGATAGGATATTCCCCGTTCAACACGCTTTATTCCCTTCAGTCCGCAATTATGGACAATATCGGTCGCTTTCGAGGACCATGGAGAAATCGTCCCGACTCGAGGAACAACGACATACTCATCCCCCTTTTCCGCCCCGTGAAAAGGTTCGCCATAATCCAACAGCGCCGACAGACGTGAAACCTCTTTTTCCGAAAGGAAATCACCGCCATCCATAAAATGAAGATACCGTGCGGTCACTTCCGTAATGGCAGGATCAACCTCCTGCAGTGCTGACAAGAGACGTTTGGTACGAAAAGCGGACAAGGCATTGGAGCCAGGCAGAATAAGCATAACGTATATACAAAGAAAGGAAAAACGGAACAAACTGACAAGCCGGTATTATACCCTTGCCACCGTAACAGAAACAGACGGCTCCAGAAAAAGTGAAGAACGCGTTAGCCTGAATGAGCCTGTAAGACATTTTGTGGACATATATCAGAGAAAGGAAGAGCCTGTAACACATTCTGTGGACATTTATCAGAGAAAGGAAGAAACCCTTTCTCCGAATTCGATGCAGAACCGATTCAGTGCTGATTTCCAGTTCTGAATCGGCATGGTCCATTTTCTGGACGATTCCATTAT
>CAVKGJ010000032.1:0-3268 GCA_963655605.1 Oscillospiraceae bacterium
TGAATACGAAACGGGCGCAACCGCAAAACTGTTTCATTTTGCGGATATGTTCTCCCCTTGGCATCAGCTCGTATCGGTAGGCTTTTCTGATTTGCATGCTATCCCGGACCCTCTCTCTTTTCCCATTCTATACTTGGCCTATGGATTTGGGGTGTCTGGATCGCTTCGCAATCCTCGTCTTATTTCCTCTTCCTTAAGAACAGGGTTTTACGGCTCTGCTGATAAAAACAACCGCCCTGCTTTCAATTGATCGGAAACTGGCAACACCCGATGACTACACACACAGAACACACGAAAATCAGTGCATCCACTACTTCTGAAACAACCTCGTTCATCATGACTCCCCATAACGTTTACTGTTTATATTTACAGTATATCATACTGTAAATATAAACAGTATCATTTTTGACTCGCTTCCAACGAACTGACTGAAACGGAGAACCCGATACAAGTGGAATCACACTATTGCTGCCCAGACAGACATAAAAAATCTCCCGCTCTCAGGCGGGAGATTTCTGCTGAGTCAGCGCAGTCGTGCCATGATCTCTTTAGTGGACTCCTGCCTCAACGAGACTGCCCGGAGGAAAAGGCCCGGTTTTCACCGCTAATTCCCATAGCGGAGAATTTTACGGTATCGAACCAGCTCCATATTCCTCTAGATCTCACGGCATACCCATCCTGATCAAAACATGGATACCCTGCCGAAATATCATGTCCTGAAATGTTTCGAGACAAATTCTTCTGGTGGAACTCCTCTGGAAAATTCCTGTTCCACCATCCGTACAAACAATACGGTTCCCCCGCACTGTTTGATCACCGGAGTGGGACGAAGCCCCTTTCCCAGCAATACCTGTACCAGCTGAAAATAATAAGGCAACATGCCTTCAATAAAATCCCAGCGCTTCGGCGCTGTAACGGAATAAAGCCAGCGATCAACAAAATGGGCCGGATCCTCACCCGATCTGTGCGACTGGGCTATGGTGATATCGTAAGCTTCTTTCAATATCTGCTTCAACAGGGATTCATCCGCTCCCTGAATGAGGAGTTCCCGAACAATGTCAACCTCATACCTTTCTGGTGTCGGATATTTTTCCCGGAAAGTCTGTGCGGACTGCACACCCGTTTTCACTTCATGAACAATTTTGCTTTTTCTGAACCATTTCCGGAATACTCCGAGCAGAAATACAATAACTGTCGCCACAATGACAGACACCACTATCATCCATGTTTCCATCCACACTCCCCCATGCCCGTCGCAGACGACCTCAATCACGAAACGCCATCAGGCAATTCCGGACACAATCGTCATTCACGTTTTCGATTTTGTTCCAATTTACAAACCCATATACACATCTTCTTTTCAACGGCCACATACCGCCGGCACATTCCAGAATGTGTATATCCCGGTAACATTCCCAATATCAGTATAGCCTGTTCCCCTGTGGCAAAAGCAATGTCTGACTCCAGAACCGTTCATGAATTCCACACAGGCCCCTTGCGAAACACGATGGTCACGAAACGGCAAACATATCCGAATAGCAGGCCGGCAGAAATTCAAAAGAACGGCCGGGTATCATCCGTTTGCGTGGCGGACTGGCATTTGCCACTTCCATACATCGAATACCCCCAGAACCCGGCCGTTCCACCATCACACTGAAAGAGACATGTCAGTCAAAAGCATCTGGCAAATCCTGTTTACAATCGAAAAATCCGTTGATTGACCGTTAGCCCGACAGACAAAATTTCCGATACCTGATATCCTGAATTCTCGGAAACGAGACGAGGAAGCCACGTCACTACTTGCCAAAATCCCTTGATTTTACTGATGTTTTGCTACTTTTATTTGAGATGTTCATCGTCATGATTCCATTTTGTGCCTGATAAAGACAAGCCTGAACACCTATACGTCGTATCCTGCAAAAAACACATGAGTCCGGCATGAATACAAAAAATCTGTATATGCAAAAATGAACTGGCAAATCATCCTGCCACTTGATAATATCCTGCAAGGACATTGTATTGCCCGTATTGTGGTAAACCACTGTCCGATGTTCTCCGACGATCATCCGGTAAAAATGGCGATGTTTCCTGAAATGAACGCACATCCCATCCATCATTCCCGGAAAAGCCTGTTTCATCGCTGCAAACGGATATCACGGGATCACAGGTTCGCATTGCATTATTTCCTCGGACTGCCATGACACTTGAAACCCATTATCAATGTCCTATCTGTTACTATGAACGCACACTTTTGTATATGGCACACAATGGTCACATGTCGATGAATTGCATCGGTATCGACGAGATATCTTGCGTGGAAAATATGGTGAATCAGCCGCAAAATGGCTGACGCGATACCCTGAAGGGGAATTGATCATATCAACGGCACTGTTTTCCTGCCGACGCTGCAAAGCAGCACAAACGGCAGAACGAATACAGTTTGAATATCCCGGAGTCCCATCTTGGGAAATACCCGTACATTGTACAGTCTGTCATGCACCCTGCCAGCTGCTGAAATCTCCTCCACCCAGTCTTCCTTGTCCGGCCTGTGGAAAAACCTGCGAGAGGGAAGTCTAATTGTTAAAGTAATTCGTTGATTTAAAAGCGAAAGTATCGGTTAGATTTTTACGAAGGTACATAAAAAGGTACCCAAAACATGGGGATAAGCATAGAAACGATAGGCAGCATTACTCAAAAACATTTTATTTTTTATGAGATGTTGCATTTTCAACATAAAAGGTTCGAATCGGAGAGGGGGATTCGAAACTTTGTTAAATATCAATAAGTTACTTATGCATAACAATATATAACCATCATAGTAACCATCATAAATAATTCCCTGATAGAAATACAACAAATTCAGCGTATAGCATTTCCAGGTAAATTCTTTTTCATAGCATAGCATCAATTAGAATCCTTGTTTGGGATTCTAATTGACGATGGTGTTCTAATCGCTACCGTCCGATTCTCTTTCTCCCCTCTCGACGATTGTACAATTCGTGTTTGAAACAGGCATAAGGACTACCCTTCTTTTTCATCATGGAATCTGGCATGAAAACTTTATCGTCAGCTCTCCCATATCACCGATTTGGAAAAAGTAGTGAATTACCTTGATTTGAGCATCGATGAAATCCTTCAGCATGTACAAAACTGACAAATCAATCTGCTTGCCTATTTTTCGGGGAATTCGATGCGGGATTACCGAATGCAGGGATCTACAAAATGTACGACATGACAGACGACGTAGTCTGCTACATATTGATGCCGG
>CAVKGJ010000033.1:0-9899 GCA_963655605.1 Oscillospiraceae bacterium
ACTGGAAATCAGCACTGAATCGGTTCTGCATCGAATTCGGAGAAAGAGTTTCTTCTTTTCTCTGATAAATGTCCACAGAATGCGTTACAGGCTCGATCTAGCTGATTATCCTTGTCGTGATTGATTATATTTCAGGCAGCGCGGCCAGTTTCCGGGAGCATAACTGGTGCTCGGAGCATGGTTTCTGCGAGCTGTTCAAGAAGCTGTTTATTTTCCTTACTTGTGAAATCCGTCTGTCTGAACTGATACCGTCAAAGGAAGGTATCCGCGTGGCACTGATGGAATGGGCCTGTTTTTAACGGATGTATATCGTACAATATACGTTTTGCAAATGTCGTTTCAGGAAACATACGGCTGTATAACCATCAGATAGTGAGATTTTGAATTCGGGATGTTATGGCAGAAAATCAGCAAAAGGTATTGGCCGGTCTTACTCCGGAAAAGTTCGGGGATTTCGGGCTATCGTCCGAAATTCTGAAAGCGCTTGACGATTTGGGTTACAGTTCACCCACTCCTATTCAATCCCAGGCCATACCGGTCATACTTGAGGGGAAAGACGTCATGGGCGCAGCGCAGACCGGAACAGGAAAAACAGCAGGTTATTCTTTGCCGGTTTTGCAGTCGTTGCTGTATTATGCGAATACAAGCATGTCTCCGGCGCGTCATCCGGTCAGGGCTTTGGTGCTTGTGCCGACTCGTGAATTGGCCGATCAGGTTTATGAAGATGTCAGGAAGTATGCCAAATATACCAGTTTGCGGGAAGCCGTTGTTTTCGGCGGGGTGGATATCTCAACACAAACAGGTGTTTTACGGGCGGGGGTAGAAATACTGATTGCGACTCCCGGAAGGTTGCTTGATCATGTACAGCAGAAGAACGTCAACCTTGGCCAGACACATGTTCTTGTGCTGGATGAGGCAGACCGGATGCTGGACATGGGATTCCTTCCGGATTTGCAGCGTATCGTGAATCTGTTACCGAAGAAACGGCAGACGCTGCTTTTTTCAGCCACTTTTTCGAGCGATATCCGAAAACTGGCAAACAGTTTTCTTGACAATCCTGTTTCTGTGGAAGTAGCGAGGCAGAATGCTGCGGCAGACAATGTCAAACAGACTGTTTACAGAGTTGATGAGGCGGACAAGAATGAGATGGTCGAATATCTTCTTCGCCAGCATTACCGGGAGCAGGTCCTGATTTTTTCCAATACCAAGGCCGGTGCTTCACGTCTGGCGCGTCAGCTGGAAAGAAAAGGGCTCAGGGCATCTGCCATTCACGGAGACAAGACACAGGCAGAAAGGATGGCGGTACTGGATGCTTTCAAGGAAGGGAATATCGCCATTCTGGTCGCGACAGATGTTGCGGCAAGGGGATTGCATATCGAGGAATTGCCGTGTGTGATCAATTTCGATCTGCCTTTCGTGGCTGAAGATTATGTCCATCGCATCGGCAGAACCGGTCGGGCCGGCGCTACCGGTGAAGCCATTTCCCTGTGTTCGGCGAAAGACGACAAGTTGCTGGATGAAATCGAGAAACTGATCAGGAGAAAATTACCTCTTCAGACAGTTCCCGTTTTTGAATTGAAAAAAGAAAAAGTTTCCAAAACGGAGACGGTGGGCAGTGGCAAGCGTTCGGAACGAAGTCCATACAAATCGGTCGGACTGGAGAAAAAAAGCCGGGATCTCTGGTTCGATCGGCCTTATGTTCCTGAAGAACCGTCCAGAAATGAAAATCATCATGAAAAACAGCAGGTTTTACGACAGTCGAGAAAACCGTTGGCGGCGCTTCTCGGCGGCAAGCCGGGAAAACAGGAAAATGACTTTTCATGATGGAAGAATAGAGCAGAGGTAAATAGCCGTATGAAAAATACGCAATTCGTTCATCTGCGCCTTCATTCCGAATATTCCATCGTGGATGGGCTGGTTCGTGTGGATGATGCGGTCGCAGCGGCAGCAGGTGATGAACAGCCTGCTATGGCGTTGACCGATCTTTCCAATCTGTTCGGCCTGATCAAGTTCTACAAGGCTGCACGTAAAAAAGGCATCAAGCCGATTGCCGGATGTGATGTCTGGATTACCAATGATATTGACAGGGAGAAACCGTCCAGACTCTTGTTGCTGGTGAAAGACAGGACAGGCTATCAGAATCTGTGTGAATTGCTGACAAAAGCATGGCTTGAGAACCAGTATCGTGGACGGGCTGAAGTAAGGATTGAATGGCTGGAGAAACTCGCCAGCCGGCATCCTGATACCGGGCTGATCGCCTTGTCCGGTGCCAAGCAGGGCGATATTGGCATGGCACTGGATTCGGGCAATGTCGAAAGTGCGGAAAAGCTTGCATTGAGATGGGCACGGATTTTCCGTGGAAGTTTCTATATTGAGGTACAACGGACTGATCAGCTGGGAATGGAACAGTATGTCCGGAATGCCGTCGGTCTGGCAGACAAGCTCCGGCTCCCGGTCGTCGCAACTCACCCTGTCCAGTTTCTGACACGTAACCAGTTCCGCGCTCATGAAGCGAGAACCTGCATTTCGGAAGGAGAAGTCCTTTCCAACAAGAAGCGTGCTCATTTGTTCAATGAACAGCAGTGCTTTTTGACCCAGAAGGAAATGGTGCAATTGTTTGCCGATCTGCCGGACGCCTTGCGGAATTCCGTCGAGATTGCGCGTCGCTGCAATCTGGTTCTGGAACTGGGACACCATAAATTACCCCTGTTTCCGACGCCGAAAGGCATGACGCTAGATGAGTTTTTGACGAGCGAAGCGAAACACGGTCTTGAAAGACGGCTGGAAGTATTGTTCCCGGATGAGGAAGAAAGGAAGAGCAGACGTTCCATTTATGATGAACGCCTAAATTACGAAATCGATACTATCATCAAGATGGGATTTTCCGGTTACTTCCTGATTGTGGCGGATTTTATCCGCTGGGCCAAAAACAATGAAATACCTGTTGGGCCGGGCAGAGGATCGGGTGCCGGCTCTCTGGTCGCCTATTGCCTTTTAATCACAAATCTTGATCCGATTGCCTACAATCTGATTTTTGAACGTTTCCTGAATCCGGAACGGGTTTCAATGCCGGACTTTGACGTCGATTTCTGCCAGCTTGGACGCGACAAGGTCATCCTGTATGTGAAAGATCGTTATGGAAAGGATGCGGTTTCCCAGATAGCCACATTCGGTACGATGGCGGCAAAGGCGGCAGTACGGGATGTCGGCCGTGTACTGGATCTGGGATATAACTTCTGCGATGGGATTTCCAAGCTCATTCCCTTCAAGCCTGGCAAACAGGTGACGATTGCCGAAGCCAGGAAAGAGGAACCCATACTGGCAGAGCGCGAACAGTCGGAAGAAGAAGTCAAACAGCTTCTCGGTCTGGCAGAGCAGGTCGAGGGCATCACACGCAATGTCGGGATGCATGCAGGCGGAGTGTTGATTGCACCCGGCAAATTGACCGATTTCTGTCCGCTCTATACCCAGGACGGAGAATCCGGGGTCGTATCTCAGTTCGATAAAAAGGATGTTGAAGAGATAGGTCTAGTCAAGTTCGACTTTCTGGGACTGACGACATTGACGATTCTGGATAGGGCGATGAAGTACATTCATCAGCTTGATCAGGCCATGTCCGGTTTCGAACTCGACACGATACCGCTGGATGACAAGGAAACCTTCGATCTGCTGACCAGAGCGAAAACAGTTGCCGTGTTCCAGCTTGAAAGTCGTGGCATGCAGAAGATGCTGAAAGAGGCGAGACCTGACCGTTTCGAAGATATTATTGCACTCGTGGCACTTTACCGGCCGGGACCGATGGATCTGATTCCGGATTTTTGTCGTCGCAAACATGGCGAAACCTTCGAATATCCTGATGAACGGACAGAAGGAATTTTGTCTGAAACATACGGCATCATGATTTATCAGGAACAGGTCATGCAAATGGCCCAAGTGATCGGGGGATACACGTTGGGAGGCGCTGACCTGTTGCGACGTGCCATGGGCAAGAAAGATGCGGCGGAAATGGCAAGGCATCGCCAGATATTCCGTGACGGTGCCGCCAAAAACAATTTGTCCGAAGCCAAGGCCGACGAGATTTTCGATCTGATGGAAAAATTCGCCGGATACGGTTTCAACAAATCCCATGCTACGGCCTATGCACTTTTGTCCTATCAGACGGCTTATCTGAAAAAACACCATGCAGCCGCATTCATGGCAGCCAACATGTCGCTGGCAATGGATGATACGGATAAGGTCAAGGTACTCGTGGAAGACGCCATCGAGGTATGCGGTCTGGAAATCCTGCCGCCGGATATCAACCATTCCGGCTATTATTTCGAACCGGTGGGTGAATCGCCCAGTATCAGCAAAAAACCGGTAACGCAGATCCGTTATGGGCTTGGTGCTGTCAAGGGATCTGGCGAAAGCGCCATAGAGGCAATTGTTCTGGCAAGATGTGGACGTCCTTTCCGGGATCTTTTCGATTTCTGTGTCAGGGTTGACAAGCACCAGATCAACCGTCGTACCATTGAGTCGCTTATCAGGGCCGGTGCATTCGACTGTTTCGGTGAAGACAGGGCTGTTTTGCTGGCCTCGGTAGGATTGGCGATCGAGGCAGCGGAACAGGCTGAGGCATCGGCCAATCAGGTCAGCCTGTTCGGAGATGAAGATACCGTTCTGAATACAGTCGAGTATGTCAGGGTCCCGCACTGGACGGAAAGGTACAAATTGACGGAAGAAAAGGGCGTGTTGGGCTTTTGTCTTTCGGGGCACCTGTTTCACGCTTATGCCGGGGAAGCGTGCCAGTTTGCAAGGACCCGTATATCCGGGCTGGAAGTATCAAGGGATCCCAAATGGGTCGCGGGTATAATAACCGGTATCAGGACCCAGATGTCGCAGCGTGGAAAAATGATGGTGATATCGCTGGATGATGGAACTGCGGCAATCGATGTAACCGTTTTTTCGGAATTGCTTGAACAGAAACGTGCCATTTTCAGGGAGGATGAGTTTCTGGCTGTATTTGGCAAGGTTTCGGAGGACCGGTTTTCAGGAGGTTTGAGACTCAATGCAGACGATGCACTGGACATCGCAGAAGCCAGACTCCATTTCGGACAACATATCACTTTTTCACTTCCCGAGAAATTCAGCCCTTCGGTTCTGAAGGAAATGCTGGTTTCCTGCACAGGAGAAAATGGCATGCGTCTGATCGCAGATTATGTGACCGGAGAAAACAGATGCCAGTATGATTTCGGAAGCGGCTGGCTGATCCTTCCAAAGGACAAATGCATGAATGAACTGGCACAGCATTTTGGCGATGTTCATGTCGTTTACTGAAAAATTCCGTTTTCATTTGTCATTCTGTCTGTACAACCGGATGCCGTGATGTTCTGGCGTCATATTTGCACTGAAAATGAGACGATTGACAGCTTGTCGGGTGATGAATAGTTGGCATCAGGCGCAAGAGATGCCACAATCTGCCAATGGATAGAAAGCCGGAACGAATTCTGATCATTTCACCGAACTGGATCGGTGATGCCATCATGGCACAGCCGCTGTTGCAGTTGCTGAGACGGCGTGACTTGTCTGCCGTTATCGATGTACTGGCGCCGGCATGGGTCGCTCCCGTCTGGGAAGCGTTTTCCGAAGTGCATCAGGTTTATGCAACAGCTTTCAAACATGGAAAGTTGCAATTGAAAGAACGGTGGCGTATGGCGTGCTTTCTGAAAAAAGCGTCTTATGACCGGGCTTTTGTCTTGCCGAATACGCTGAAATTCGCACTGATACCCTGGATGGCGAAAATTCCGGTAAGAATTGGATATCTGGGAGAAAAACGATATGGCCTCCTGAATGTCATTCACCGGGATAATAAACATTCACCGCGGCCGATGATTCCGTTCTACGCGGCATTGGCCAATCCTCCGGCAACGGAGGTGCCCGATCAAAAAGCCTGTCCGGTACCGCATATGTCGGTGATTAGGGAAGAAGCGAACGGAGTACTTGAAAAACTGGATATTGATGCGACTGGCCGGATTGTCGCATTTGCACCGGGGGCCGAATTCGGGCCAGCGAAACGTTGGCCAGTCCACAGTTTCATTTTGCTTGCCAGACGTATACTGGAAGAATTCGGGCATGTACAGATATTGTTGCTGGGTTCACCAAATGACAGACCGGTTTGTGATCCGATTGCATTCGCAGTACCGGCTGTCAAAAATCTAGCCGGGAAAACGACTCTGAAAGAAGTGATTGCACTGATTTCACAGATTGATGCACTGGTGACGAACGATTCGGGGTTAATGCATGTCGCTTCTGCGTTTGAACGGCCTGTTATTGCCATGTACGGTTCGACCGATTATCACCATACGCCACCTTTCTCGAAATATTCCGAAATCGTGTCACTGGATCTGGAATGTGCACCGTGCCAGAAAAGGGAATGCCCGTTGGGACATCATCACTGCATGGAATTGTTGAAACCGGAAACGGTATATAGTGCCCTGAGAAAATATCTTGTCAATCCTGTCGAACGGACAGGTTCGTTGCCAGTCAGACTTGAGAACAGTGAGGTTGTAGAATCATGACACCCATTAGCGGATTGGTCATCACTTTGAATGAAGCACACAATATTGTCGATTGCATCCATTCCATGAAACGGATATGTGACGATATTGTGGTAGTGGATTCGGGGAGTACCGATGGCACAATAGAGCTGGCCCGTGAACAGGACGCCTTTGTGATTGTGCAGAAACCCTTTCTTGGCGATGGTCCGCAAAGATCGTTGGGACTTCCGCATTGCCGGCATCGCTGGGTGTTGAATTTGGATGCGGACGAGCGTCTTGAGGATGATTTTGTCGACTATGTGGAGAGAACCGATCTGGATTCGCTCGGAGTCGATCTTGTCGAGACGCGTCGTCACAATTTGCTGGGAGGACGCTTTACGCCTTATGCCGGACAGTACCCGGATTATGTGAAAAGACTGTTTAATCGGGAACGTGCTGATTTCAAACCTGTTATCGCCCATTCCCATGTAGAGGCAGTATCTTCCAGAAAGGTACCGGTCCACATTATGCATTATTCCTACCGTGATTATCCCGATCTGGTTGCCAAGAGCCGGTATTCGGGATGGCTGGCAAAAGATCTTGCAGAAAGCGAAAAGCCTTTGCATGCATGGCAGCCGATTCTTCATGGAAGCTGGGCTTTTATACGTCATTATCTTGTCCAGGCAGGATTTCTGGCCGGGTTGGATGGTCTGACGATTTCATTATGCAAGGGGTTGAGTTCCTATCTAAAATATGCTCATGCCATTGAATTGAGAAGAAACAGGAAAAAAGAGGGATCATGAAGGAGTTGCCCGGTGTCAATCTTATCTGGCATTCCATCCGGCCACAGGGAGGAATGGACAGGCATGTACTGGATCTGATTAACGGCTTCTCGTCACGTCGCATTCCTGTACGTGTTATTGCAAGGGCTGTCGCGTGGCCGGGCAGACAGCCCGACAATGTGGAATTTGTCGTGTTGCCGGACAGGACTCCTTTCCAGCGGTTCAACAATAACCGTTTCGATCACAAGGCTTATGATTATATCCGGCAAGGTTGGCCGGTTATTGGCATTTCGCGTGTCACAGGCGGGCCGGTTGATCTGTCTATTTCCGGTGGTACCCATCTGGCTCATCTGATTGATAAGGGGAAACAGAAGCCAGGTTATTTCGACAGACAGGTCATCGCCAATGAAAAGGCACTTTATGAGAATTCAAAAGCGATCGTAACCCATTCCAGGAGGGTGCATGATGAAATTGTTCGTGATTACCACATTGAGCCATCCAGAATTCATGTCCTTTACCCGCCTGTCGATACAGGTTTCTTCAATATGGGATTGCAGCAGGAACGGGACAGAATAAGGGAAACTCTGGGAGTCGGAAAGAATCAGTTTCTTTTGCTGTTTCCGTCGAACAATCATGAACTCAAGGGGGCGGATCTGATCCTTGAGGCACTTGAAAAACAGAATGTTCCATTTGTTCTGGCGGTTGCCGGAAAAAAGGAACTGAAACACCCGAAAGTCCTGAATCTGGGTTTTCGCCAAGATATGCCAGCGCTTTATACTGCGGCAGATGCCACGATACTGGCATCCAAGTACGAAGCATTTGGTCTTGTCGGCCCAGAGTCCATTTCATGCGGTACCCCGGTTCTGTTTGCGGATACGATCGGTGCGGTAGAAGTATTGTCTGAACCGGGGTGTTACCGTTTCAGAAGAAGCGTCGGGGATTTGCAGGAATTGCTTGACCGGATGGGAGAACGCTTCCGGGCAGGTCAGTTGAGGATCAAGTCTCCTGCCGAGAGTATTCATTATCCTTATGTGTTCAATGACTATCTGGATGAACTGATTGATCTGATCCAGTTGTGAAGGATGGTCCCGTGCTCCTGTTTTCGCCAGCCTGTATTCGAGCCTGGGCAAGGAACGGTTACATCAGAATGACGTCATACTGGTTCTGCATGTAAGTTGATTCAACTTGCAATGAAATCGGTTTCCCGATCAGATCGCCCAGTGCTGCCAGATGCTGTGACTCTTCCTCCAGAAAAAGGTCGATGACGATTTGTGACGCAAGAATCCGGAATTCTCTCGGGCTGAACTGTTTGGCCTCACGCATGATGTCGCGCATGATTTCATAGCAGATGGTCTGGGGAGTCTTGACCTGTCCTTGACCATGGCAGACCGGACAGGGTTTGCAGAGAATGTGCGCGAGTGATTCGCGGGTCCGTTTCCGGGTCATCTCGACAAGGCCAAGCGTGGAAAAGTCGGAAATGGAAACTTTCGTCCGGTCGTTGGCCATTGTTTTGCGGAGTTCTTCCATAACGGCATTTTTGTGTTCCGGATTGACCATATCGATAAAATCGAGAATGATGATTCCACCCAGATTGCGAAGCCTCAACTGTCTGGCAATGGCATGAGCCGCTTCGAGATTGGTCTTGAATATAGTGTCGTCGAATGTGCGGCCGTTGACGAAACCTCCGGTATTGACGTCGATTGTCGTCATGGCTTCCGTCTGATCGATGATCAGGTAGCCTCCCGATTTCAGATTGACACGCCGAGAGAGTGCCAGCTGAATTTCTTCTTCCACGTTATACAGGTCGAAAAGCGGACGGTCACCTTTATAACAGGATAAACGATCCAGAATATCAGGAGTATAGGTTTTGGCGAACTCCTGCAGTTTGAGAAACTCTTCATGGGAATCCACAAGGATTCTGGAAGTATTTTCATGTACGAAATCGCGCAGGATGCGTTCCGACAGTGTCAGATCCTGATAGAGCAGGGCAGGAGCCGCTGTTGTATAGGCTTTGTCTTTCAGTGAATTCCAGAGTTTCTTCAGGAAAACCGCGTCGGTTTCAAGATCGTGGTCGGAAGCGTCTTCCGCCATGGTCCGGATAATGAATCCCCCTTTTTCATCTTCGGATAAAAACGGTTGTACCCGGGTTTTGAGCTGTTCGCGTTCTTTTTCATCCTGAATACGCTGTGATATTCCGATGTGTTTCTCCTGTGGCAGATAAACGAGCAATCGGCCGGCAATGGAAATCTGTGTGGAAAGACGGGCGCCTTTTGTTCCGAGAGGATCCTTGATAACCCGGACCATAACCGATTGACCGTCAGTCAGCATCCGTTCGATGGGAACCGGTTTCCCGGATGGCTCTGTATGATGCGCTTCGAGAATATCGTCGATATGAAGGAATGCTGCTCTTTCGAGACCGATATCGACGAAAGCGGACTGCATGCCGGGAAGTACCCGGACGACGCGGCCAAGATAGACATTTCCGGCCAGGCCGCGGGTTTGCGTCCGCTCGATGTGCAGTTCCTGAGTGGCCCCCTCGGAAACGATGGCGATCCTGGTTTCTTGTGGAGTGATATTGATGAGGATATCTTCTTTCATGGAA
>CAVKGJ010000034.1:0-24165 GCA_963655605.1 Oscillospiraceae bacterium
CACTGAATCGGTTCTGCATCGAATTCGGAGAAAGGGTTTCTTCCTTTCTCTGATATATGTCCACAGAATACGTTACAGGCTCCTGCATTTTCAGCACTCCTCAATTTTCAGGAATGCCCATGAAAAAAGGGAGTGCAGAATTTGCACCCCCTTTCCTTGTCTGTCTGGTTACTTACCTCCTGCACTGGTTCTCGTAATGGTTCTGTACGATCTGGCTGATTCTGGCAAGCTGCTGTTCCTGTTCTATCCGGGCATTATCATGCCAGATATAGGACAGGCCACAACCCGAAACACTGGGGAAGGAAGGCATTCGCTAGTTTGCTGCATTGACCGTTATTCGTCCAATCATTCTTTTCACGTCATCAGATAAGTTCGCCGTGATAAGTTCTACATCCGGGTGTGTGCTTTTAAAGACTCTGAATACTTCATCAGCAAAAGCCTGTCCAATTTCCTGTATTTGCTCGAAGTCCAGAATGACCGTTTTGAAGCCTTCAAATCTTGCAACAAGCCTTTTTGCTTGTGACCGGGAAACAAGGTTTTCCCCCCCCAGGCTCGCCAGTCTTACCGGAACAACTGTTTTACTAAACGTAAACTCTCCGGGTACCGTAAACTGATCGAAAACATCCCGTGTTTTCCGGTCACTTTTCAATGAAATGGACATGAAAACAAGCGTACCTCCATCATATGGATGATCAAAAATGATATCCCTTGTCATCCTCACATCATGTTTAAATTGCAAACCATTTGCGTCAATTTCGAATGAATCAAACATTTTTGACGTAAAGAATATTCCCTCTCCGGTATGTCGTGCTGAGTCAGTCGTCAGTTTTCCTTTTGATAGTTCAAGAAGAGACAAGCGCGAGTCTGGCAGGTCAAGTGCTTCTTGTATCTTTTTGAAGATTCCTATTCCGTCATCAGCAACCAAAAGAGATAAAACCTCATCCCGCTGCACCATAACAATGTATACATGATTTCCAGCAGAATGATCGTGTGCATTATTGACAATTTCTGTAAAACCGTAGTGTGATATATCGTGGATATTTCTAGGTAAATCAAAAAATGGAGCAAAATCTCTCTCCCAGATCACTCCTTCGTCTACATCTCCTATTGCATAGGTTTGACAAATCAGCCTGTTTTTCCCCAACTCGTAAGTTGGTCTGCGCGGATTTCCGGAAGCAACAAGCCAGCCCTCTCTAATGAACTGTTTTACCAATTTTGAAGCTGATGGC
Source organism: Oscillospiraceae bacterium (assembly GCA_963655605.1). Taxonomy (GTDB): domain Bacteria; phylum Pseudomonadota; class Gammaproteobacteria; order Burkholderiales; family Burkholderiaceae_D; genus Oxalobacter. The sequence continues at coordinate 1,230 of CAVKGJ010000034.1, forward strand.
CGGGAGATGTTGAATTCATGGGCGACATCAGATATTAGCCCGGTATACCGGACATTCCGCAAATGATTCGCGATCCACGTTAATTTTTGCTCTTGCATCTCGGTCATCATTTTTCGCTCTTTATGTAAAAGTAGTGTTATCGGTATGTAAATATGCGGGCACTCTTATGTCAACCCCTATTCCCTATTTTTTTAAGAGTTTTCATTTTTCGTCAAAAAGGCCTAGGCATTACACCGCGGCCTTTCGGTTCAGATTACCCAGTTCTGGCTGGGTTTACAGGATGATTATGATCTGAAGGCTTGTCGGCAACAATTGCATGATGCTTTAAACAGAATTGTTCCAAGAATTGCTTCGTAGCCTGTTTGACACTCCCCTGTAAAAAAATCACATTTCCTGCATGTTTCGGGGGGCTCTCGGTCATAAGGTAAAATGGTTTTTACTTTGATTCCCCCGTACCCCACTGCCGATATTCGCCAGATCGTAAACCTCAGCCGCCCACTGGCAGAGTTTCTTTGCCATATAGGCATGGGCTTGCCCCGGCTGTTCCTCTTGTCTGCCACCGACTTGAACAGGTCGAACAATTCTTTGCCCTCGATATCTGCCATATGTTTCTGGCCTATTGAAGGAAAAAGATGCAATTCAAACTGGCGCAACATCGTATTGCGGTAATCGTCCGTCGTTCTGCCTGCCTTGCTGGCATACAACCTTCTGGCCAACTTTTCAGTCCGGTTATCCTGAATCACCCTCGCTTCTTCTGCCGCTTTATCTGCACCTTGTTGCGCTTTCCGTGCTTCCCTTGGGTCAATCCCTTGCGCAATCAATGTCTTGACTTCATCACGTTGCCTTCTGGCCTGTTCCAGCGAGACATACGGATATTCACCGAAAAAAAACAACCGGTTTTCCATTGATACGGGTTCGCATCCGCCAGAATTTTGATCCCCTGCCGGTTACAAGAAGCCCCAGACCGCCCCCATCCGGAAGGGAATAATCCTTTCCCTTGGGCTTGGCGTTGTTAATTTGCCTGTCAGACAGCGGTTTGGAAATCTTCGGCATTTTGTGTATATCTGGATTTGTGTATATCGGAAGCTTGCGTATATATACACAATGATATACACAAAGTACGTGGATGTTAATGGACTAATGAGGACGTTACAGGACAACAAAAACAAAAAAAGCCGCGTAAACTGTTGAATTTACGCGGCTTAAAAGACATCTTGGGATGGCTTTGGATTATTCTCTGGTGCTGATGAGAGGAGTCGAACCTCCGACCTACTGATTACGAATCAGTTGCTCTACCAACTGAGCTACATCAGCGAAGCGTAAATTGTAACAAAAAAACGGCAAATTTGTCGTCTATCCATTATATTATTTGACATCCTCCCCTGCCTGAAGGCAGGAGATTCCTGTTGAGTCAGAGCTGTCATACCCTGATCTCTTCGGTGGGTTCCTGCTTCAACGAGACTGCCCAGCGGAAAAAACCAAGTTTTTGCCGCCAATATTCCCACAACGGGGAATTTTACGGTATCGAACCAACCTCATATTCCCCCAGGTCTCACGATCTCCAAGTCGACACGGCATAGCATGCCGTTTGTGAAGCGTTTAATACAGAAAGAGAAGGAATATTTTTGGTACAAGAGAACTTCGCTATCCGTTCCTTATATCTCTGCTCTAAAGGACACAGCTTTATGGAGCTTTCGATAAGATTACTTTTTCTTGCGTACATGAGAAATATCTTGTAACGACAATAGCCAAAGCTGCCCGCTTATCATATCCTTGGTGAAAATCATTCAGGAAATTTTATTTTATGAACAGTCTGTCTATTCGCTCCATACTGCGTTTTTTACCAATTATATGTCTTTTGTTCGTCCAAACCGCACTTGCTGCGTCTTCCGTCGAGACAATGATCCAGCAACGTTTCAGGGAATATCTTGGCGTCGATGTCAAAAAAGACGCTGTCGTCCAGACTCCTTATTCGGGACTCTATGAAGTTCGGATCGGAAACAATCTCGTCTATACGGACAAACAGGCACAATACCTGTTTGTCGGAAGAATTATGGATCTTCAAACCAAAAAAGACTATACGGATGAAAAACTCAGAAAAATTACCATTGTCGATTTTTCCGACCTGCCAAAAGACTTGGCCATACAGATCGTCAAGGGAAACGGGAAAGGAACAATCGCTGTTTTTTCCGATCCGAGCTGCCGGTATTGCAAACAGCTTGAATACAACCTGCGCAATGTCGATGATGTAACAATTTATCTGTATCCGTACAACATCCTTTCCGAAAAGTCGATAGAAATTTCCAGAAATGTCTGGTGTTCCGGCGATCCGGCACAGGCATGGAAAAACTGGATGATCAACGACAAAATGCCGGAAAAGGCGAAAAACGATTGTACATTCCCGGATGAAAAAATTCGTGAACTGGGCCAGAAACTGAATATCAAGGGGACTCCAACGATTTTCTTTACTGACGGAACACGGGTTCCGGGTGCTGCCGATGCTGACGAAATCAACAGGAAACTGAAGTCTCTGCCCTGAAACCATCCATTCCATCCGCTCCCGGCAGGACCGGATGGAATTTTCCGCCATTTTGTTTCCTGGGGCTGGCTGACGGGCAATCCGGGCGATGATGAACCTACCAGAACAATGACAGCAACGGAAAAGATTGCAGGAAAAACATTTCTTGCTCCGTTTTTCGAAGACGGATTTCTCCATGCCGGACCACAGACAGGCAGCTTTTCGCCAATCCAGCCCCCTTTTTAGACTGAATCATGAAACCGGCATACCGAATCGCGGGCCTCATTCGATTCCAGTATAATTTTCACCTTCACACCCGTTTTTAACTGCAATATGAATCCGGCAAAGGCTCTTTTCCTTGTGCCAGCTATCTGTTATCCAAATGGAAAATAATTCAACTGAAAATCTTCTTCGTAAAATCATGTCGCGCCGTATTCTCATTCTGGACGGTGCAATGGGAACCATGATCCAGCGCTACGGTTTGACTGAAGAGGACTACAGAGGCGGCCCCAACGGGCGGTTTACCAATTTCGTTCCCCCTGCCCCGGCAGGAGACCGTGAACTGTTTGTCAAGGGGAACAACGAACTGCTGTCATTGACCCAGCCGCACATCATTTCCGCCATACACGAGGAGTACCTGAAAGCGGGAGCCGATGTCATTGAAACCAATACATTCGGCGCAACAGCAATCGCCCAGGAAGATTACCATATGGCACATCTCGTCTACGAGATGAATGTCCAGTCCGCCCGGATCGCCAGAAAAATCTGCGATAAATATTCCACACCGGAACATCCGCGTTTCGTGGCAGGTTCGATAGGACCGACGCCGCGTACAGCATCGATTTCGCCTGACGTCAACGATCCGGGAGCCCGCAATATTACTTTTGACCAGCTTGTCGAAGCCTACTCGGAGCAGATCCGTGGACTGGTTGAAGGCGGCGTCGATTTACTGCTGGTCGAAACCGTATTTGACACCCTGAATTGCAAGGCGGCACTTTTTGCGATCGATTCGTTTTTTGAAACGACAGGCAAGAAATTGCCTGTCATGATTTCCGGAACGGTTACAGACGCTTCAGGCCGTATTCTTTCGGGACAGACGGTCACCGCTTTCTGGCATTCCATCCGGCATGCCAGACCGCTTACAGTCGGTCTGAATTGCGCACTCGGTGCGGCATTGATGAGGCCCTATGTCGAGGAACTCTCCCGGATTGCCGACACTCATATCTGTATCTATCCGAACGCCGGGCTTCCCAATCCGATGAGCGAAACCGGATTCGACGAGCTTCCGGAAGATACATCCGCCTTTCTGAAAGAATTTGCCGAAAGCGGTTTCATCAACGTCGTCGGTGGATGTTGCGGCACGACCCCCGACCATATCCGGGCTATCGCAAAAGCGGTTGCGCCATTGCCTCCCAGAAAAATACCGGTCATTCCGCCCGCCATGCGTTTATCCGGTCTTGAACCTTTTACAATAGATGATTCGTCTCTTTTCGTGAACGTCGGTGAACGGACCAATGTGACCGGTTCAAAAGCGTTCGCCCGCATGATTCTGAACGAAGAATACGACAAGGCTTTGGCTGTCGCACGCCAGCAGGTTGAAAATGGCGCGCAGATCATCGACATCAACATGGATGAAGCCATGCTGGATTCCGTCAGCGCCATGCGCCGTTTCCTGAATCTCATCGCATCCGAACCAGAAATCGCACGGGTCCCGGTCATGCTTGACTCATCAAAATGGGAAGTGATCGAAACCGGTCTGAAATGCCTCCAGGGAAAATCCATTGTCAACTCGATTTCCCTGAAAGCCGGAGAAGCCGAATTTTTGCGTCAGGCAAAACTCTGCCGGCGATATGGCGCAGCCATAATCGTCATGGCTTTCGACGAAACCGGCCAGGCAGATACCTATGAACGCAAAATCTCGATTTGCAAACGGGCATATGACCTGTTGGTCAATACCATCGGTTTTCCTGCTGAAGACATCATCTTTGACCCCAATATATTCGCTGTCGCCACCGGTATCGATGAACACAACAACTATGCGGTCGATTTCATCGAGGCAACACGATGGATCAAGAAAAATCTGCCTTATGCCAAAATAAGCGGTGGCGTTTCCAATGTCAGTTTCAGTCTGCGCGGAAACAATCCCGCACGTGAAGCGATTCACACCGTTTTCCTTTATCATGCCATTGCTGCCGGAATGACGATGGGTATCGTCAACGCCGGCATGATCGGTGTATATGACGACATTCCGGAAGCCCTGCGTGAACGAGTCGAAGATGTGGTGCTCAACCGGCGGCCGGATGCGACAGAACGTCTGATCGAAGTCGCCAACGAATTCCAGGCCGGGGCCAAAAAAGAAAACGATAATCTCCAGTGGAGAACGGAACCCGTTGCCAAACGACTGACCTATGCTTTCGTTCACGGTCTGACCGATTTCATTACCGAAGACACTGACGAGGTACTCCAGGAAATCCTCAAAAAAGGCGGCCAGCCTATTGAAGTGATCGAAGGTCCGCTCATGGACGGCATGAATGCCGTCGGCGATCTTTTCGGACAAGGCAAAATGTTCCTTCCCCAGGTCGTCAAATCGGCACGTGTCATGAAGCAGGCTGTCGCCTATCTGGTTCCCTATATCGAAGAACAGAAACGGTTGAGCGGCAACACGCAATCAAAAGGCAAAATCGTGATCGCTACCGTCAAGGGCGATGTCCACGACATCGGAAAAAATATCGTTGCCGTCGTTCTCCAGTGCAACAATTTCGAAGTGATCAACATGGGAGTCATGGTTCCCTGTGAGGAAATTCTCGCAAAAGCCAAGGAGGTCAACGCCGATGCCATCGGGCTTTCCGGTCTGATCACCCCCTCGCTGGAAGAAATGATGCACGTCGCCAGTGAAATGCAACGTGACGAATATTTCCGTTCACGCAAAATCCCGCTTTTTGTCGGTGGAGCGACGACAAGCAAAACCCATACCGCCATCAAGATCGCACCGAACTATGAAGGTCCGGTCGTTCAGGTTCCTGATGCCTCCCGTACCGTTACGGTCGTTCAGGCCCTGTTGTCCGACAGTATGCGTGAGCAATATCTCAAAACACTAACCCACGATTATGAACGCATCCGGGAACTTCACGCACAAAAGAAACCCAAAAAACTGTTGTCTATAGAACAGGCCCGCGCAAACAAGGCTCACCTGTCATTTGAAGGACGAAATACTCCCAAAAAACCAGTTTATCTTGGCCAGCGCTTCCTCAGGAATATCGATCTTGCCGTACTGTCGGATTACATCAACTGGTCGCCGTTTTTCCGTGTTTGGGATCTGTCGGGTTCTTATCCGGACATCCTTGACGATGCCGTACATGGTGAAACAGCACGAAGGGTGTTTGAAGACGGCAGAAAAATGCTCGATAAACTGATCCGGGGAAAATGGCTGACCGCAAATGCCGCCATCGCATTGATGCCAGCCAATAGCGTCAATGATGACGACATCGAGATTTATACCGATGAAACCCGTTCGGAAGTGGCATTCACCTACTATGGCGTCAGACAACAGACAGAAAGACCGGTTATCGATGGCGTTGCCCGCCCGAATCAGTGTCTTGCCGATTTCATCGCCCCCAAATCCTCCGGCATCCGGGATTACATCGGATTGTTTGGCGTGACCGCCGGTGTCGGCATTGAAAAACATCTGGAAAAATTCGAGGCCTTGCAAAACGATTATGACGCCATCATGCTGAAAGCTCTGGCAGACCGGCTTGTGGAAGCGCTGGCAGAATATCTGCACGAACTGGTCAGAAAGGATCTGTGGGGCTATTCCCCGGATGAACACCTGACGAACGGGCAATTGATGAAAGAACAATATCAGGGCATACGGCCGGCTCCCGGCTACCCGTCCTGCCCGGAACATACGGTCAAAAGCGATCTGTTCAATATCCTGCGATGCGAGGAAATCGGCATGAGCCTGACGGAATCGTACGCCATGTGGCCAACAGCTTCCATCACCGGATTCTACTTCGCCCATCCGGATGCGCACTATTTCACATTGGGCAAAATCGGAAAAGACCAGGTTGCGGATATGGCAAAAAGACGCCACGTTTCCGAAGAACAAATCGGACAATGGCTGGCGCCCGTTCTTTGACCAACATACCAGAAACAGCAAAAGACGATATGACACAGCCTATTCATTATTCCATCGAAACGCTGGATCTGAACGCGCATCTGTTCCGCGTAACGGTTACCGTCAGCGATCCGGACGGGAAAGGACAACTGTTCAGATTGCCCGCCTGGATACCGGGCAGTTACATGATCAGGGAGTTTGCCCGGAATATCGTGCAGATTCATGCCGTTTGCAATGGCCAGCCGGTTGATCTGGCCAAACTCGACAAGCACACCTGGCAAGCGCTCCCCTGTCAGGGAACGCTGACAGTAACCTACGACGTCTATGCCTGGGATCTTTCCGTCAGATCCGCCCATCTCGACCAGACCCACGCCTTTTTCAACGGCTCCAGTGTTTTTCTGGAAGTGGTCGGACATGAAACAGCGCCACATATTGTGGATATCCGGAAACCGGCCGATCCTGTCGCCGGATCATGGCGGATCGCCACGGCATTGTCCGAACACGGAGCCGAACGCCACGGTTTCGGCACTTACAAAGCGGAAAATTATGACGAGCTGATCGATTCTCCCGTTGAAATGGGAAATTTCATTCTCGGTCGATTCGAGGCATTCGGAATACCACATGAAATCGCCATCACCGGACGGGTCCCGAACCTTGATCTGGAAAGGATCGAAACCGATCTCAAGAAAATCTGCGAAACCGAAATCGCCTTTTTCGAACCCGAAACAAAAAAAGCGCCTGTTTCCCGATACGTATTTCTGGTCATGGTCGTCAAGAACGGCTATGGTGGTCTGGAACACCGGTCGTCAACGGCCCTGCTTTGCTCAAGAGCATCTCTCCCGGCCAGAAACCGTAACGGCATCCCGGCTTGGAAAATCAGCGAAGATTATCTGCAATTTCTCGGATTGTGCAGTCATGAATATTTCCATACATGGAATGTCAAACGAATCAAACCGGCCGTTTTTGCTCCCTATGATCTTCGGCAGGAAGCATATACCCGGCTTTTGTGGCTCTTCGAAGGTTTCACCAGCTATTACGACGATCTGACCATTGTCCGGAGCGGCATCATAGATGTAAGTACTTACTTGCGCCAGATTGCCAATACCATCAACAATGTCATGCGTGGACGAGGACATCTCAAACAAAGCATTGCCGAAGCCAGTTTCGATGCATGGATCAAATATTACCGGCAAGACGAAAACTCCCCGAATGCGCTGGTCAGTTACTACACAAAAGGTTCTCTCGTCGCCCTGGCGCTGGATATGACGATCCGGCTTGGAACAAACCACCTGAAATCACTTGACGACGTCATGCGTGAATTGTGGCGGCGATATGGCCGGGATTTCTACCGGCGTGGTAACCGGGGCATTACCGATCCGGAAGCGGAAATGCTCATACAGGAAATCAGCGGACTGAACCTTCACGAATTCTTCCGGCAATATATTTACGGAACGGATATACTGCCGTTAAAGGATTTGTTTGCCTCATTCGGCATTTCCATGAACGATACTGCCGACACAGCCCGACCGGGTCTGGACATTCGTGTCAAACGTTCAGGAAGTGACTGCGTCGTCACCCATGTCCACGAAGGAGGAACAGCTCATCTGGCAGGTATTTCGGCAGGCGATGTATTGCTGGCCATCGACGGCCTGAGAGTCTCTGCGGAAAACCCGGCAGCCAGCCTTGAGAAGCAACTTGCACGCTATTCAATCGGCGAGACCGTCAGCATTCACATTTTCCGCAGGGACGAACTGATGAAACTGGATGCCGTTCTGTCCGGTGAACATATTCCGAAGTATGTTCTGACCCTGTCCGGTGAAGAAACCGCTTCAATGAAGGAAGCACGCCGACACTGGCTGCAACTTTCAGAGCACATCGTCTGAACAGCACAGTTCCCCGTTGAACGCAGAACCGGAATCAGGCGAAGAGTTTCGCCAGTTCTTCGCCCGGTTCCCTGGCTCGCATGAATGCCTCCCCAACCAGAAAAGCGTTCACACCGGCCTCCCGCATTTTGAGAACATCGTCTCTGTGCAAAATTCCCGATTCCGTAACAACCAGCCTGTTTTCGGGCAAACCTGGCAACAAATCGATAGTGTTCCGGATTGAAGTCTTGAATGTTCTCAAATCCCGGTTATTGATTCCGAGAAGAGCCGTCTTCAGCTCGAGAGCCCTTTCCAGTTCTCCGGCATTATGGACTTCGACCAGCACATTCATTCCCAATCCGGCCGCACATGCTTCAAGCTCAATCATCTGGCTGTTTTCCAATGCGGCGACAATCAGCAAAATACAGTCGGCTCCCCATAACGCCGCCTCATAAACCTGATAGGGATCAATGATGAAATCCTTCCTCAACACCGGCAAAGAACACGCTTCTTTCGCTTCGGCCAGATAATCCGGAGATCCCTTGAAAAACTCCCTGTCAGTAAGTACTGACAAACAGGCTGCGCCATATTTCTCATAGCTTTTCGCGATTTCAGACGGATAAAACGCTTCGCGTATAATACCTTTTGAAGGAGATGCCTTTTTGACTTCGGCAATCACTGCGGACAAACCGGCCGCTATTTTTGCCCGAAGCGCCCCCTCAAAATGGCGCCGGTTCTTCCTGATCCCGGCATCATTCTCCACTCGAGCCTGCAGGACAGCCAATGACTGCTTCCGTTTCGCTTCTTCGATCTCGACCTTTTTGACGGAAAGAATTTTGTTCAGAATATCCGACATACCGTATCTTCCTATTTCTGTCCGACTGACTGCGTAAACCCGACGAACTGATCCAGTTTTGTTCTGGCCGCGCCCGACTCGATTGCCGCCCTTGCTTTTGCCAGCCCGTCGGCGATAGATCCTGCCTTTCCCGCTGCATACAAGGCCGCGCCGGCATTCAGGGCAATGATATCCGCTGCCGGAGTCGGCTTGTTGTTCAACGTATCCAGAACAATCCGCCTGGATTCTTCCGCATTGGCGACCTGAAAATTCCTGCTGGCATACATTCTGATACCGAAATCTTCCGGATGAATGTCGTACTCACGGACTTTTCCGTCCGACAACTCGCCTACCAGTGTACTTGCCCCGAGAGAAATTTCATCCAGATTGTCCCGTCCCCAGACAACCAGTGCCCGTTTCACTCCCATTTTCTGCAAAACACGGACCTGGATACCCACCAGATCGGGATGGAAAACGCCCATCATCATATTGTCCGCATAAGCAGGATTCGTCAGAGGGCCGAGAATATTGAAAATTGTCCTTACACCCAGTTCCTCACGTACTGCCTTGGCATGTTTCATGGCAGCGTGGTGGTTGGGCGCATACATGAAACCGATACCGACTTCCTCGATGGAACGGGCGATCTGTTCCGGAGAAAGATTGATATTGACATTCAGCGCTTCCAGCAAATCGGCGCTTCCTGAAGACGACGAAACGCTGCGGCTGCCATGCTTGGCCACCTGAGCACCGCACGCGGCAGCGACAAACATGGAAGCAGTCGAGATATTGAAAGTACGGGCACCATCGCCTCCCGTCCCGACAATATCGAGAAGATTTTCAGGATGTTTCACCTTCACTTTCAGGGAGAACTCCCTCATGACCTGCGCGGCAGCGGCAATTTCGCCGACGGTTTCTTTTTTGACGCGAAGCCCGATTGTAAGGGCTGCAATCATGAGGGGAGACATTTCACCACTCATGATACTGCGGAAAAGCGACAGCATTTCATCATGAGAGATTTCACGATGTTCAATACATCTCAAAAGCGCTTCCTGAGGCTTGATGGTTGTCATGATTATCTCCCTATGAAATTTCCAAGCAACGCATGGCCTTCTTCGGAAAGAATGGATTCCGGATGGAACTGCACTCCTTCAATGGCATACTGTTTATGGCGGACCCCCATGATTTCCCCGTCTTCCGTCCATGCCGTTATTTCCAGACATTCAGGCAGACTTTCTCTCTCGATGGCCAGAGAATGGTACCTGGTCACCGTAAACGGATTGGGCAATCCTGCAAAAACACCCTTGTCGTTATGAAAAACAGGAGAAGTCTTGCCGTGCATGACCTGTTTGGCACGAACGATTTTCCCGCCAAACGCCGCACCAATGGACTGATGGCCCAGACAAACCCCGAAAATGGGCTTTCTGCCTGCAAAATGTTTCAGCACCTCAAGGGAAATACCTGCTTCATAGGGTGTTTTCGGCCCTGGAGAAATACAGATATGATCCGGATCCAGTTTCTCGATCTGATCCAGAGATATCTCGTCATTACGGAAAGTCCTGACATCCGCTCCCAGCTCGCCGAAATACTGAACCAGGTTATAGGTAAAGGAATCGTAATTGTCTATCATCAGCAACATGGCATCACCCTTTGCAATTTGTATGGAGAATGGAAACGATCAATCCGTGCTTTATCCGGTCAAGGCCGAAAAATATTCAGAACCAATCCGGATCGGATAGAGAGCGCGCACGAAAAGCGCATGGGGGAATATCAGGCTCTTGGCTTGCGCCAACGCCAGTGACGGGTGAAAAGAATAACTGCTGAATGAACCGTTTTACACATAATGCAGATTATTGCCCAACCGTTCCAACTTATCAAGACAAATTTCCGTTTGTCACCGGAACCTGCTTTATACCGGCCGCCCCGTCATCTTCGCCATTTTCATCTTCAACGGCAGGGACCTTGTACTTTTCTTCCGCCCACGCACCCAAATCGATCTGTTTGCAACGTTCGGAACAAAACGGACGATATCTGCTGGATTCCTTCCATTCCACTTCTTTGCCACATACCGGGCATTTAACGATCGTGACCATGTCTCAGCACAAGGTTAATTCGCAAGGAATATCTTCCTCAAACGGTTTCGGTTTCAGTGAGCCATCCTGTTTTGTGAACCTGATCCAGAGCATATACTTGTTTGCAGAGGCTTCAGGTATGGCACCGGTTCTGGAATCAATCCGCAGACGCAACATCTGGTGCACTTTTCCCTGCAGCATCTGCTGATAACTCCCTGAATGAGCGATTATTTTAAACTGAATGCCCGATGCTCGCAGCAACCGCAAAACAAGCCCGACGGCATTGATCAGCGACTGCATGGGCGAAAACCATTCGGCGATATCCCTGGCTCGTTCATCTGGCGAACGGTGCTGCCAGGCATAATAGGACGGCAAATCAAACTCGGAGGCTCCGCCCGGAATAATGGTCCTTCCCCGGACACTCATCAGCCATTCATTTTCACGAATACTCTGCCCGGTTTTGCCATGTGTATTGACCAGGGCCGAACTGACCTTGTCGATTTCACGCAATACATCATCCAGCACATTCCTCTGGATATTCGGATGTGACTGGTATCCGGCCAGTATCTGTTTCTGACGTTCCAGTTCCTGCAACAGATCGGATTTCAGATCGGAACGGCCCGCGACCTCCAGCATTTCAAATATCGTTGTAAGGGCGACATGATGCTGCAACGCATGTCCCTGATGCAGAAAGAAAGAATATCTTTCATGCAAATCTTCAAGTCGCAACAAGGTGCGGACCCGTTCGTTGAAAGGGTATTCGTAAATTATCAATGTGAGCCTCTTTCAATGTCGATATTCCATCTTCTCACGATTTTGAACGAACCGCACGAAAAAAACAAACCGGACGAACTCATGAAGCGGAATTTTCCGCCAGTTTTTTATAGACGGCATGCAGATATTCCACTTTCTGCGCCACGTCATCGATATCTTTGTCGTTTTCAATCACATCATCGGCCACCGATAACCGTTTCTCACGGGATGCCTGGGTGGCCATAATGGCCCTGACCTGCCCGGCAGTCATATTGTTCCGCTTCATGACCCTCTGAACCTGTAACGCTTCCGGACAATCAACGACCAGAATCCTTGTCCCCATCCCGTGCCATATCGGCAATTCGACCAGCAGCGGATTGACAAAAATGACATAATCCCCTGTCGCTTCCCGTGCCTTGCGAAGCGAAACATCCCGGATCAACGGATGAAGTATGGCCTCCAGCTTCAAACGCTTGCCGGCATCCGAAAAAACATGTTCTCTCATCATGGCGCGATTCATCGCGCCATCCGGCTGAATGAATTGCGAACCGAACTCTTTGCGGATTGGCCCAATTCCTTCCCCGCCCGGAGCGGTCAGATTTCTGGCGACTTCATCCGCATCAACAATGGATGCACCCAGACCGGCGAACATGTCGGCCACCAGCGTCTTGCCGCTTCCGATACCTCCGGTCAAACCAATTGAAAAGTCTCTGTAATTCATTTTAGGAGAATTTTTCATGGAAAACTTAAGAAAAATCATTCAAGGTCAGCACCAGCCGTTTTCCATATAAAAGGACAGGCAGCGGCCGAAAGAAAACAAACGGACGGCACCACGTTCGGTACCGATACCCGATTATCATTTTAATGCGCCCATCGAAGATATCGTCAAGACAAAAACAATGCCACTTGCAAAATCACGTATCCAGTCATTACAAATTCCGGAAACGCCATAAAAACAGCGGTCAATACCCGACACATCCAGACGAACTGCCGGGCTGTCCGTTCCCGATATTTCGGAGCATATCGTTACCGCAGAAAAGAATGATGTACGATATGCCCCGATCCATCCTGCAACCAGTCGCATTTCCGGAAAAATACCGGAACTTCGGGTACAGGAAACAACCGTGTCCTGATGAGCCTGAATCTTTCATCAGTCTCTCCGGGCACACTCGATCCTGTCACGAAAAACGGTTTTTTCATCCGTGTTCAGTGCCGACATTTCAGGTAAGAATGAAATTGATTTGCCCCTGCATATTTTCAGTCGGTTTCTCCCTGAACTGGGATTTCACAAAACGGAACAACTTGCCAATAATGTAGCTCATCATCAGATTGCTTTTCGCTGCAACCGTTTCTTCTCCGGATCGTCCCTGGGTAGCGGCAAGACGCAAACATTGTCTGAGCGTCAGTTCGACACGGTCGAAAAACTGGTTCATCCGCAATTGCAGGCGACTGTCTTCATTGACCAGTGCATCACCAATCATCACCCGTGTCATTCCTGGATTGCGTACAGCGAAATTGAGAAGCAGCATGGAAACCGATTGCGCCTGCAACAACCCGCTTTCTTCCCTTTCGCTTATCTGGTTGATCACACTAAAAATACTCGACTCGATAAATTCGATCAGTCCCTCGAACATTTGTGCCTTGCTGGCGAAATGCCGGTAAAGAGCCGCTTCTGATATCGAAAGGCGTCTGGCCAAAGCTGCCGTCGTTACCTTTTCTGCCTGTGGTTCCTCAAGCATCTGCGCCAGTGCCTGTAATATTTGCAGTTTTCTTTCTCCGGATCTGGTTGTACCCATAATTGACGACAAAATGAAAAATTAACAAAAACGTTCCAAACAATGCACCAAACGACGAACAGAAGAAACCTGCAGGTCGACATATATCGGCCTGCCGGCCTGCTTCTTTCCTGAAAGATACGGATAGGAATGCCGGGAGAAATTCTCCATATCGAGATACCGGGTAACCAGAACCGTTTTCATACCGATCGCCTTGGCTGCTTTCAGGATATGGATATTATCTTCCACCAGCACACAATCTCCCGGCTGCGCTCTGAGCATCGCCAGCAATTTGTGAAAAAACTTTCCGGATGGCTTCGGTTCAAACCTGCCGAAAACACGCATCGATTCTATGGCGATGTGTTTTTCAAAATACCGGCGCAATCCCAGCAGTTCCAGAATATCTGACGAATAACGGCAAGCCGAATTTGTCAGCAAAACCTTCCTTCCCGGCAGATTTCTGAACAAGGCCGGCAGACCTTTTTCCGCGCTGAGCAGTGAAGCCAGATCATCGAACCGATGGGCAGCTTCCAGAAAATCCCTCGCCTTCTGATCCAGAACCCTGCTTACACCAAGCAAAGTAGCGCCAAACCGTTTCCAGTACTCGATTCTTAATTGGTTGGCGGCTTCCGCCGACAAATGAACGCCATCGTTTTCTCTCGCATATCTGGAAAGAAAAGCATTCATATTTGCGCTGATTTCAGGAAATATGGCAAGCGAGGCATTGTGCAAGGTATTGTCGAGATCGAACAACCAGATCATTCTCTCATTCCGTTACAAAAATTTCCGACACAAAAAAGCCCATGCATGCACGGGCTTTTTTCGGGCGCAACCGCTCATCAGGCTGCTTTTTTGTTCGGCGCATTCCCGTACCGTTTGTTAATCCAGTACTGTTGCGCAATCGACAGAAGATTATTAACAACCCAGTACAGGACCAGACCGGCAGGGAAGAAAAAGAATGTAATCGAAAAAACAATCGGCAAGAACATCATCAGCTTGGCCTGCAAGGGATCCGGCGGAGGCGGACTCATCTTCTGCATAAGGAACATGGATCCTGCCATGACAATCGGCAAAATGAAAAACGGATCAGGAGCCGCCAGATTCTGGATCCAGCCGAGCCACGGCGCATTTCTGATTTCCACACTGGCCAGAAGCACCCAGTACAGCGAAATGAATACCGGTATCTGTACCACCACCGGCAGACACCCTCCCAGAGGATTGATTTTTTCGGCCTTGTAAAGTGCCACCAGCTCCTGGTTCATACGCTGCTTGTCATCCTTGTAGCGTTCACGCAATTGCTGGATTCTCGGCGTGAACTGCTTCATCCTTGCCATGCTCTTGTAGCTGGCCGCAGACAGCGGCAGGAAAAGAAGCTTGATCAGGCAGGTCAGAATGATAATCGTCCATCCCCAGTTACCCACTTCCTTGTGAATATGGGTCATCAGCCAGAAAATCGGTTTGGCGATAATCGTCAGCCAACCATAATCCTTGACCAGTTCAAGGCCGGGTGCCGTCTGTTCCAGAATCGTGGACTCCTGCGGACCGACATACAATCTTGAATCGTTGCTTGCGGAAGCTTTCGGAGCGAGCGTCCCTAGCGGGATGACCGTACCGATTGCGTAAAGATCTTCCCCTACTTTTTTGGTGTAGTTTTCACGATTGATTTTGTCTTCGGGAATAAAAGCGGAGACAAAATAATGCTGCACCATCGCAATCCATCCATTGTCGGTTCTGGTCGCGTGGCTGGCACCTTTCGTTTCGGTAATGTCGTCAAACTTCAGCTTCTGGAATTTGTCTTCCTGTGAATAAACGGCCGGTCCGGTAAACGTACTGATAAACCTGGATTGCCCTTCAGGCCTGCTGCTGTCCCTCAGCAACTGGAGATACAGGGATGCGTCAATCGGTTCGTTCGTCAGGTTCGTCACTTTCTGATCGACATCAATAACATAACTGCCGCGCCTGAATGTATAGGTCTTGGTCAGGCGGACGCCATTCTGTTCGGCATCCATGACAAGCCTGACCTCATCCTTGCCGTCCTCAAGGGAACGGTCTCCCGGCTGGATGGCAAAACGGGTTGCATGATTGGGATAAGCCCCGCCGGTCAAACCAGTCTGTGCAAGATATATGCGAGGGGGAGCCGATTCGAAAAGAACCATGTCTTTTTCCGAATCAACCGTATCCGGATATTTGAACAACTGCAAATACTGGAAAACACCGCCATCCGAGGTAATTTTTGCCTTGAGAACATCCGTCGTAATCGTGACCTGTTCAGGCTGTTTTTCATGCACCGGTTTCTGGACTTCAGCGATCGCTGCCACGGGGGTGTCTTCTTTCGGTACGGCTGCCGTTTCCACAGGCACTTCCGGCAATCCTGCATTGGGATCGGCTTTCTTGGCTTCATGCCGGAATATCAGAGATGAGCCACCACGATACACCTGCCAGTTATCCCAAAGCATAAACAGCGATATTGCAAGAATCAGCAATAGCGTAGTACGTTTTTTGGTGTCCATAATTTACTTTTCAAATATTCTTGCCGTCATTTTCGAACGGCACACCACAATTACAACCGGATTTTTTTTCAGGAACAGGATCGAAACCACCCGGATGGAAAGGATGACACTTGCACAGCCGCACAAGCGCCAGAATACCTCCCCTGAAACAACCGTGTACGGAAATCGCTTTCAGTGCGTATTGCGAACAGGTCGGGTAAAAACGACAATTTTGCCCCAGATACGGGCTGATACACAACTGATATCCCCGAATCAGAACGATAAGCAGCCATTTTAAAGGTGATTTTGGCATATCCGGTTTTTCTGGTTCGCTTTCCGCAAGGAAACCAGACGAGACAATTCCTCATGAAGAATACGTTTCAGTCGAGTACTGGTAGCCGGTTCGTCACGGGTATTCACGGCAGATGTCATACGGATGATACAGTCTAATGCAGGCATTTGCATACAACGGAATACTTCCCTGCATACTCTTTTGACCGTATTGCGCGTAACCGCCCGCGGTGCAAACCGTTTGGCAACCACAATACCGAGTCGTGCATGTTCCCGTCCGTTCAAACGGGTGAACAGGACAAAATGCTCCGTCCGCGCGCACGGACGCATACGAAAAACGGATGAAAAATCATCCGTTTTAACGATACGCCGATCGGAGGAAAATTTGCCGTTCACACAATCAGCTTGATGCAAAACCGGCTTTATACAGCCAGACGTTTACGGCCTTTTGCACGACGTGCATTCAGGACTGCCCGGCCATTTTTGGTTGCCATGCGGGCACGAAAACCGTGGGTGCGTTTGCGACGCACAACTGAAGGTTGGTAAGTACGTTTCATGATGGTCTCGCTAATCAGCAAATAAAATTCAGTATACGATGCAATCTGTCCTGGTCAAATCCCTACCGGCCAACCGGTCATATTAACCATGACAAAACATCAAGTTATGCGCAAAGAACCAGTGATTAGACCGTAGTTTTACCCGTTCTGTCAATATGAATCTGTGCTGATAAACGGAAATTCGTCAAAAAACCGACGCTGCCTGTGGATAACTTGGTTAATTCAAGGTAAAATAGCTATTTATGGAAACAGAACGGATTGTTTGTCGGTCGCTCTTTCCGGATCCCTCGCATCCTCTCATTGGATTTCAAGAATCGCTCCCGTCCCGCACAGGCAGTGATTGTAAGGTTTTATTGTTGAAGCATGGAAAATTTCTGGCAAAACTGTTTGTCGCAACTGGAACTGGAACTGACTCCGCAACAATTCAGTGCATGGATAAAACCGCTGGTACCGCTGGATTATAACGACAGTATCCTCCGCATCGCCGCACCCAACCGTTTCAAACTGGATTGGGTCAAAACCCAGTACGCCGACAGGATTACCGCACTGGCATCCCAGTTTCTCGATGCATCGGTAGAAGTGCAGTTCATATTGAATCCGCAACCACGCGTATCTCCTGCTGCCAGAACCGTTCCACCTTCCCCGAAAGCGGAAGCATCTCCTTCAGAAAATGTACCGGCAGAGATCAGCCACAAGGTTCCGGTCATGGAAACGCCGCTCCGCGAACAAAGCCGTATCAATGCCGAAATGACATTCGACAGTTTCGTTACGGGAAAAGCCAACCAGCTCGCCCGTGCCGCGGCCATTCAGGTTGCCAACAACCCCGGCGTTTCATATAACCCGCTTTACCTGTTCGGCGGTGTAGGTCTTGGAAAAACCCACCTGATCCACGCTATCGGCAATCAGGTTCTGCAGGGTATCCCTTCTGCACGTATCCGTTACATCCATGCCGAGCAATACGTCCGGGATGTCGTCACGGCCTACCAGCGGAAAGGTTTCGACGATTTCAAACGCTATTACCATTCACTGGATATGCTCCTTATCGATGATATCCAGTTCTTTTCCGGAAAAAGCAGGACTCAGGAAGAATTCTTCTACGCATTCGAGGCACTGATTGCCGCAAGAAAACAGATCATCATCACCAGCGACACCTATCCGAAAGAAATATCGGGAATGGATGACCGCCTGACTTCCCGCTTCGACTCCGGCCTCACGGTTGCGATTGAACCGCCGGAACTTGAAATGCGTGTCGCCATCCTGATCAAGAAAGCCGGACAGGAAGGCATCCGGCTTTCCGACGACGTGGCCTTTTTCGTCGCGAAACATCTCCGTTCGAACGTTCGTGAACTGGAAGGCGCATTGCGGAAAATTCTCGCCTTTTCCCGCTTTCACGGGCGGGATATCACGATCGAACTGACGAAAGAGGCCTTAAAAGACCTTCTGTCCGTACAGAACCGGCAGATTTCCGTCGAAAATATCCAGAAAACTGTCGCCGATTTTTTCCGGATCAAGGTCGCCGACATGTATTCCAAGAGGCGTCCGGCCAATATCGCAAGGCCACGCCAGATAGCAATGTACCTGACCAAAGAGCTGACCCAGAAAAGCCTTCCCGAAATAGGCGAATTATTTGGGGGACGTGATCATACAACCGTTTTGCATGCTGTCCGGAAGATTGCCCAGGATCGCCTGAAAAATCCTGAATGCAATCACGAGTTGCATGTACTCGAGCAAACTTTGAAAGGTTGACAGCAATACAATCAAATCGTCATGGAATAAAGTAACCATTTTTCAAGGAAAAGAATATGCAACTGGTAAAAACCGGCAGAGACAATCTACTTCGCCCCCTGCAGACTGTCAGCGGCATTGTTGAACGCAGACATACCTTGCCGATTCTGGCCAATATTCTGATACGCAAGGAAGGCAATGCCGTTTCGTTTCTTTCTACCGATACAGAAATCCAGATCGTCACCCATGCGGAAATAGGAACAGCGGAAGAAGATGTAACCACTACCGTGGCCGCCCGCAAGTTTCTCGATATCCTGCGCGCCCTTCCGGATTCATCCGACATCGAGGTTTCCCTAAACGATAAACGGCTTGTTGTTTCTTCCGGAAAATCCCGCTTTTCCCTGCAGACATTGCCGGCTGACGACTTTCCTGTCGTTTCGCAACCATCCGAATACGAAACATCGGTCACCGTTACCCAGAAATCGCTGAAAAACCTTTTCGGCATGGTTTATTTCGCCATGGCACAACAGGATATCCGTTACTATCTGAACGGTCTGTTGTTGCAGGTTGACGGCAAAACCATAAAAGCCGTTTCGACTGATGGCCATCGTCTGGCTTTCTGCCAGATGAAAACAGACCAGGAATTTCCGAAAAACGATATCATCATTCCACGAAAAACCATTCTGGAATTGCAGCGTCTGCTTGAAGACTCGGAAGATCCCGTCAGAATCGATTTTTCCGGCGCGCAGGTCCGTTTTGCATTCGGTGACGTCGAGCTGATTTCAAAACTCGTTGAAGGCAAATTCCCGGACTATACCCGGGTCATTCCAAAAGGATACAAGAACAAATTCGTCATTTCCCGCGAACTTCTGCAAAGAGCCTTGCAGCGCGCAGCTATCATGACAAGCGATAAATTCAAGGGAATCCGTTGCATACTGGCCCCGGGCAGTCTCAAGATCAGCTCGACCAATGCGGATCAGGAAGAAGCCATCGAGGAAATCGAGCTCGACTACACGGGTGACAATATCGATATCGGTTTCAACGTTACCTACCTGCTTGATGTGCTCGGAAACCTCAAAAGCGACGAAGTCAGCATCGAACTGGGTGATGCCAATTCATCGGCGCTTATGTCCATACCGGATAATACCGATTTCAAATATGTTGTCATGCCAATGCGTATTTAACGGCGCAGTAACTCGCTGCGAATGATTTTTACCGGTTATTGCTCTACCATCCTCGCGCTGTTTTACCGGACAGCGCGATGGCTGGCGTTTTAAGGAAAACAGTTCCATGTCGCAAAATACACAAAACGAAACTCAGCAAAACGGGAACGCTTATGGCGAATCCTCCATTCAGATACTGGAAGGGCTTGAAGCCGTAAGAAAGCGTCCGGGCATGTACATCGGCGATACATCGGATGGTACGGGGCTTCATCACCTTGTTTTCGAAGTACTGGACAATTCGATTGACGAAGCTCTCGCCGGTTATTGCACGGAAATCCATGTCACACTGCATACGGACAATTCCATCTCCGTCGTCGACAATGGTCGTGGTGTTCCGACCGGAATCAAGTTTGACGATAAAAACACTCCGAAAAGAAGTGCAGCCGAAATCGTCATGACTGAACTGCATGCCGGAGGCAAATTCGATCAGAATTCCTACAAGGTTTCCGGCGGTCTGCATGGCGTTGGTGTTTCCTGCGTCAATGCCTTGTCCACCACCCTGAAACTGACTATCTGGCGTGACGGAAAAGAACATTACATGGACTTCAGTCACGGTCACCCACAGAATTCAACTGTCGAAATCATCAATGGGGTTGAATGTTCTCCCATCAGGGTCGTCGGTGAATCCGACCGGCAGGGAACCCGTGTCCAGTTCTGGCCGGACGCCTCCATTTTTTCAACAGTGGAATTCCAGTATGACGTCCTCGCAAGAAGAATCCGCGAACTGTCTTTCTTAAACAATGGCGTCCGAATCCGCCTGACCGACCAGCGTACCGGCAAGGATGAAACCTTTGCCTACGAAGGGGGAACCCGCGGTTTTGTCGAATACATCAATCGCGGAAAAAGCGTGCTTCACCCTACCATTTTCCAGGCAACAGGAGAACGGATCTCGGAACTCAATACTCCCATTTACGTGGACATTTCCATGCAATGGAACGATTCATACAATGAACAAGTTCTTTGCTTTACCAATAATATCCCGCAAAGGGATGGCGGAACCCATCTGACCGGCCTGCGTGCCGCGATGACACGTGTCATCAACCGGTATATCGAAGAAAACGAGCTGGCCAAAAAAGCCAAGGTCGACGTAACCGGTGACGATATGCGCGAAGGTCTGACCTGTGTGCTATCGGTCAAGGTACCCGAACCGAAGTTCAGTTCGCAAACAAAGGACAAGCTCGTGTCTTCCGAAGTCAGGGGACCGGTTGAAGAAATCATCACCAAAACCCTGACCGACTTTCTTCAGGAAAAACCGAACGATGCCAAAATCATCTGTTCCAAAATCGTGGAAGCGGCACGGGCTCGCGAAGCGGCCCGCAAGGCACGCGAACTGACCCGCAGAAAGGGTGTTCTGGACGGTCTGGGCCTGTCCGCAAAACTGGCGGATTGCCAGGAAAAAGATCCAGCCCTGTCGGAACTTTATCTGGTTGAAGGGGATTCGGCAGGAGGATCGGCCAAACAGGGAAGAGACCGCCGTTTCCAGGCCATACTTCCCCTGCGCGGCAAGGTATTGAACGTCGAGAAATCACGTTATGAAAAAATGCTCTCCTCGGAGCAGATCACGACACTCATCGCGACTCTCGGAACAAGCATCGGTCCTGATGAATTCAATATCGACAAACTGCGTTATCACCGTATCATCATCATGACCGATGCCGATGTGGACGGCGCCCATATACGGACACTCCTTCTGACTCTCTTTTACAGGCAAATGCCACAGCTTGTCGAACGGGGTTACGTTTACATCGCCCAGCCTCCCCTGTACAAAATCAAAAACGGCAAAGACGAGCGTTATCTGAAAGACGATCTCGAAGAAGCCAGTCATATGATGTCGATTGCCTTGCAAGGCGCCTCCCTGATTCCGGAAGAAAGTGCGGAGTCCATTGACGGAGAACGACTGCAAGCCCTGGCCGAACAGCATACCATTGCATATAACATCATCCAGCGTCTTTCACGGCTGATTGATGCGGACATCCTTTCGGCAATCATGAATGGAGTCAGATTGCGGCTGAATACCACGGAAGATGCCGAAAAATCAGCTGCCGAACTGAACCAGGCAATCAATGACCCGTCCGTTACCGTTGAAGTAGGCAAAGACACAAATGGCGCACCTTCCCTGATTGTCAGCAAAACACTTTACGGAAATACTCATGTCACTGTACTGGACGCGGATTTCGTTTATGGCAATGATTACCGCATACTGGAAAAAACGGCAACCTCATTCCTGAGTCTGATCGGATCCGGTGCAGTCGTCCGCCGCGGCGAAGGTGACAAACTGAAACAGAAGTCCGTGAAGAATTTTCATGAGGCAATGCAATGGCTGAGAGCGGAAGCTGAAAAAGGCATCTCCAAACAGCGTTATAAAGGACTGGGAGAAATGAATCCTGACCAGCTGTGGGAAACAACCATGGACCCAAGCATGCGGCGTCTTCTGAAAGTGAAAATAGAGGACGCCATCGCGGCCGACCAGATCTTCACAACTCTGATGGGAGACAATGTCGAACCCAGAAGAGCGTTTATCGAAAATCATGCATTGCTGGCTGGCAATATTGATGTCTGATCGCTGATTCCCATCCATTCTTTCCTTCAGGCTGTCTTGCTTTAACAAGACAGCCTTTTTGCTGGAACAAAACCTGAACCATGCCGAACAAACCAATTTGTCCGCCGCCCGAAAATGGACCATGCCGATCCGGAACTGGAAATCAGCGCTGAATCGGTTCTGCAT
>CAVKGJ010000035.1:0-9924 GCA_963655605.1 Oscillospiraceae bacterium
GCATGAGCAATATGACAGCCAAAATAATGAAATGCTAGAGCCGGCAGCCGTTCACGTCTGCGTGGCAGGACGCATGATGCTGAAACGGGTGATGGGAAAAGCCTCCTTCGCTACCCTTATGGATGCATCGGGTTCCCGCGCGGACGGCCGTATCCAGCTTTTCATTTCCAATGACACCATCGGCAAGGAAACGCATGATGCCTTCAAGCGTTACGATATCGGCGATATTCTCGGTGCGGAAGGAACACTCTTCAAAACGAAAACCGGCGAACTGACCATCCGTGTCACATCCCTGCGTCTGATCACGAAATCCATCCGCCCCCTTCCCGACAAGTTCCACGGCCTGTCCGATCAGGAAATCAAATACCGCCAGCGCTATGTCGATCTGATCATGAACGATGAAACACGCCGTACATTCAAGGCGCGTACGGCAGCCATCGCATCCATTCGCCGCTTCATGGGCGAAAACGGATTCATGGAAGTGGAAACCCCCATGCTGCATCCGATTCCCGGAGGCGCCGCAGCGAAACCGTTCATCACCTACCATAATGCACTGGATATGCAAATGTTCATGCGCATCGCACCGGAACTGTATCTGAAACGTCTTCTGGTAGGCGGATTTGACAGGGTATTCGAACTGAATCGCAATTTTCGCAACGAGGGCGTCTCGCCAAGACACAATCCGGAATTCACAATGATGGAATTCTATGCAGCTTATGCCGATTACAAATGGCTGATGGATTTTACCGAAACGGTCATCCGTCAGGCTGTTATCGACACCTATGGCACACCGGTCATCACTTATCAGGGACGTAAACTGGATTTTTCAAAACCGTTCCACCGGCTGACCATTCTAGAAGCCATTTCAAAATATGCCCCCCAATATACCCGCGAACAGTTGAACGATACAGAATTCATGAGAGCTGAACTGAAGAAATTCAGTGTCGAACTGTTGCCGACCGCAGGTATCGGCGCCATGCAGCTCGCCCTGTTCGAGGAAACCGCCGAAGCGAAACTGTGGGAACCAACCTATATCATTGATTATCCGGTCGAAGTCTCGCCATTGGCCCGTGCATCCGACACACGGCCGGATATCACCGAACGGTTCGAGCTCTTCATGGTAGGACGCGAGATCGCCAACGGCTTCTCCGAACTCAACGACCCCGAAGATCAGTCCGCGCGCTTCATGAAACAGGTCGAAGCCAAGGACGCCGGTGACGAGGAAGCCATGTATTACGACTCGGATTATATCCGTGCACTAGAATACGGCATGCCTCCGGCAGGCGGCTGCGGCATCGGCATTGACCGTCTGGTCATGTTGCTAACCGATTCACCCAATATCCGCGACGTCATTCTTTTCCCGCATATGCGTCGTGAAGAATAAAAAGGGACTTTTCTCTTCTTCAACAGCCGGCAAACTGCCGGCTTTTTTCATGTCCCGATCCATTCCGATGCCACTGACAAAAATCAATAAACGTTTCCTTTTCGACAGATCGCGGTCCTGCAGCATCCCGCGATACGACATCCGACAAATGCCCTCTGGATACCTTGTCCGATAATCGTTTCCTGAAAATTATTGTTACCAGCACGAAAAAGAACAGGACACACCGCGCCTATACATGGATGACCGGTTCGCCAGTGGCATAACGCCGGTCATGCCGTACTCCTGCCATCTGGTCAACAATCATTGATAATTCCCATTAACCTGCAATTTACCTTTACCGATTGGAAAGAAAATGTCCACAAAACATCCTGTCGAAACAGGCAACAAAACAATAAACAGAATTGATATTTCGGAGGTTTCCATGAAAAAATCAAATCCTGTCTCGTATCTTTGCACCACTTCCGATTTGTCCGCAGAAGGCATTACAAAGATTCAACAGGCCTTGAATCCACTGCTGGCCGACGTATTCGCCCTGTATCTGAAAACCAAGAACTTTCACTGGCATCTTTCCGGCCCGCACTTCCGCGACTACCATTTGATGTTCGACGAACAAAGCGACCAGCTTTTCGATATGACTGATGCCATTGCCGAACGGGTCAGAAAACTCGGTGCCCAAACGCTTCATTCCATCGGCGAGATTTCCAGAGAACAACGCATCAGAGACAATGACGAGCCTTACGTCGATCCTATGGACATGCTGAACGAACTGAAAGACGACAATCTGAATCTTCTGGGCTCCATACGCGATGCACACGGTGTCTGCGACAAATCCGATGATGTCGCCACAACCAGTCTTCTTGAAAACTGGATCGACGAAACCGAAAGGCGTATCTGGTTCCTGTTCGAAGCTGCACAGGAAACCGGCTCCGGCAACAGGTAACCACTTTCGCCACTCATCCAAACGGAATGTCCCTTACGGCATTCCGTTTCCTTCACGGTATCCCGTTCTCGCCACCATCAATTTTTCATGCATATCGTTATCGGCACATCCTGACAAAGTTCAGTTCCCTAATTATCTTCCTTTTAATGAAGCGCAAACCCTGAAAAAACAGTACAGGTACATTTAAGCCATTCTTTTGACTTCCCGACCAATATCCGACCTGCACATAACATTCCGGCAGTCCGGAAAAAAGGAGAACCGGCTCATGTTTTTCCTGAAACCGGATTTGACACAGGCCGAAAATCCTTTAGCAGTCGGATACGACTATTTACCAGCACACTGGAGGCTTCAATGGCATATCTAAGTACTGATGTAACCCGCAATGATCCTGTTTTCGGTTCCCGGTTTATCGGAAAACCAGCTACCAGGAAAATCTTTCCCAACAACGAACAAAACGCTCACGATGTCTATCAGGTTATTCACGATGAATTGTATCTGGATGGCAATGCACGCCAGAACCTGGCTACGTTTTGCCAGACTTTCGAAGAAGAAGAACTGCACTGGTTGATGGATCTGTCGATCGACAAGAACATGATTGACAAGGATGAATATCCGCAAACAGCAGCTATCGAGAATTATTGTGTCCACATGATCGCCGATCTCTGGAACGCTCCCGATTCTGCGACAACAATAGGCACTTCGACAGTTGGTTCCAGCGAAGCCTGCATGCTAGGAGGTCTGGCCGCCCTGTGGCGCTGGCGCAAAAAGAGAAAGGCCGCTGGCAAACCGATCGACAAACCCAACATGGTTTGTGGACCCGTCCAGGTCTGCTGGCTGAAATTCGCCCGTTACTGGGATATCGAAATCCGCGAAATGCCTATGACGGATAACCACTATGTCATGGCACCTGAAGACATGCTCTCCATGGTCGATGAAAATACGATCGTGGTCGTTCCAACTCTGGGCCAGACCTATACCGGCCTGTACGAGCCGGTTAAACCGCTGGCCGATGCACTGGACAAACTCCAGATGGAAAAAGGGCTGGATATCGACATTCATGTTGACGCTGCCAGTGGCGGCTTTCTGGCTCCGTTCTGCGCTCCGGATATGTTGTGGGATTTCCGGCTGCCTCGTGTCAAATCCATCAGTACATCCGGTCACAAATTCGGTCTCGCTCCGCTGGGTGTAGGTTGGGTTGTATGGCGTGAAACGAAAGATCTACCTGAAAGACTGATTTTCCATGTCAATTATCTGGGTGGAGATTTGCCTACCTTCGCCCTGAATTTCTCGCGTCCTGCAGGACAGGTCATCTGCCAGTATTACAATCTGCTCCGCCTAGGCAAGGAAGGTTACCAACGCATCCATTCCAACTGTTACAACACCGCCCAGATGCTGGCAGACGGCCTGCAGCAGATCGGTCCGTTCGATATGATCCACAGCGGCAGAGAACAGGACGGTATCCCGGCTGTGACCTGGCGCCTCAAAAAAGGCTCCAATACAAAATACACGCTGTACGATCTGGCAAATCATCTGAGAACCCGTGGCTGGCTGGTTCCAGCCTATTCGCTGCCACCTCACGCTGAAAATATCGTCGTACAGCGCATTCTCATCAAACAGGGTCTTTCGGCAGATATAGCTTCTCTCCTGCTCGATGACTTCAAACGTGCCGTTGACTTCTTTGATACCCATCAGCCACACGGTTTTGTCGGCAAGGAAGCCCAGATGGGCAACCATTCCGGCAGATAAGCGGCAACTGCCACATAAGCAGAGGAACATTTTTTAAAGGATATTTTCCATGAGCATTAATCAAAACCCGGAGCAAAGGAAACAAGTGTTGGACTTTATGACCTCTGCTCACCAGTCCTTTTCTTCAGTCAAGGAAGGCACCAATGCCAGCTATATTCCCTTTCTGGCTTCGGTTCCTTCCGATCTCTTCGGTATCGCCATCACTTTTACAGACGGTGAAGTCCTTGAAGTAGGTGATACGAAATATGAATTCGCCATCGAATCCATCTCCAAGGTTTTCTCTTTGGCCAAAGTTCTTGAAGAACTGGGCAAAGATGAATTCAAGGCAAGAATCGGCAGCAACGCTACCGGCGAGCCATTCAACTCGGTCATCGCGCTGGAACTGCACAAAGAGCACCCTTACAACCCGTTCGACAATGCCGGTGCCATCGCGACTGTCAGCCTTTTAAAAGCTACATCACCGGAAGACCGATGGAATCGGATTATCAGTACATACAACCTGTTCGCCGGAAGAGAACTGGCTGTCAACAACGAGGTCTACCAGTCGGAATCCGATACAAACGCCCACAATCGCGGCATTTCATGGCTTCTGAAAAACAGCGGCAACATGTACACTGATCCGGATCAGGCATGCGACATCTATACCCGTCAGTGTTCCGTCTCCATTACCTGCCGCGACCTCGCCATCATGGGAGCCACCATAGCCAATTCCGGAGTCAATCCGATGACAAAAAAACAGGTTGTCAGCAAGGACAACATCCAGCCGATTCTTGCGGAAATGATGATGAATGGTCTTTACGAAAATACGGGTAACTGGCTATACAGCACCGGTCTGCCGGGAAAAAGCGGTGTCGGAGGCGGCATTCTTGCCGTTGTTCCCGGCAAATGTGCACTGGCTGTTTTCGCACCGCCTTTGGATATTCACGGCAACAGTGTGAAAGGCCAGAAAGTGGGCGCTTTCCTGAGCGAAAAACTGGGGTGGAGTCTGTTCAACAATTGACATCCTCCTCTGCCCGAGTACAGGAGATTCCTACTGAGTCAGCGCAGTCGAGCTCTGATCTCTTCGGTGGGTTCCTGCTTCAACGAAACAGCCCAGCGGGAAAGGCCTGGTTTTCGCCGCAAATATTCCCACAGTGGAAATTTTACGGTATCGAACCAACCGCATATTCCCTCAGGTCTCACGATCTCTCCACAGGCTGACACGGCATGCCCTGTCGCCTATGGAGAATTTAACACAGAAAAGAGAAAGGATGTTTTTAGTACACAGGATCGCCGCTATCCGCTCCTTATATCCTCGCCCTGAACAACGGGTTTTACGGAGCTTTCGATAAAAGAAGGTACCGAAACGTTCTTTTCGGAAAATCCGACTTTCAAAAAAGAGGTCTTTTATGGTTACTGCTGACAACACAAAGAATACAAAAGCGCGTACGTATATCTCCTGGCTGACAATAGCATTCATGATGGTAGCCGCTGTGGCAAGTATCCGGTCACTACCTGCCATGGCCGTTTACGGACTCGGTTCCATCATGCTGTTTCTCATTCCCGCCATCGTATTTTTTGTTCCGGTCGCTCTCGTGGCATCCGAACTAGGCACCGGCTGGAATGGCGGAATTTATGGATGGGTCAAACAGGCCTATGGCGACCGCCTCGGCTTTTTCGTCATATGGTTTCTGTGGATCGAAGTCGTTGTCTGGTATCCCGGCGTATTGGGATTCGCTGCCAGCACGCTGGCTTATATGTTCAATCCGAAACTCGCCGATAACGGCGCATTTACCTGTATCGTCATCATCGTCTTTTACTGGGCATCCACACTACTTGCCATGAAGGGATTCGATACCATTTCCAGGTTCACGAAATGGTTCATGTTGCTGGGTACAGCGCTTCCGGCCGCCTGTCTTGTCATTCTGGGCATCATCTGGCTCATCATGGGCAATTCTTCCTCTACCCCGCTGACTCTGGAAGCGCTGATTCCATCCGTTTTTCATGAACACAGTCATGTATTGGCCGGAGCACACCATCTGCATTCCGACTACTGGAAAGAATTTGTTGGCAGCATGGCCGGTCTGGTTCTGATCGTCAGCAATTTCCTTGCATACGCCGGTATCGAAATGAATGCGATTCATGCCCGCGAACTGAAAAATCCGGAGCGCGAAATGCCGAAAGCTATTCTGCTGGCAGGTATTATGATCGTACTGATTTTCATCCCGCCGACTCTGGCGATTTCACTGGTCGTACCGGCTGATTCCACCAGCCTGACCGCCGGCGTCATTCAGGCATATGCCGCTTTCTTCGATGCTTTCCATATTGCATGGGTCACCCCGATTCTGGGTGCATTGCTGATTATTGGCGCACTAGGCGGCGTTCTGAGCTGGACAGTCGGTCCATCCAGGGGCCTGCTTTTCGTCGGCAAATCAGGCATGTTTCCACCTATCCTGCAAAAGGTCAACAAAAACGGTGTCCAGCAGAATATCCTGATTCTCCAGGCCATTCTGGTAACGCTTCTGTCAACTACCTATATCTTCATCGACAACGTATCAGATGCATTCTGGATGCTTTCGGCCATGGCGGCCCTGATGTACCTGATCATTTACGTCTTCATGTTCATGTCCGCCATCAAACTCAGAAAAACACAGCCGAACGTCAAACGCGGCTTTATGCTGAAAGGCCTTCATTTCTGGTGTTTCCTCGGCCTTGCCGCAACGGTACTAGCCATTATTTTCGGCCTGATCCCGCCCAGCCAGTTCAGCAATATGCCATTACTGGAATACATCGGCATACTGGTTGCCGGGCTGATCGTCACCGGTGCACCTCCTTTTATTTTTTACGCAATCAGAAAACCGTCCTGGGAAGTCGCGCCGAAAAGCGAAACGGAAGCATATTCCGCGCCTCTGCAGAACTTGCAGAATACCGATGCATCCGGAACCTGATTTTCAATATACTCCCTTTGGAAAGCCTTCCTTCACAGGAAGGCTTTTTTCATACCGGACACGAAATCAACGCTTGTATCCTGTCCATGACAAAATTCTGTTTGTACGCCCGTTTCCGGCCATTCATGCCACCGACAGACAGGAAACCGAGCAACTTCCCGAAAATAGGCAACAGACAAACACAGACCAGAAATCCGGACCGACCGACCAATAGATACAGATGAAGATTTTGGGCAGTGATACCACAGCGAAGTAAAATAATCCGGTAAACTGCATGGTTTCCGGCTATCCCTGACCGGATTTCCCCATATTGGATTTTTATGCTTCGACTGACAGAAATCAGACTCCCTCTAGATCACACTGGTGAAGAATTGAAACAGGCCATTCTGGCACGCTTGGAGATCCCCGAAAACGAATTGCGTGGTTTTACCGTCTATCGCCGGAATCATGATGCCAGAAAAAAAACGGCCATCGTGTTTTCCTATACGGTAGACGTCGAAACCGCAAATGAGAAGAATATACTCGACCGTTTTCAGAAACACCCTCATATCAGGCCTGCACCCGACATGACCTACCATTTCGTGGCCCATGCACCGGACAAACCATTTTCAAGACCCATCATCGTCGGATGTGGTCCCTGTGGACTGTTCGCTGCCCTGATTCTGGCACAAAGCGGTTTCAGACCGATTGTTCTCGAACGTGGAAAAAACGTCAGGGAAAGAACACAGGACACTTTCGGATTCTGGCGTGAACGGCAACTGAATCCGGAATCCAATGTCCAGTTCGGAGAAGGCGGTGCAGGCACATTCTCTGACGGCAAATTGCATACCCAAATCCGGGATCCTGGACACTACGGAAGAAAAGTGCTGACCGAATTCGTCAAGGCAGGAGCACCGGAGGAAATCCTTTACATCGGCAAACCACACATCGGAACATTCAAACTAGTCAGAATCATTGAACAGATGCGCGGCGAAATCATTTCACTGGGAGGAGAATTTCATTTTCAGACCCGGGTAGATGATTTGCTGATCGAAAACAG
This sequence comes from Oscillospiraceae bacterium, assembly GCA_963655605.1. Lineage (GTDB taxonomy): Bacteria > Pseudomonadota > Gammaproteobacteria > Burkholderiales > Burkholderiaceae_D > Oxalobacter. Next base: position 8,037 of record CAVKGJ010000035.1, read on the forward strand.
GCGAATTCGGGGAGTGATACTGGAAAATGGTGAAACCATCTATTCAGACCATGTCGTACTGGCACCCGGCCACAGTGCCCGCGACACATTCAAAATGCTGCACAAACAAGGAGTACATATTGAAGCAAAACCCTTCTCGATCGGTTTCCGGATTGAACACCCCCAATCATTGATCGATGCCTGCCGACTCGGTCCATATGCCGGAAATCCGCTTCTGGGTGCAGCTGACTACAAGCTGGTACACCATTGCAAAAATGGACGTTCCGTTTACAGTTTTTGCATGTGTCCCGGTGGCACGGTCGTCGCAGCCGCCTCCGAACCGGGAAAACTGGTCACCAACGGAATGAGCCAGTATTCCAGAAACGAAAGAAACGCCAATGCCGCCATTGTCGTGGATATCACGCCAGACGATTATCCCGGTTCCCCTCTGGCAGGAATCGCCTTCCAGCGGCAACTTGAACAAAAGGCCTTTGAACTGGGTGGCTCGAATTACAACGCTCCCTGTCAGCTGGTTGGCGATTTTCTGAAAGGCAGACCGTCCACCCGGCTCGGAACAGTGGAACCTTCGTATCTGCCTGGCGTCACTCCCTGCGATTTGAGTGAAGCACTTCCTGCCTATGCCATCGAGGCGCTCCGGGAAGCCATTCCTGCCTTTGAACGCACCATTCCCGGCTTTGCCCTGGAAGACGCCGTATTGACCGGAACCGAAACGCGCACATCCTCTCCCATCCGGATCGTCAGAAATCGTGAAACCCTGCAAAGCATCAATATTAAAGGGCTTTACCCGGCCGGTGAAGGAGCCGGTTATGCCGGGGGTATTCTGTCCTCCGCCGTTGACGGCATTCAGGTTGCGGAAGCTATTGCAAAAGCCATTTGCAGATAAAATGGTTTCGCGATGGCAATTGCGAAACTTGCAGGAATATGCCCTGATTGCAATGGTTCCCTGTCACTATTTTGTACTTTCCAAATACTCGCCAGCATTTTTTCTGACTGATGAGCGTTCTTTCCGTTTTCCCGGAAAAGTGTTTCCGATGTGACCTCGTTTTATTTGCCTATTTCTGAACATCGTCTCGGAAAGCCTGAAGAATCCTTTCCTTTTCCGAATCGAACCGCTTTTTCTCACTCGGGTTGACTATCCGTCTGGCGCCATTGAACCGCGTTTTCCAGTAACGGAGTTCCATGTTGTCGATCCGAACTGTCTTTCCGGCAGAAGGTGCATGAATGAACTTGTTGTCACCGAGATAAATCCCGACATGAGAGTAGTTCCGGCGCATGGTATTGTAAAAAACCAGATCTCCAGGCTGCAACTCATCCTGGCTGACTTCCTGCCCGACCTTGCTCAATTCCAGAGATGTTCGCGGCAATGTCGTTCCCCATGCTTCCCTGAAAACGTAACGGACAAGACCGCTGCAGTCGATTCCGGTCTCGGGAGAATCGCCGCCATATTTGTAATGCGCACCGATCAGTGTCATGGCAGTCATGGCCAACTCGGTCGCCTTGTGGGTGAAATGACGGATCTGCTCCATAGCCGGAGCGGAAGTATCATTGACCGGCACTCTTGTCTTCTGCGCCAACGCCTGGCCGGCCAACCCGAACAATGACGCTGCCATTGCGACAGCAGCACATAGTTTCCATAAAAAAGCGTGCCTTTCCAGCGCCATTGCAAAAATCCAGTTGATGACCCGTCCAATCAGAACTTTAAGCGAATATAGTCGCAATGTCAAAGTATAAGGCTGTGAAATTCACGAAAAAGCGAGCCTGTAAAGGATTCTGTGGAAATTCAAAATCTGATAATTTAGGAGAAAAACCAGAATGGAATTTCCAGCCATGAAGCAAGAAAAGATAGACGGAATCATCAGCCAGCCAGGGCTTGACGATATCAAGGCAG
>CAVKGJ010000036.1:0-2665 GCA_963655605.1 Oscillospiraceae bacterium
TGATTGAACATCCTGGAAATGGTGCGATCGAATATACCGAATGACTTTTATTTCATCGAACTTTTTTAATTTTCACGAAAGGAGACAACATGGATCTGAAACAGAAACTGGCTGCACTGGAAGAGATCATGGACGTGGAAGAAGGAACACTCAAACCTGAAATGGACCTGGAATCCATTGAGGAATGGGATTCCCTATCCGCCCTATCTTTTGTAGTTTTTATGGGAGACGAATTCGGCAAGAAAGTCAGCGGAGCACAAATCCGTGCCTTCAAGACGGTACAGGATATTCTCAATGTCATGGAGGCATAGTCCATATGTCCGCCAATCTTGAATTCAATAATATTCGTATAGCTGGTATCGCTGCGACCGTTCCGTCTTTTGTGCAGGAGATCGAACCGGAAAAAGCTGTCAATCCAGATTACGTTCGTGATTTTCAGCGTCAGACCGGAATACGGCAACGCCACATTTCCCTGACGGAACAGACCGGAACTGATCTGGCTTACGGTGCAACAATCAGGGCACTGGGCAAGGCAGGATGGGAAAAAAACAGCCTTGATGCCATCGTGTTTCTGTCGCAAATGCCTGATTTCAATATCGGAACAGGCAATGCCTTCATCATGCACCACAGGCTGAATCTTCCTGCCAACGTGCTGGCTTACGACATTACACTGGGATGTTCCAGTTTTCCATTCGGACTGGCTACCTGTGCATCATTGCTTCAGCAAAAGAACATTAACCGGATACTGATGCTCTCCAGCGATCCGCACTGGCATCTTTATAACAATAAAGAAGAACTACTGGCAGATCAGAGTTTCATTCACGGTGAAGCCGCGACTGCCATTCTGCTGGAAAAAAAGGTGCCTGCCAGTGAAATCGCCTTGAATCTTTATACAGACGGTTCCGGTTACCGTTATCTGTTCAATCCGTTTACCGGTGTACGTAATGCATGGAGACAAAACAAAACCGTTGTTTTTCCAGATGGCCTTGAATGCCGTTATACAGGCAAGTACAACTATATGGACGGACTGGAAATCACCCTTTTTTCGACTACAACCGTCGTCGAAAGTATCAAGCAGTTCATGCAGAAAAGAAATCGGACAACCGAAGACTATGATGGACTGGTTTTGCATCAGGCCAATATGCAAATCATGAAGACCATTGCCAGACGGCTGAAATTTCCGATGGACAAGGTTCCTGTCACCGTAGACCGTTTTGCCAACACAAGTGGTACCTCCCTACCGCTTACTCTGGTAGATGCTTATGCTGGAAATCAGAAAGACAGGCTTCGGCTCCTGACATCCGCATTCGGTATCGGTCTTTCCTGGGGAGTGGCGGAAATCGAACTGGAACCTTCAGTCATATCTTCCATTTTCGCATATGACGGCCGATTCGATGATGCGCTAGCACAATAAATATGAAGGATATGCAAATGAATCAGGAACATGAAGGCAAACATTATCTTGTCGTCGGCGCATCATCCGGTATCGGTGAAAGTATCGCACTGGAACTAGCTGCCCTCGGCGCAAACGTGACCATGATGGCACGGCGCACCGAAAAAATGGAAGCTATCAGAAAAAAAATGCTATCCGGAAACCACGCTTATTATGGTTTCGACGTCAGCCACATTGACGAAATTTCCAGCATGGTCGCTCAAATACTGGAAGAACGCAAAAACGTAAATGGCCTTGTTTATGCCGCCGGAATCGGCGATACCATGCGTCTCCGTGATCTGACCTACGAACGTCTGCATCACGTCATGCAGGTCAATTTCTACCCTTTTGTGGAATTTGTCCGTGCACTGGTCACCCAAAAACCACGGAAGGATACAATGCATATCGTTGCCATTTCATCCCTCGCCAGTGTCAGCAGTGACCGGTATTTCACACCATATTCGGCATCGAAGGCCGCCATGGACGCAGCTGTACGTTGTCTGGCCAGAGAACTGGTTACCCGCAATGTCACCATAAATAGTATTCGTCCTGCTATCGTGGATGTGGAAAGAATGCGCGCCGCACTAGACGATATAACAGATGGCGGACTGAACCAGCAAATCATCGACAACGGTTTCCAGCCTCTCGGCCTCATTCCCCCCGGAGACATCGCCAAGGCAACAGCTTATCTTCTGAGCGATGCGGCCAAATATATTACCGGTACAAGCATGTTTTTCAATGGGGGAGCAACATGTTGACGACAGCTCCCTCGCATTATTTCGAACTTATTGATTCCATCAGAAAAAACAACCGGTCATGTTCTACCAATATTTTCCTGAATGCACACGAACTCCTAGATACGCTAAAAGAACATGAAACGCTTCTGTTCCAACTGGATTGTCAGGCCATTTTCCTGTTTGTCCGTTATCATGATTCCTATTATGACATGATCTATGTCTGCTCGACGAAAATATTTCCTAAACTAGCTGAAAATCTGTCATTCCTCAAATTTATCAAAAAAACTGATTTGCCTATACGCGTGGGCATTACCGGTGGTTACGATAAGATTAATGAGGATGCGAAAATATTTAAGCAATGTGGTTTTACCCAAAATCGTACTGTGGGAAAAGTCTCTTTTGACGCGCCAAAAAATGAATATGCTGAACATTTCATGAATACCAGTTCTTTCCTAGCTGTAAATGGAAATGACCGCGATATGCCAAACAATAATCT
>CAVKGJ010000037.1:0-5411 GCA_963655605.1 Oscillospiraceae bacterium
GAAAGAGTTTCTTCCTTTCTCTGATAAATGTCCACAGAATGCGTTACAGGCTCGGAATTTAGCAATGGCTGCCAGCTCCAGTTGCGGCACCTTCAACGACTCAATCGTTGTATCCGGAACGGAATTGGCAATGGCTGCCAGCTGGCCGATTCATATGGGCAGGACAAAACGGATGATCTCAGGTGTGTGGCTGGTGGTCCGTTTTCACTTTACGGACTGGTAAAGACGGAAGCGCTCTCCGCGGTCACTTGGGCGATGACCTTCCCAGACCAGTTTCATGTTTTTGTATGTCCGGGGTGAAATGGGGCGGCTGTATTTGGGAACTCGGTCACCCAACAGCAGGTAATGACAGGGTTCAGGATCGAATCCTTCGAAACGAAGGTTTCCGAAATAGGCAAATGATGCCCTTTGGGAAGCGGATACATTTGTTTTTATGCAACTGTTTTTATTGGAAATGTGGGTTGCCATTTCCGTAGCGATGCCTGCATAGCTCTTGCTGTAATTAATCCAGGGCAACCACAGGGTCGCCAATAATACCCAACATAAAATGACGCCGCCGGTAGACAGGACGACTGCTCGCCATAAAACAGATGGTTGTCGCGAAAGCCGCCAGTACACCAGGGCGAACCAACCTATGGTGGCACATGCCGCGAATGCGGTTGCGAAAATGTTGAATTCGGGAAGAAAACCGGGAGCCAGTTTTGTGGCATTTCTGGCAATGCTGCCCGGCCATCCTGTATGTCTCGCAAACCATGCCAGCCAGATGAACAGGGCGCACAGGGTCAGTGTCATAACCGAGAACCAGTCGATGGCGTTGATTGCTCCGCGTTTCATAGTCGGTAATCCCAGCGCTGCCAGAATGGCCAGTGGCGGCAAAAACGAGAGCAGAACAGTTTCTTCTTTTTGAGGATTGAAAAAGGCCAGAACCAGAAAGGTGATGGTAAACAGGAGGGGAACCAGAACATGCGCGGAACGCCACTGCCGACGCCACGCATAAATGGCCCATCCTGCAAAAGGCCATGCAGGCCAGAAAAACCATATACCGTTTCGGAAAAAGGTGCTAATGGAGTCGAAAGTCGGTAGACCGATCTGCATCAGATTCCAGGCAAACCATGCTGAAAACGGCGAATTGCCGTATGGAAGGGACAGTTTCAATACAGCCCACCATGAAAAGACAATGATGCATGTGACAGCGAGGGATACAAGAAAATGGACGGCATGTTTTTGCCGGGGGAGCTTGCAAAAGAAAATGCCTGCGAGAAAACACAGGTACAGCCCGGAAGGAGTGGCCAGTCCATTGGTCAATACAAGAGCACCAAGCGCTAGTCCGAGCAGACAGGCGTTTTTGATGGTGGGGGAATCAATGTAACGGGTACACCGGTAAAGCACATAAGCTATCAGTGCGACGAAAAGTGCCTCAACACTGGTTTCATGGCTGTGCATCAGAAGGCCAAGACAACCGAGGTAAATCAGCAATGCGCCGTCAGCCAGTACACGTCCGTACGCAAGAGCTTCCGGTTGTCCACCGAATGCAAGCCGCATGGGTTGTGCCTCTGTACGGCGGCCAAGCAGGTAAGTGGTATGCCAGACAGAATAGGCTCCGACCAGGAAAAAGCCCAGAGGGGCGATGCGTGCGGCAAGCGGAGCGTCCAGTACACTTCCGAACAGTTTGATACATACGGCTCCGATCCAGAACGCCAGTGGGCCCGATTCTGGAACCGGAAGACCGGAGATATTCGGCCAGAGCCAGTCCTGCCATCCGTGCTGGGCCATCGTCCACATGACACCGAAATCGGCTGCGTCACTGTTTTTCCATGGGTCTCGTCCGATCAGTCCAGGCAATATGTAAAGCAGGCAGAGCAGAAGAATTCCCCAGCGTGGCAGGGTCAAAGTCGCTGCAGCCGGAAGACGGACGGGCTTTAAGGGTGGAATCAAGCTGGGCTGTGTATCGGACATGGGTAAAATACAGACGTGAATTCAGCCGACGAAAGTTCGGAAAAAAAAGGCAGCCGAAGCTGCCTTTCTCATGGATCGGAATATCAGCCGGCAGAAACCTTTGAACCGACCTTGCCGAATTTCTGGCGGAATTTTTCAACACGGCCAGCAGTATCGACGATTTTGTATTTGCCAGTATAGAAAGGATGCGATTCAGCTGAAACCTCAACTTTCACAAGAGGGTATTCCTTGCCTTCGAACATGATGGTTTCACGAGTCGGAATAGTGGAACGGGTGATGAACTTGAAATCGCATGAAACGTCCTGGAATACGACTTCACGATACTCTGGATGGATGCCTTCTTTCATTTATTGCCTCTGATTGTTGGTAGCCAGCCGGCACTTCATGGGTCCTGCCTGCTTCCCGACCTGATTGCCGACCACTTGCGCGGTTAAGTCAAATTGTAGATTGAAAAGTTAACTGAGTCAGCTAAAACTTTTGAACATGCTATTTTGACATAAAAAAATCCGTCAGCCAACTTTTTGATAATTTCAGCAGTTTTTTTTATCACTGGTGATAAATGGTTTGTCCCACCTCATCGATTTGTTGTCTCAGTTTCATGCGTTCGTCGGCCGTCATTTTTTTTCCTTTGCGATAACGGTGGCTGTCGTCGTCCCGGAAAGAAGCGGGTGTCGTATCGTTCCGGTCATAGGCTTCCCGCGTATGCTGGCGTCGCAATGAGCGTATGTGGGCTTTCTCTTCCCTGGAAAGCCGGGATGCTTTCGTGGCGGTACCGGAATAGTTCAGCTCATTGTTGTAAATGTTACTGGACGGTGCGGCAAACAGGGGCTCCAATCTGAATATCAGGATGAGAAAACCGGACAGAATCGAGAGGAAAACTTTCATGTCTTTACAATAATCGGCAGATGCCACTGTTCAAGATCGGAAACGATACTGGAATAATTCGACCTTAGTGTAGACAATAAAGTAGTGATAGGGTAATAAAAAACGTTAAAGTTTGTAACTTTGTGTAATGCCATTTCGTGAAATTTTGCATTCTGGTCTAGTCTTTTTCTGACGGATTGATTATTTGTGGACAATATCATTATGGGAACAGAAGACAATTTGGAAAAGCAGGGACGTCAGACCAAAATTCTGGTAGTGGATGATGATGTCCGTTTGAGGGATCTGTTAAGGCGGTATCTGGCGGAACACGGTTTTGCCGTAACGACGGCGGAGAATGCACAGAACATGAACCGTTTCTGGGTGCGCGAGCGTTTTGATCTGCTGGTGCTTGATCTGATGTTGCCGGGAGAGGATGGTTTGTCCATTTGCCGCCGTTTGCGTGGCGGCGGGGACAAGACCCCGATTATTATGCTGACTGCGAAGGGCGAGGACACGGACAGAATTATCGGGCTCGAGATGGGGGCGGACGACTATTTGCCCAAGCCGTTTAATCCCAGAGAACTTTTGGCGCGGATTACAGCCGTGCTGAGAAGACGGCATCCTGAGGAAATTCCGGGTTCTCCATCGGATACGCAACAGGTTTTTCATTTCGGTGAATTTCAGCTCGATCTGGGTAACCGGACACTGAAAAAAAACGGGGAAAACGTATCGTTGACGACGGGGGAATTTGCTGTTCTGAAAGCATTTGCATCGCATGCAAGACAGCCTTTGTCACGCGACAAACTGATGTCCCTGGCCAAAGGGCGGGAATACGAGGTATTCGACCGCAGTCTGGATGTTCAGATATCCAGACTGCGTAAACTGATTGAACCTGACCCGTCCCATCCGCTTTATATCCAGACGGTATGGGGATTGGGTTATGTTTTCATTCCCGACAGGGTATCACGGTAAACGTTATCAAAATGTCTGATAGTGTACAGAACGGAACCATGCAATCCGTATTACCGATTTCACGTGTGCCGTGGTGGAAGAGCAGCCTCTTCTGGCGAACGTTTTTTCTGGTAGGCATTTTGCTGGCTATCAGCATGGGAGCATGGGTTTCTAGTTTCCGTTTTGAATTGCGGGGTTCCCGCGCACAGGCCATATCCGAACAGGTCGTATCGGTTGTTACGATTACCCGGGCGGCACTGGTACATTCGGAGCCGGAATCGAGGCGTGAATTGCTTTTTGATCTGGCCAGTAATGAAGGTATCCGGATTTACCCTCTTGAACCTACCGACCAGATCGAACCGGTGACCAACGGAAATGATCTGATGCAGAGTATGCTTCCCTATATGCAGCAGAAAATGGGGAATGACACTATTTTGTCTCCCAAGGTCAATGATATGCCCGGATTCTGGGTAAGTTTCAAACTGGATGAAGATGATATTTACTGGCTCCGGCTGGATAACGGACGTGTCAGGGATATTTCCGGTCTGCGCTGGCTGGGATGGGGTGGCATCGTACTTGTTTTGTCACTGTTGGGGGCAGGATTTGTCTCTCGGTTGCTGAATGAACCTCTGGCCAGGTTGGCCTATGCCGCACAGCAAATGGCAAATGGCAAATTGCCGGAATCCTTGCCGGAAAAGGGAGTGACCGAAATCAGGGCCGCCAATCGCAGTTTCAACCAGATGGTCAGGGATCTGGAACGTGTCGATCAGGACAGGACGGAAATTCTGGCGGGTATATCCCATGACTTGAGAACACCTCTGACACGCATGCGTCTGGAACTCGAAATGTCGTCGTTGCCCGAAGAAAGCAGGGAAGGCATGCAGACGGATATTTCACAAATGGATGCCATAGTAGGCCAGTTTCTGGATTACGCCCGTCTGGGTGCACCAGCCGTTTCCGGAACAGTGAATATCAGTTCGCTTTTGCATGTCATGGTCGATGAGGCAGTGCGACGTCCCGGACTGAAACTTGATGCACGCATAGAAGATGGATTGTCGGTTTCGGCAAATGAGATTGATATCAGGCGTCTTGTCAATAATGTCCTGACCAATGCGGAACGTTATGGGCGAACGCCGGGGAGTGGCTTGGCTGAAGTCGATATGGTGTGCTGCAAGGAAGGCAATGAAGTGAAAATCGAGCTTGCCGATAATGGCGTGGGTGTTCCGGAATCTGATTTCGAGCGGATGCTGCGGCCATTTACACGGCTAGATGATGCAAGAGGCCAAGCGAACGGTTCCGGTCTGGGACTGGCCATTGTATCGAGGATTGCGAAGCGTTACCGCGGTCGTGTACGGCTGGGAAATCGGGAAAAGGGAGGTCTGGTCGTTACCGTGATGTTTCCGCTGGCAAAAGTTTCGAAATAGTTTTTCGACGGCTGTTCAGGCAAGTCTGTAAAAGATACTGTGGAAATTCAAAAACTGATAATTCAGGAGAAAAACCGGAATGGAATTTCCAGCCATGAAGCAGAAAAGATAGACGGAATCATCAGCCAGCCAGGGCTTGACGATATCAAGGCAGAAGAAACAGATGTCTTTATCGGAGGGATGCGAAAACGCCTCATAGAGAAAGCCCTTGAAGGA
>CAVKGJ010000038.1:0-27419 GCA_963655605.1 Oscillospiraceae bacterium
CGCAAAACTGTTTCATTTTGCGGATATGTTCTCCTTTTGGCATCAGCTCGTATCGAAAGGCTTTCTTTATTTGCATGGTATAACGGACAATCTCTCTTTTCCCATTCTATACTTGGCCTATGGATTTGGGGTGTCTGGATCGCTTCGCAATCCTTGCCTTATTTCCTCTTCCTTAAGAACGGGGTTTTACGGTACGCTTGATAAAAAGACATGAATGGCTGAAATACTGCTTTTCAATACCCGTTTTTTTATATATAAATGCTCCGTCGAAGTAAACGAAGCAATCCGTGACGGACATTTTGACTGACGAGAGGATCTTTGCCATGGAAAATGAAGAACGTTGCCAGTCGTGCGGCATGCCGATGTCGGACCGAGATATCGTTTATGGCAAAAACGCCAACGGAACGACCAATCCGGATTATTGCAGCTACTGCTACAATCACGGAAAATTCACGTCGGACATGACGATGGATCAGATGATCGAACATTGCACACCCCATCTCGCCTTGCAGGAAGGCATGACACAGGATGAGGCACGTCATCTCATGAAAGCGTTTTTCCCGACGTTGAAGCGTTGGAACGACCACCACTGAGAGTTATTCGTTTTGCAAAGGCCGGGAACCGTATCGGTTTTTTTCCGGCACGCTCTTGAAAAACATCAGCACGAAAATGGCAACCAGATTGACAAGTGGAATAAACAGCGCAATCAAAAACCATCCTGAATATCCGATATCGTGGAACCTGCGAACGGAAAGGGCTGCCAAGACGATCATGGCGACAATATGGAAAATGGCGAAAAATACGCTTTTTTCCGTAAAAATATAGATAACCAGTTCAATCAACGCGGTATTGATGATGAAATTCCACAATTCAGACCGCGGCGAACGTCCTTTATAGTCCAGATAACGGGAGAAAATCAGGCCGTAGGTGGCAAACCATTTTTTCATGAAAGTTCTGTCCGGATTTCAACCAGAAAAGTTTAGCAACAAATTCCGGGAGAGAACAGTTTACGGTGATGTACGGGCAGGATTTTTTCGTTTCCGGTCACGGAATAAGTTGCTGTTTCCATGTTTCCGTGCCGGAAGGTCCGGGAAGATTCATTGCCGGACCGTGTACAGGTCGCCGGAGGAATTGTAGAAGGTCCGGTACCGTTCAGTCGAACATCACTGGCCATTTTTACACGTCTTTCTCCTTTCGCAATATTAAACAAAAACATCTTTATTCACACTTCCTGCAAAATTCCGCCAGAATAGACATTTCCGTGAAGACGGCAGGTGCATTCGCTATAATGGCTTTTTCCTTAAACGAGAGTTTTGTCATGTCTCATTCACCCGAACTGTTACTGCCGGCCGGTTCCATTGAAAAAATGCGGGCTGCCTACGATTTCGGCGCCGATGCCGTATATGCCGGCCAGCCACGTTACAGCCTGCGTGCCAGAAACAACGAATTCTCGACACTGGAAACCTTGGAAAAGGGGATTGATGAAGCCCACCGGCGCAGCAAGAAATTTTACGTTGCCAGCAATATCTATGCGCACAACGCCAAGCTGAAAACCTATCTGGATGATATGGCGCCCGTTGTCGGCATGAAGCCGGATGCCCTGATCATGGCCGATCCGGGTCTGATCATGATGGTGCGAGACAAGTGGCCCGATATTCCCATCCACCTGTCAGTACAGGCCAACGCCATCAATTGGGCCGATGTCAAATTCTGGGAACGCATTGGGCTGACCCGTGTCATCCTGTCACGGGAACTGTCGCTAGATGAAATCGCGGAAATCCGCCAGCGATGTCCGGATATGGAACTGGAAGTATTCGTGCATGGCGCGCTTTGCGTTGCCTATTCGGGCCGTTGCCTCTTGTCAGGCTATTTCAACCACCGCGATTCCAATCAGGGTACCTGTACCAATTCCTGTCGCTGGAGCTACAAAATCGCCAATGCGACGGAAGATGCCACCGGTGACATCCTGCCGCTGGATGTGGCACAGATCATGGCATCGGCACAAACGTCGCTTTCCGCACTGGGCGGTATGCCCCGTCATCCGGCTGCCGACAGGGTTTATCTGATCGAAGAGGGCAAACGAGTCGGCCAGCTTCTTCCCATTCTGGAAGACGAGCATGGCACTTACATCATGAATTCGAAAGATCTGCGCGCCATCGAACACATCGGAAGGCTTGTCGAAATCGGCGTTGATTCCCTCAAAATCGAGGGACGCACCAAATCCATATACTATGTTGTCCGGACAGCACAGGCCTACCGCAAGGCCATTGACGATGCCGTAGCAGGCCAGACGTTCGACATCACGTTGCTGGGCGCGCTTCAGGGATTAGCCAACCGCGGCTATACCGACGGTTTTTATCAGCGCCACCATACACAGGAATACCAGAATTATATGACTGGCGCTTCCGAACTGCATAACAGCCATTACGTCGGCGACATCGTTTCCACCGGAGATGGCTGGGCCACCGTTCTCGTCAAAAACCGATTTTCGGTCGGCGACATACTGGAAATATTTCATCCGCAAGGCAACACTGTTGTCCCACTGGAAAAAATGACCGATGAGGAAGGAAAAGCCATCTCCGTGGCACCGGGAAGTGGTCATCGTGTCCGCATTCCGCTAAACGCGCGGTATGATGGCGCTTTCATCGCACGCCGCTTAAACAGAGAAGACGACACCGCAAACAAAAACAGCACAATATGAGACAGATCGTACTCGATACCGAAACAACCGGCCTGTATGTCAACGATGGTGACCGGATCATTGAAATCGGCTGTGTGGAAATCCTGAATCGCCGAGTCACCAAAAACCACTTTCACCGGTATATCAATCCGGAACGAGATTCCCATCCGGACGCCCTGGCCGTGCACGGGCTGACTACGGAATTTCTCTCCGACAAACCGAAATTCGCCGAAATCGCTCAGGCTTTCTGCGACTACATTCGCGGCGCTGAACTTGTTATCCATAATGCGCCGTTCGACATAGGTTTTCTGAATACCGAACTGGCCAGACTCGATCTGCCACCCGTTGAAGAACTGGTCGCTTGCGTGACCGATAGCCTCGTCAAGGCACGCGATATGTTTCCGGGACGCAGGAATTCGCTGGATGCGCTGTGCGAACGGTTCGAAATCGACAATACCCACAGAACATTGCACGGAGCACTGCTTGACGCAGAGTTGCTTGCCGAAGTCTATCTGGCCATGACTCGTGGGCAGGAAACGCTCGAGATCGAAAAACTGACCTTGGCAGCCGAAGATGAAGTAGCCAAAGGCAAGCCTCTTTCCGCTTTTCATGTCCTTGTGCTTTCTCCTACGGAAGAAGAGTTGGCAAAGCATGAAGCTGTACTGGACGATATAGAGAAAAGCAACAAGGGAAAACCCTGTGTCTGGCGCATGGAAGAAGTAGTCAATGTCGCGGAAGTGAAAGAAGTGACGTAGGTGAAAACCTCAGGCATTTTCCGCAACGACACGCCGAAGCAGCGCTCTCAGATTCACTTCCTTTTGCCAGCAGGTATGCTCCTCATTGCTGGATGCCAGCCGTTTCATTTCGTCAAGACCGGTATCGAGCTGGCTCTTCAGAAGACGTTCTGCCACACCGGCATCGGGATGAATGCATCCGAAAAAATTGACGATATCGCCATACTGGATCAGGAGGCTGGGAAAATTCTCGATATCGAGATCACCCAGCAATTCGGCATGATCTTCGATATCGATCCACAAAAAGACAATATCAGGGTATTTCGGAACCAGAGATTCGAATGCCGGGCGCCATCCGCGGCATGCCCCGCACCATTGGGCGCAGAAACAGGCGACAATCCATGAATTTTCCGTCAGGGTTTTATCCAGAAGAGGGTAATCCGGTTCTTTGAGCTGCATAAACGTCATAATGGCGGCAAACGGAACAAAGCGGTAAACTCGGGGTTGCTATTTTAACGTAAGCCCGGAAGCAATGGCGTGATTTTTGCCGATGCAGACCTTGTCCGTCCGCAAAAACGGGACAAACGGCACGCCAGACATCCGTTTTTTTCTGGTTTGAGGAAACGGCACTTTGAATACCCGACCTTATCGTGGGCGTTTCGCTCCATCACCGACCGGAGAACTGCATTTCGGTTCACTGGTGGCTGCTGTCGGAAGTTATCTGGACGCCAGAGCAAATGGCGGCGAATGGATCGTCCGCATCGAGGATGTCGATACCACACGCTGCCATCCCGAATTCGAGACGTCCATTCTTCGCACGCTGGAAGCCTGCGGATTCGAATGGGATGGTCCGGTCATTCGCCAGTCCGGACGTACAGCCCTTTACCGGGATATATTCGAGACCCTGAAAAGGAAGGGGGTTGTATATGGATGTGCCTGTACCCGGAAGGAAATCGCCGATTCGGCGATCGGAGTCGATGGAGCCCATATTTACCCGGGTACTTGCCGCAGCGGTCTTCTACCGGGAAAAAAAGCACGCGCCTGGCGCCTGAAAGTTCCGGACAGAACCATCGAATATAACGATGCCATACAAGGATATCAGTCCCAGAATCTTTTCCGGGACGTGGGCGATTTCGTGTTGTTGCGTGCCGACGGCCTTTTCGCCTACCAGCAGGCCGTCGTGGCAGACGATATCGAACAGGGAATCAGCCATATCGTACGGGGCGCCGATCTTTTGGCGTCCACTCCACGGCAGATCTGGCTGTACCAGTGCCTTGGACAACGCATTCCCGTTTACGCCCATTTGCCGCTTGCCGTCAATGAAGCGGGGGAGAAACTGTCGAAACAGACCCATGCCAGGCCGGTCGCAACGGATGATCCCGTCCGGGTTCTTGTCGAGGTCATGCGTTTTCTCAATCTTCATCCAGGAAAAACACAATACTCGCTGCAGGATTTGTGGAACTGGGCGATAATGAGCTGGTCAATTGGAAATGTACCTAAAAAACAGACGATAAAAAGTCCCGACCCAATCTATCAGGAGAACAAACATGATTGTTAAAGACGAAGCAGGTATCAGGGAAATATTGAAGAACAACCACGTAGTCGCCATTGTAGGTTATTCCACCAATGAGGAAAAAGGGGCGCATTATGTGCCGAAATTCCTGAAGGAACATGGTTATCAGATCGTACCGGTCAATCCGACTGTCACTGAAGGATTGGGAGAAAAAGCCTATGCTTCCCTGAAAGACATTCCGTTTCCGGTTGATATCGTCGACTGTTTCCGCAGACCGGATGCCATGCCTGAGATCGCCCGCGAAGCAGTTGCTATCGGAGCCAAGGTATTGTGGATGCAAAAGGGTATCGAAAACGAGGAAGCTGCCAGAATCGCCAGCGATGCCGGGCTCAAGGTTGTTTCCGACCGTTGTATGCTGGAACAGTACACTGAACAGTTCCTGAATTGACATCCTCCCCGCCTTCAGGCGGGAGACTCCTATTGTGGTTAATTGCAGTCTCTTCTAAAAGTGAAGAGACGACGTTGGTATTTTCTGAATTTTCACAAACGCCATGCCGTATTCTACCCACCGGAATACTGAATATGGATCAATGCTTTTTTCTGTCTTTTCAGACAAAACAAAAAGTTGCCCGGCCAATACTGGAACACCATCTGCAAGGAGAACGATATGCTCGTGAAAGATCCTCAGGAAATCAGGAAAATACTGGAAGAAACGAAAACCATCGCCGTCGTCGGCTTTTCGGACGATCCGGGAAGGGGAGCTTCTTATTACGTGCCGGAACACATGTATGAGGCGGGTTACCGGATCATTCCGGTCAATCCTGATCTGACGGAAGGACTGGGAGAAAAATGCTATCCGTCACTTCTGGATATTCCAAAAACCATACCGGTCGATATGGTCAACTGTTTCCGCCGACCTGAATTCATTCCAGACATCGCCAGACAGGCTATCGCCATCGGCGCGAAAGTGCTCTGGATGCAGATGGGAATCACAAGCGGGGAAGCAGTCAAAATTGCATCGGATGCTGGCCTGAAAGTCGTGCAAAATCTCTGCCTCATGAAAGAATACAACAGGTTGTTGCGGTAAACACCGTTCCTGCCTGTTACGTCATACACCGAAAAAAACAACAGTTTCCAGGAATACAGGAACGGATTCTCCAGTCAGGCCGACACTGTCCGGCTGTGGGCAGATCATGTAAAAAATCAATAAACAACTTTATGAGATCATTTCAACATAATGATTAATAAAGAAAAAATAATTTCATTTTAGATAAACGGATTTTCAAATTCCTTTCCTGTCTCCCGACAGATCACCATTGACATTCCATTCAGGAAAATACTTGGAAAAAAGAAAGGTTGTCAATTGGTCCGATTTCGGATAATCTCTTATCGGATTTGATTAAATGACAGTTTCAGGATACCGGCCATGATTACCGATGAAATCTTTTACCGCCATTTCACGCTTGTCCAGCAGGAAAACCACATTTATGCCGAATGGTGTAAAAAGCGCGGTATTTCCTACACCTGGCTGATTATTCTCGACACGATGCTCAGATCTGAAAAGGAAGTCGAGCCGGCTATGCTTTCCGACATGCTTTTCATTCCGCGCCAGACCGTCACGAGCCTTCTGGACCAGCTTGAAAAAAACGGTTTGATCCGCCGGGAACCCCATCCTGCTGACCGCCGTCGAACCAGACTGTATCTGACGGCAAAAGGACACGATACTATCACAACCATTCTGAAAGAACTGGCTGTTCATGAAGATGCCGTCATTGATGAAATCTCACGCGAGGAAATGGCAACCTTCAACCGGATTTATTCAACGATTGTCGAAAAACTGCACAAAAGGCTTATCCATGACAAGTAACCCCACGACAACCGATATCACTACGACACCGCCCCATGCCGCCGGAACGACAGGTCATGGGCACGCTACCCGTTTCGTTTTTCTGATACTGGGACTGGCTATTTCCGCATGGGCGGTACTCGTTCCGTATGCCAAGACGCGTCTGGCTGTCGATGAAGCCGTTCTGGGACTGCTGCTGCTTCTGATCGGAGCCGGCGCCATTCTGTCGATGCCGTTTGCCGGTTGGCTAACCGGCAGATACGGATGCCGTCGGACACTGGTCGTTTCAACTGCCGTCTTCATGCTGTCTTTGATCGCACTGGCTTTCGTTTCCTCTCCGCTGACATTCGGCGTTTCGCTGTTTCTTTTCGGTGCTTCGTCCGGCGTGGTGGATGTCGCCATGAACATTCAGGCCATTCTTGTCGAAAAGGAACGCAACCGCAGCATGATGTCCGGATTCCACGGCATGTACAGTATCGGCGGTTTCTTCGGAGCGGTCATCCTTTCCCTGCTTCTGAAAGCGGGATTGTCTCCACTGGCCGCTACCTGCTGCCTGTGCATTACCCTGACCGTTCTGCTTGTAGCTGTTTTCGCGCGTTATCTGTTTCCGTATGGTAACGAAGGGAAAAGCCGTTCCTTCTTTGTGTTTCCCAAAGGCAGCATTCTGCTTCTGGGGCTTTTGTGCTTCATCATGTATATGGGTGATGGTGTTGTGCTTGACTGGGGAGCGCTTTTCATGACGACCACCAAGGCTGTCGCCCCTGACACGGCAGGTCTTGCTTTCGCCGTTTTTTCCGTCGCCATCTCGACCGGCCGACTGTTCGGCGACAGGCTGGTGGAATGGCTCGGAATCCGGAAAGTCATGACGACAAGTGGCATCATTACAGCTACCGGCTTCATCTGCGTCATGGTGGCTCCCTCGACAGTTACTGCTTTTGCAGGATTCATCATCGTCGGACTGGGTGCATCCAATCTCATTCCGATCCTGTTTTCCATTGCTTCCCGCCAGAAGATCATGCCGGTCAATCTGGCTATTTCATCCGTCACGACACTAGGTTATCTCGGTCTTCTGGTCGGTCCACCCATGATGGGGTTCATCGCCCATGCCTCTAGCCTGTATGCGGTTTTCGGCATTGTCGCGGCGCTGATGATTTTCGTCGGAATGGCGTCCCGCAAATTGCATGATCTTTGACATCTTCCCCCCATCTAAAGGCAGGAGATTCCTACTGAGCCGGAGCACTTGCGTTCCAGTCTCTTCGGTAGGTTCCTGCTACTGATGACCTTGCTGCACGGTAGACGTACGAAGTATGAAAAATAACGGCTTTTGTTTCGTTCTGCACGATTGTAGACAGCCAATCCTGTTCATGAAAAAAACGGCAGGACACTCTCCGTTTTTCCATGAACTGTGCTGAATGCCTGTTTGCAAAGGCCTATTCAGGAAGAATATATTTGTCCGACACGCCGGATACAGGAAAAAAACATCGCATTGGTGAAACGAATCCACGTCCGGACATGACTGCATGACGGAAACCATTACTTGACGGTTCACTGCTTGCTATCCACTGCTCTGTATGGTTTTGCCGCAAACCGGTAAAACCGGAATATTCGCCAACCGGTCACCTCGAGGTACAATACGGGAATGTCTACGATAATTGCCATTGATACCTCATCCGACATCGCTTCCGTTGCCCTGATGTGCGGCGAAACGGTCCATTCCGCGTCCAGCGAAGGCTTCTCGAACCATTCGCTTACGGTCCTTCCCATGTTGCAGAAACTGCTTAAAAAAGAAGGCCTGACTGTCGCCGGCTGCGATGCCATTGCATTCGGTTGTGGTCCCGGGTCTTTCACAGGCCTGCGTACCGCGTGCGGAATCGCTCAAGGCCTGTCTTTCGCGACATCTCTGCCGGTCATACCGGTCGTGACACTCGAGGCCATGGCGCAAACCTGCCACGAACAAACCGGTGCAACCGATATCCTGTGCCTGCTGGATGCCCGGATGCACGAGGTTTACTGGGCACAATACCGGCTTGAAAACGGCCAGTGGAAAGCCGTTACCGTTCCCTCTTTGACTGCGGCATCCGGCATCACGCCTGAAGGAAAACCGGTATTCTGCGGAAACGGCCTGTCCGCTTACACAGGCGAACTGATTCCCATTGCCGGAGAATCGCCGCAATATCCGGATATTTACCCGCATGCCGAAGCGATTGCACGGTTAGGGAAAACCCGTCTCGGCCGTGGTGAAACAGCAAGCGCAAGGGAAATCCAGCCGCTGTATCTTCGCAACAAGGTCGCACTGAAAACGGCTGAACGGCTGGCTCTGAAGGAAAAAACGGCATGAGCGGCACGAACCGGACTGAAACGGAAGAGACAGAAATTGTCACATGTCATGCCCCTGACGACGAAATTCTGACATTCGCTCCGATGCTGTTTAAGGACCTGCATGAAGTGTACTACATCGAACAGAGCGTCTTTTCATACCACTGGACATATCCCAATTTCCAGAGTTCAGTCGCACAGGAAGACTACGGTTGTGTATTGCGCAATGCCTCTGGGAAAATGCTCGGCTATTTCATCGCCATGGATGTCGTCGGTGAAATGCATCTTTTGAAAATCGCTGTGGCGGAAGCATGCCAGGGGAAAGGATACGGCCGGTTGTTGCTGAATAGGGCCGTCGGTCTTGCCCGTGAATTGGAAATGGATTCCATGCTGCTGGAAGTACGCCCGAGCAACGGGCCGGCTGTCGCGCTATATAAAAATACGGGATTCAAAACGATTGGCATCCGCAAGGGTTACTATATCGATACAAAGGAAGATGCGCTTGTCATGAGGCTGGAATTATGAGTGAACTGGACGACGACACCCGCGAACGCTATCTGAAAGAAATGGGCATCACGGTCTGGTCGTTGCGTGATACCACACAGATGCCCGAGGACCTGCCACCCGCAAAACCGGTTGTCCGGGCAGTTCAACCGGAGATCGTGACACGAAAAAATACCGATGGCTCGGCCGTCGAGTCAAACCGGACCGTCCATCCTGAAAAAACAACGGCACCGGATTCGGATATTCCGCCTTTTCTGTCTGATTTTCCACCATCTGAAACATTCTTCAGCGACGTGCCTCAGCCGGTGCCATTCGACGAAGAGTCTTCCGCTTTCATCTCTCCGGAACCGCGACCATTCGCCGAAACAGCAGTGGAGCAGGGGCCTGACAACTGGGAAAAGATACTCGGCGAAATCGATGGTTGCCAGCGCTGCCATCTTTGCGCGACACGCAACCACGTCGTACCGGGAATCGGCGACAGAAATGCCGACTGGCTGTTCGTCGGTGAAGGCCCGGGATTCCATGAAGACCAGCAGGGTGAGCCGTTCGTCGGACGTTCCGGCAAGCTGCTGGACGCCATGATGGCTGCCATGCACATGAAACGGGGAGAAAACGTCTATATCGCCAATGTCGTCAAATGCCGTGCCAGCGAGTCGGGAAAAGACCGCCAGCCGACGGAAGAGGAAGCCTCCACCTGCATGCCGTATCTGGAACGCCAGATCGATCTGATCAAACCGAAAATCATGATCGCGCTCGGCAAGACGGCAGCTGTCGCGTTGCTGAATACCGATCGTGACGTATCGCTCGGATCCCTCAGGAACAGGGAACATTTCTTCCGCAACGGTGGCCGCAAAATCCCGCTGGTCGTGACTTACCATCCATCCTATCTTCTGCGTACGCCGGGCGGCAAGAAACAGGCATGGCAGGACCTGTGCCGTGCCATGGATATTTACGATGCAGAAATGAAAAAGGAAGAATAGGGTTTCATTCACGCGGTTCCGTCACGAACCCAAGTTTTTCGATCCCCGCTTTTTGCGCGGTGGCCATCACCCGGATAATGTATTCATATGCAGCCTTTCTGTCTCCATACAGCCTGATTTCGGGTTGTGGATCGGCCAGCGCCGCCTTTTCAAGCGCATCCGCCAGTTCCATGTCATTGATAGGATGGCCATCCCAGAGAACCGTCCCGTCCGCACCGACGGATATCGCCACCATCACAGGATTGACGACCGTATTCACGCGGTCCGTCCGGGGAAGATCGATACTGACCGATTGCGTCAGTACCGGTACTGCCAAAATGAAAATGACCAGCAATACCAGCATGACGTCTACCAGAGGCGTCACGTTGATTTCATTCATGACTTCTTCCTGATCGTCCAGACCACCGCCAAATGCCATCTCAGTTTTCCTCCGGCCCCTGTATACTGTGCCTGAATGGCGACTCCGTCAGGAGCATGCCATAAAGCTGGCGTGCGAAGCGGTTGAGTTTCCCGGCAAAACGCCGGTTGATACGAATCAGGGCGTTATAGCCCAGCACGGCGGGAATCGCGACAGCCAGACCGAGTGCCGTCATGACAAGTGATTCGCCGACAGGTCCCGCGATCTTGTCAATGGAAGCCTGTCCCGAAATGCCGATGGAAACAAGAGCATGGTAAATCCCCCAGACCGTGCCGAACAGACCGATAAACGGCGCCGTTGCGCCGATAGATGCCAGAACGGACAGGCCGCCCTGCATCCTTGCCGTACTCTCGTCGATCGAACCACGCAGGCTTTCCGTCAGCCATTCGGCCATTCCGATCCTTTCCTGCAGTTTTTCCGGACCATCCGTATAGTATGCCGCCGCCGCCATGCCTTCTTTCGCCAGTGTATGAAACGGATTGTCGTCCGGGTGCGTTTCCAACATTTCCAGTCCCTTCTGAAAGGAAGGCGCTTTCCAGAAAACCGCGACCTGTCCGGAAAGAGCAGACAGTTTCCATGCTTTCCACACCCGCATGACGATGATCGTCCACGATATGACCGACATACCCAGAAGAACAAGCGCCACAAGCCGGATGATCCATCCTCCCTGATTCCACAATGCAAGTAAACCGTAAGGATTGTGTTCCATTCCAAATACCTTGTCTATTTCGTCAATCGTCCAGAGAAAACCGGACTGGCTGCGCATACCGGTAAGCTACCGGAAAACCGTTTCTTTTCGCTGGAACATACTGCCAGTGACGGACCGTATCCAGCGCCGACGCGTCCAGTCTTGGAAAACCGCTGGACCGTTTTATCCTGACATCGCTGACCGTCCCGTCTGCCTCGATCATGACGGACAGGACAACGACACCTTCCTCGCCCATCCGGCGTGAAACAGCCGGGTAGGGCGGTTTCGGATTCTTCAGGAAACTTGCATCGCCATAAGGCCCAAAGAAGCCGCCGGAACCGTTTCCGGTGCCACCGTGACCACCGCTGCCGTTTCCATTGCCGCTCCCGTAAGCGGATGTCCCGGCGGATACGTTTTCACCTCCATTCAAGACTGTCCTGGTACCGACAGCATCGACAGCTCCTGTCGCGCCATCCGTTTTTTCCGCTAGTACAGCAGGCAACCTTTCCTTGTCCGGCGGTACCGCTCGTTTCCTGGCCGTTACCCGGTTCGTACCATCGTCGCGTGCTTTCACGGCCCTTTTTTCCGTAGCATATTCAGTCGTTTTTGTCCCTGTTCCTCCAGATATCGGCTGTGTTTTTTTCCGCAATATTCTGTCAGCGCCGTTCTTTTCTCCGGCCTGTCTGGCAAGAGCGTTCCCGTTTTCACCATTACCGTGCCCGCTGTCCCCGGCAACCAGAATACCCGTCATGGGTGTGGCCATTTCCGACTCGTCGAAACTGCCATTCCATCCGATCCAGCCAGCCACAAACAGATGAACCGACAACACAACGGCAAGACTGATGCTGCCCTCGCGCGACATGAAACGCACCGGAAACGGTTTTGCAAGCGGATTGTCTGCTTCTGCCATAAAAAATTATGTATTCTGCCGGACAAACGGTTTTTGCCGTTTTTCCCACAGCGGCTATTGTAGCCGTGAAAAACAGCAAATCCTACCTGTTCACAAATATATCCCTGCATGACAAAGGCCGTCTTCAGGAATTTGTCAATGATGTCATCCAGACCGGTATGCATTTATTGAAATGGGCTGGTGTGAGGCGTTTTCTATAATCATCCGTCTTCCTGATTCCATGCACAGGATATGATTCCCGGTTTTTCACCCGATTTTGGCCTGATGGCGTATGTACGCCAAACTCTTCTTCAGGATGACTTGTACAAACAGTACAGTCAGGGTTATAAACACAATTTTGTTCCAGATGTTTTTCTACCAATGCGCACTGAACGAAACGTTATATCGCACAAAACGAATTCCCGCCTGTTTCTGCTGATCGCGATGGGTATGATGTCAGCCTTCGGGCCGTTCGTCACGGATTTTTACTTGCCCGGCCTTCCTGCACTGGCAGCCAGTTTCAATACATCCACTTCATGGGTCCAGCTGAGCCTGACGTCGAGCATGGCAGGACTGGCCTCCGGCCAGTTGCTGATTGGCCCGGCAAGCGACAGATACGGGCGAAAGAAACCGCTGGTCCTGTCGATGGCATTGTTTATCGTTTCGACCGTTGCATGCCTTCTTGCATGGAATATTGAGTCTTTTGTTTTTTTCAGAATATTCCAGGGTATCGCCGGAGCAGGTGGTGTCGTCATTTCCAAATCCGTCGCAGCCGATCTCTATCAGGGCAAGGAGCTGAACGACTTTTTTTCCATGCTTATGGTCATCAACGGACTGGCGCCGATCGTCGCACCGGTTGCCGGCGGATTCGTGATGAGATATACCGACTGGGAGGGTATCTTCATCATCCTGCTGGTTATCGGCATCGTCCTGTTCGGCGTCAGCATACGTTTCGGTGAATCTCTGCCGAAAGAACGGCGAATACCGGGCAGCGTACTCAATTCCTTCGGAAAATTCGTTCCGATCGTCCGAAACGGCGGTTTCATGAACTATGTCTGGATACAAATGTTTTCCATGGGCGTCTTTTTCACCTATATCGCGTCATCGCCTTTTTTGATCCAGGAACATTTCCGGCTTGATGCTTTCGCATACAGTATCTGTTTCGCCATCAACGCTTCCGGCATGATCGTCGGAAGCCGAATTACGCCACGGTTTTCCAGTGTGTTTTCCGCCCTGAAATCCGGTGTATACGGACTTTGCCTTTCCAGTCTCGCTTTTGTGGCGGTACTGGTTTTCAACGGATCGTTCTACCTGTTGGAAACGCTGTTGTTTGTCATGATGACTTTCCTTGGCATGATTCTGCCGACCTCGACGTCACTGGCGCTGACACTCGAACGCAAAAATGCAGGCGGAGCTTCCGCCGTCATCGGATTCTGCATGTTTCTGTTCGGCGCCATCGTCTCGCCCATGACCGGTTTCGGCTCCATGATCGTATCCATCAGTGTCATGACGCTGTTGTGTTGTATGCTGGCGTTGTTCTTTCTGTTTGTTGCAGGCAAATTACCGGAATGACAACGGCCGTGCTGCTGTTCATGATCTGTGCTATCTCGCTTTTTACCGCAATTTGCCGGTCCCCCGTCGCCGCATTTCTGAACCGCGCCATAAAAAACGGGACATATCGTATTGATGTCCCGTTTTTTTATCTGCCTGCAGTTTCAATGACGCTTTTCTTCTCCGATCAGGTGCAGGGAATCCTGGACTTTCTGGTTGCGTGCATGCCAGTGCATCACCAGAAGCATCATACAGGAAACAAAGCTCCCGAAAATGACGATCACAGCATTGACGGAAAGATCCAGTGAAACGAGTAGCGAATAGATGCCTAGCATGGTCAGGATGGAGAGGTTTTCATTGAAATTCTGCACGGCAATCGAATGGCCTGCGGACAGAAGCACATGCCCGCGGTGTTGCAAAAGCGCATTCATCGGTACCACGAAAAAACCAGCCAGTGCTCCAACCAGTACCAGAAGCGGATAAGCCAGATAAACGGAATGAACCAGTGTCATGATCATGACGACCATTCCCATCGCAACGCCCAGCGGCATAACCTTGAGAGACTGCTTGAGTTTGATGAATTTTGCGGCGGAAACGGCACCGATTGCAATGCCGACCGCAACGATCCCCTGAAGGAAAGCGGCCTTGTCCAGTGTCAGTCCCAGGGAATGTTGTGCCCATTTCAGCACGATGAACTGGAGAGTTGCTCCGGCTCCCCAGAAAAGGGTCGTCACGGCAAGGGAAATCTGGCCCAGCTTGTCATGCCAGAGTGTCGTGAAACTGCGATAGAAATTCCTGACGAGCAATACCGGATTGATCGGCTGTTTGGCATAGCGTGCTCCGGTATCGGGAATTCTCAGATTGAACAGGGCGGCCAGAACATAGACTCCCATGATCACGACCAGTGCGGCGGCGGCCGGCGAACCGGCAAATGTCATGTGATCAAGAAGAAAAGCAGAAACATGCTTGTTGATCAGCGCGCCGCCCAGAACCGTTCCCAAAACGATCGAACTGACCGTCAGGCCCTCGATCCATCCATTGGCAATCACCAGTTTTTCGGCAGGAAGCAGTTCAGTCAGAATACCGTATTTGGCTGGCGAATATGCCGCAGCGCCCAGACCGACGATGGCATAGGCAAACAGTGGGTGGACACCGGCAAAAATCAGGCTGCAACCGCAGAATTTGACCGTATTGGTGATGAACATGACCTTGCCCTTTGGCAGGGCATCGGCAAAAGCGCCGACAAAAGCGGCAAGCCCGACATAGGACATCACGAAAAACAGTCTCAACAGCGGTGTCATCCAAGGTGCCGCATTCATTTGCGCCAACAGTGCAATGGCAACGATCAGAAGGGCATTGTCAGCCAGCGAAGAGAAAAATTCCGCGGCCATGACGGAATAAAAACCTCGATTCATGATTCTCGTGTCCAGTCGAAACGTCGAAAGAAAAAAGTTTAACCCATAGGAGACCAATCGGTCAGTTTTTTTTGTCTTTTCGTGAATTTTTCTCGAACAATATCCGCTATCATAACTGTCACAAAACAGATTCGTCTGTCATGTTTGCCTCACGGCGTGCAAGGGAGGTAAGATGTGTATTTAAACGCGTTTCGCATGGCAAACCATCAAACGCAGTATGACATTTTTCCAGTTTCCGCATATCTCATGACCAGACCTCTTGTTGCTAATATCGATATCGCTGCCATGCGGCACAATCTTTCCGTTGTCCGTTCGACTGTGCCCAGGGCCAGAATCTGGGCTGTCGTTAAGGCCAATGCCTACGGACACGGGCTAGAGCGGTCGGCACGTGCCTTTTCGGATGCGGACGGATTTGCACTGATCGAAATCGAATCGGCCATCCATCTGCGTGAAATCGGCTGGAAAAAACCGATCCTGCTTCTGGAAGGATTCTTCTATCCCCACGAACTGCCGATTCTTGCCCGCTACAACATCGCTTTTGCCGTCCACTGCGACGAACAGATCGATATGCTGGAAAAAGCGCATCTGGAAATGCCCGTCGATGTGCATCTCAAAATGAACACCGGCATGAACCGGCTCGGTTTTCTGCCTTCCGAATACGGTAGTGCGCTGGAAAGACTGAAAAAAATCCCTTATGTCCGTGATATTTCCTACATGACCCATTTCGCGAATTCGGAAGCGGAAAACCATCCAATACTGTCCGTGGACGAACAGATGAAACGGTTTGATGCAGCTACCCGGGGACTGAAAGGTGACCGCAACCTGTCCAATTCAGGCGCCATTTTGCTGCATCCCGAAATCCGCACCGACTGGGTACGTCCCGGCATCATGCTCTATGGTGGTACACCGGGCGGAAAAACAGCCGAGCAATACGGACTGAAACCGGTCATGACTCTGAAGAGCGAAATCATCCAGATCCAGAATATCAGGGAAGGGGATTCTATCGGATATGGCAGCATTTTCACCGCCAAAGGCCCTATGAAAATCGGCGTCGTTGCCTGCGGCTACGCGGACGGCTATCCCCGTATGGCCCCCGACGGCACGCCGGTTATCGTCAACGACACGAGAACCCGTCTGGTTGGCCGTGTGTCGATGGACATGATCACTGTCGATCTGACGCCGGTACCCGATGCACATGTTGGCAGCGAAGTCACTCTCTGGGGCAATGGACTGCCCATTGATGAAGTGGCCGAGGCGGCAGGAACCGTCGGTTACGAACTCATGTGCGCCTTGTCATTGCGGCCGAGAATCGTGGAATGCTGGTAACTCCATTCTGAACGGTACGACATATGGCGAAGGCGAAAATCCAGTATACCTGTACCGAATGCGGCGGCATCAGCAGCAAATGGGCCGGGAAATGCCCGGCTTGCGGCCAGTGGAATACCCTCGTCGAAACGATTGTCGAACCGGTTTCATCAAACCGTTTTTCCTCCGGTCGGCAGGGCATCGCCCAGACGGCACCGGTACTGTCACTGTCCGATATCGACGCAATTGACGTTCCGCGGTTCAATTCAGGTATCGGTGAATTCGACCGTGTGCTGGGGGGCGGGTTGGTACCGGGAGGTGTCGTACTGATCGGTGGCGATCCGGGAATTGGCAAATCGACGCTTCTGTTGCAAACGCTCGTCAATCTGGCCCAGTCGAAAAACGTACTGTATGTCAGCGGGGAAGAATCCGGCTCGCAGGTAGCCCTCCGTGCAAAACGCCTCGGTCTGATGGCCCCCAACCTGCAATTGCAGGCGGAAATCCAGCTCGAAAAAATTCTGGGAACGCTCTCTGGTATCAAGCCTGAAGTGGCCGTCATCGACTCCATCCAGACCCTGTATTCCGACGCACTGACTTCCGCGCCGGGATCGGTCGCGCAGGTCAGGGAATGTGCTGCCCAGCTGACCCGTTTCGCCAAACAGTCGGGCACCACTGTCATCATGGTGGGGCATGTCACCAAGGAAGGTGCACTGGCAGGCCCGCGTGTACTGGAACATATCGTCGATACCGTCCTGTATTTCGAAGGCGATACGCATTCCAGTTTCCGTCTGATCCGCGCTTTCAAAAACCGTTTTGGCGCCGTCAATGAACTGGGCGTTTTCGCCATGACGGAAAAAGGACTGAAAGGCGTGTCCAATCCGTCCGCCCTGTTTCTTTCACAGCATGAAAGACAGATTGCCGGTTCGTGTGTCATGGCGACGCTGGAAGGTATGCGACCGTTGCTCGTCGAAATCCAGGCACTGGTTGATACCTCGCCGACGCCCAATGCACGTCGTCTTTCCGTCGGTCTGGAACAGAATCGGCTCGCCATGTTGCTAGCCGTCATGCACCGGCATGCCAATATCGCTGCCTATGATCAGGATGTTTTCATCAATGCGGTCGGAGGTGTCCGGATCAGCGAACCGGCCGCCGATTTGGCCGTTCTTTTGGCGATCCATTCATCGCTTCGCAACAAGCCTTTGCCCCGTGGACTGATCGTTTTCGGCGAAATCGGACTGGCGGGGGAAATCCGTCCGGCACCCAGAGGGCAGGACCGTCTGCGCGAAGCGGTCAAACTGGGCTTTTCCATTGCACTGATCCCGAAATCCAATGTTCCCAAACAATCCTTTGAAGGACTGACGGTCATTGGCGTGGAACGGATCGACGAAGCGTTCGACAGAATCAGGGAACTGTAACATCTTGTCCATTCACCGTTTCCGCACAATCAGGATATGCCAGAACAGTCCCGCCGAAAATGAAAAACATGCGTTCGACGGCAGGCAAGGCAGGATTTCCTGCCTTGCAAGGCATTTCCGATGCTTTTCAGGCCTCGGCATACAGTTGGCGACTGACCAGGAAATAAGCTCCCCACACCAGAATACCCGTTACGATCCATGAAACCGGATAGATAACAAGCAGCATATCGAAAGAAGGGTAGTGCGGGCAAACCAGATAGATCCACAAAAGGCGCAACAGGCAGGTACCGAATACCGTCAGAATCGTCGGCAATACTGAACGGCCGAGGCCGCGCAAAGCTGCACCCGGAATTTCGAAAGTGGCGGTAATGAATTGAAGCATCAGCAGCAGTTCCATCCGTTCCCCGGCAAATGCGGCTACAGCCGGATCCGATGTAAAAAACGAGATGAAAAACGCTTTCTGCCAGACGAAAAAGCATCCCATGATTCCCAGAGCCAGAGATGACAGTCCCAACGTCATCCTGAAAATGCGTCGGCATCGGTCCATCTGGCGTGCTCCATAATTCTGTCCGATAAACGTGACTGCGGCATTGCCGAAAGCCAGTACGACAAAATAGCTGTAAATCTCGAAATTAAGTGCGGTGGCGGAACCGGCAATGGCATCGGAACCGAACCGGTTGATGGCTGCCTGAATGAACAGGTTCGCCACGGAAAAAACCACTCCCTGCACACCGGCCGGGACACCGATATGCAGAATACGGGACAGTTCAGTCCAGTGAATGCGGGAATGCATCAGGTGCATGCGGTACGGATCGACTTCACGCATGAGAATGAAAAGCACCATGGCCGCACTGATCATAAAAGAAATCGCAGTGGCGATGGCCACTCCGGCGACACTCATATCGAAACAGATGACCAGAACCAGATTCAGGACCGTATGGACGACACTGGACACGATCAGACAATACAAGGGACGTCGGGTATCACCGATGCTACGCAAAATGGCCGAACCGAAATTATAGAAAATCATGAAGGGCATACCCAGAAAGAACAGGCGCAGATACAGTACTGCCATGTCGAGAATGTTTTCCGGCGTATCGAGCAAAACCAGAACGGGGCGCGCGATAATCATGCCTGCAACCATCAGTACCGCACCGAAAATCATGGAAAGTACA
This sequence comes from Oscillospiraceae bacterium, assembly GCA_963655605.1. Classification (GTDB taxonomy): domain Bacteria; phylum Pseudomonadota; class Gammaproteobacteria; order Burkholderiales; family Burkholderiaceae_D; genus Oxalobacter. The sequence continues at coordinate 19,430 of CAVKGJ010000038.1, forward strand.
CCGACGGTACTGATGGTGTTGCGAATACCTTCCACATTTTTCTGGCCGATATAATTGGCGATCACCACATTGGCACCAATGGAAACACCGATGAAAAGATTGACCATCAGCCCGATGACCGGCCCGTTGGTTCCCACAGCTGCCAGTGCCTCACTGCTAGAAAATTTTCCGACGACCGCGACATCGATAGAATTGCACAATTGCTGAAGAAGACTGCTCAATGCCAGCGGCAAGGCAAAAAGCAGTATCTTGTCGAGCAAACTGCCTTCAAGCGGATTGAGATGTCTTCTGTGTCCGGCAGATTTGCCTGTCCGTTCCGTCGTTTTTGTCATGGATGATGTGTCACTTGGCGAGCATGTGCCTGTTTACTCTTTACAGCATGGTATGTTTGCAAAGATGGTAACACTCCGTTGACGCCATTTCCATTTTTCCCGTATAACGGCTTGTGCATATCGCAAACCAGCCATTTATGGAGTTCGGGAATTCCGGAACCTGTAACGGTTTCTGTGGACATTTATCAGAGAAAGGAAGAAACCCTTTCTCCGAATTCGATGCAGAACCGATTCAGTACTGATTTCCAGTTCTGGATCGGCATTACATTTCTGACAAAACTTTTATGGCAGTGATACCGCTTGAGACTGCCGACTCTAGCGTTCCGGGATATTCGCCGGCGATATAGTCGCCGGCAAGCAGGAGACCACGCTCATCAAATAGGCAATTCGGCCTAGCAAGATCAGGTGTACATCTGAAAGTAGCCCTTTTTTCCGTAATGACGTGGTTCCATAACGGTTTTTCCAGCTCCGTTTTCCCGAAGCCCTCTGCCAGCTGGTGGGCAATACCGGCAACCAGACCGTTTTTCCTTTTATCGCTTATGGCAGACGCGACGCTGACGATGACCGTAAAAAGCCCACGTTGTCCATCAACGAAGTGCCCCCTGTCGAATACGAATTGTCCCCATTTCCCTTTTTCCGGATAATCAAGCAGGGCATAAAATGGCCTTTCTAGCCGTACCGTCGCAGGATATTTCAGATAACACGTCATGATCGGTTCGAACTCGAGTGCCAAAAATGGCGAAACGTCCCCTATATCCGAAAGCAGCGACCGGGTAACCGTCGCAGGTGTCGCCAGAATCACGGCATCAAAACGGTTTTCTGCCGCCTTGTCGATTATCCAGCCTGTACCATCAAACGCGATATGGCGCACAGTTTCGCCCAGACGAATGACTCCTCCACGTTCAGCACAATAATCAAGCGCTTTTTCAGGGAAGATGGCGGAAAGATCGGTTTTAGGAAGCAGTATATCGGAATCGGCCCTTTTTCTGCCGAGGCTGTCGCGCAAAACCGCCATGAATACCCTGGCGGACGCATTTTCGGGAGAGGTATTCAGTGCCGCCAGACAAAGCGGACGCCACAACAGGGCATAGAGCCTGGGCGTTTGCCGGAACTGTTCCAGCAAACGGATGACCGGACGGTCTTCGCCGATATTCCAGCCTATGGCCCGGCAACGCGTGAAAAAACGGACCAGTGCTAGCCGATCTTCCCAATCGAGTCTTTCCGCTCTCAAAAGACCGGCAGCCAGATGCAACGGTGCCGGCCAGCGGGGTACAATAAAATCCATGACTGCAGGAAAGGGTGGATAGTGCATCTGCAACGGCAGATTCAGGAAAGCCTGCCGTGTATCGATACCCACTTGGCGCATCAGCCTCAAGGTTTGCCTGTATGCACCGAGCAGAATGTGCTGGCCATTATCAACAGCCATACCCTCCAGAAACGTTTTCCGTGCACGACCGCCGGGAATGTGCGATGCCTCGAAAAGCGTGACATGACAACCGGCAGAAATCCCTTCAACAGCCGCTGCGCAGCCGGCCCATCCCGCTCCGACAATAGCGATTCGCCTATTATTCATTCAGCCAGGCTTTCCATACCAGCCACAGTTTCCGGATTCTTGTCAGCGAGACTCGCTTTGTCAGAACCGGGAAACCGCAACGTTCGATTTCCTGCAGCAGTTCACGATAAATCAACGCCATCATGATGCCTGGCTTCTGGGCAATCCTGTCCTGCTCCGGCAAAAGTGCGAAAGCTTCGTCGTAAAGCCCCAGTGCCCGTCTGGCCTGGAAGCGCATAAGCTCCACGAAAGCACTTGTCTGGCGTCTGTTTTCCAGATCGCTTTCGGCAACACCGAAAAATTCCATTTCATCTGCGGGCAGGTAAATCCTTCCCATTCCCATATCTTCGCCCACGTCCCGGATGATATTCGTCAGCTGAAAAGCGAGCCCGAGTTTTTCGGCATATTCCAGTGTTTCCGGTCTCGTCACACCGAAAATCCTGGCCGCAAGAATACCTACGGCACTGGCCACATGCCAGCAATATTTTTCCAGTTCCGCGTAATTGCCATAACGTTTCCGAGCAAGATCCATTTCCATGCCGTCGACAATGGCGTCAAAATATTTCGACTCAAGTGAACAGGGCCCGAGATGGGGCATTAATGCCTGCATGACCAGATGAACCGGATGACCTGCGTACATATCGGCGATTTCCCTGCGCCAGCCCGCCAGTTTTCCGCGAGCCGATCCGGAATCGAGCGCATGGTCATCAACGATATCGTCCACTTCACGGCAGAAAGCATAAAGCGCTGTAATGGCCTTGCGACGTTCCGGCGGCAGGAAACGGAAACTGACATAGAAACTGGAACCGCTTCCTGCCGCCTTGTGCTGGCAATACTGGTCTGGAAACATAAGTGCGGAACCGAAAAAGCAGAACTGTCATTATCCCGCAAAATGTCCTGCCGTCAAAACAGCCGCACCATACCCGCTCAATCCGTTTTTTTGCGCTGGGTATGCAAGTCGCCGCCATGCGTCCGGTGTACATGGGAACAGACGGATCCCTTTTCGTTGAATGCATCTGAAACAGGGCATGACAACGCATTCAGAATCCCGCAACTGGCCGTATCCCTTGCTTCATGGCAACTTTCCCTCAACATTCTGAGCTGCTTCTCCAGTTTCTTCAGATCCCGGATGCGTTCGGCGACATGACCGATATGTTCATCCAGAAGGGTATTGACCCGGTCGCAGCTTTCTTCCGGCATATCCTTGAAATGCAGCAGAACCCGGATTTCATCCAGTGTCATGTCCAGCGAACGGCAATGACGGATAAACAGCAACCTGTCTATATGAACATCCGTATAAATCCGGTAATTGCTGCCCGTCCGGCCGATTTCCGGCAACAGTCCCTGCTTTTCGTAGTAGCGGATCGTTTCGACCTGCATGCCTGTTTTCTGTGCCAGTTCCCCGATTTTCATGAAGCGCTCCTTTCACGACGGCATCGCATTCTCCGGCTGCCGCTATCCATATCGTTCCAATTCATATTGTATAACCTCTTGACTCTAAAGTGACTACAGAGTTTCCAATAATGGAAAAGGGGAGAAAAATCATGGCGCATGAGCCTTTCGAAACACACAAACACGATCACGTCCACCAGAATTGCCACGGATACCATCATGAAGAAAAGCATGTTGACGGACATATTCATCATGACCGCAGCCATCATCACGGGCACGAACACAGCCATGCCCATGAACAATCCCATTGTGGATGTGCCGTTTCCTGTATCGCAGGGAAACCCGATTTTTCCCGTACAGCGGCAGGAAACTATCCGAAGGGGCATGCAGTCTTTTATATAGACAGCATGGATTGTACGGTCGAGGTCAACGACATCAGAAACATCTTGTCCCAAATCGAAGGTATCAAAAGTCTCGATTTCCAGCTGGCTTCCCGGACCCTGTCTATCAATGCAGACAATGACACCGTCGAAAAAAGTGTCGCCGCTATCAAACAGGCGGGATATGCTCCTGAGCGGATAGCGGCGGGAAGTGCCGAAACCGATTCTCCCCGAAAAGAAGAACGTGTCTGGCGTTACTGGCTGGCTCTGTCCATTGCATGCATTGTCGAAATCCTGCATTTCGTTTCTGGCGACATCATGGCGGTAAAAATCGGCGGCATGGCACTGTCTGCCGTTGCAATCTGGCTTTCCGGTTTTGCCACCTACCGCAAGGGACTGGCAGCACTGCTGAAATTGCGCTTCAATATCAATGCCCTGATGACTGTCGCCGTCACAGGCGCTTTCCTGATCGGTCAGTGGCCCGAAGCCGCGATGGTCATGGCATTGTATGCCATCGCCGAACTGATCGAGGCCCGATCGGTTGACCGGGCTCGCCATGCCATCCGCAATCTGCTAGACCTGACGCCACCGACAGCCGAAATCCGCGATGAAACGGGAACATGGATTGCCACGCCGGTCAGGAACGTCGCACTGAATGCACTGGTCAGGGTTCGTCCCGGTGAACGCATCCCACTGGATGGGACAGTCACCGGCGGTACCGGCACCGTCGACCAGTCGCCCGTTACAGGAGAGAGCATTCCGGTTGACAAAAAACCGGGAGATTCTGTTTTCGCGGGAACCATCAACGAGTCCGGAACATTGGAATTCCGGGTCACGGCTCGGCCAGGAGACACGGTTGTCGCCCGTATCATCAGGGCAGTCGAGGAGGCACAGGAAACCAGTGCGCCGACCCAACGCTTCGTCGACCGCTTCGCCGCCATCTATACACCACTGGTCTTTCTGTTCGCCCTGTGTGTCGCCATTGCCACACCGTTTCTGTTCGGCTGGACGTGGTTGCAGGCACTTTACAAGGCACTTGTCATGCTGGTCATCGCCTGTCCCTGCGCACTCGTGATCGCAACGCCGGTCACTGTCGTCAGCGGACTGGCCTCGGCTGCACGGCGTGGCATCCTGACAAAAGGAGGAGTCTATCTGGAAGAAGCACGCCATATCAAAGTCGTGGCACTCGACAAGACAGGTACGGTTACGGAAGGCAAGCCACGCCTTCTGGATATGAAAATCATTTCGGAAAACTTGCCGGAAAACGATATTCTCGACTGGGCGGCCGGTTTGGCCGACAGTTCCGGCCATCCTGTATCCAGAGCGATCGCATCTGGGCTGAATCGCACGGCCAGAGCCGTTTCCGGATTCACCGACTTGCCGGGAAGAGGCGTTTCCGGTACGGTCGAAGGACATTTCCTGATCATGGGCAATCATCGCCTGATTGAGGAGAAAGGGCTCTGTCGCCCGGATGTCCATCGGCTGTTGCTCGAATACGAAAAACTGGGTTATACAGTGACCGTCCTGGCTTCCGGAGGTGAAGTACTGGCTGTTTTCGCTGTAGCCGATACCATCAAGGCCACTTCGCGTGAAGCGCTGGCAGCCCTGAAAGCGAAAGGCATCGTGACCGTCATGCTGACGGGAGATAATGAAACAACAGCGAAAACTATCGCGGATGAAGCCGGTATCGGGAGCGTTCATGGCAATCTGCTGCCTTCCGAAAAACTGGATGCTGTCCGCGAACTGCAAAAACAGTACGGCAAAACCGCCATGATCGGCGACGGCATCAACGATGCACCGGCCCTTGCCCATGCCGATATCGGTATCGCCATGGGCGACGCGGGAACGGATATCGCGATGGAAGCGGCCGATATCGTTATCATGAATGACGATTTGCGTCGTATTCCACAAATGATTGACCTTTCGGCCAGTACCTGTTCCATTCTCTGGCAAAACATCCTGATTGCGCTGGGAATCAAGCTGGTTTTTTTCGCGCTGGCCCTGTTTGGCTTTGCAACGATGTGGATGGCCGTTTTCGCCGATACAGGAGCAAGCCTGCTGGTTCTGCTAAACGGCCTGCGCATTTTGCGCAAATAAAAATGGCATTTTTCCGGACAGGGTAAAATAACGGAAAAATGGCGCCTTCTCCATCATCTGTTTTGTAAACCGTTTTCATGAATACCTTGTTTATATATCTGCCGATTATTCTGGCAGCCGCCTGCCTCGTTTTTTTGCTGATTCTGTTCCTGAAACAGACACGCCAAACGGTTTCCGGCGATTTTTCTGATGAATGCAGAAGACAGCTGGAAGCCGTCATACAGGCCGTCAGTGAACGCACCGAACGGCAGTTACGTGAACAGGTTTTAGTGAGTGCACAGGGTACCCGACAGGAATTGTCCGATTCACTGGCCCGTTTCCAGCAAGGAATCACCCATCAGATGACCAGTGTTTCCACACTGCAGAATGACCAGATACGGGCCTTTTCCGGACAGCTGGCGAAACTGACTACCGGCAATGCCGAACAGCTTGAAAAAATGCGTGAAAATATTGCGCAACAGGCACTTTTCGCCCGGCAGGAGCAGTCGGATGCCATGAAACGTTTCGGAGATACACTGCACCAGACACTGACGTCCCTGACTGAATCGAATGCGAAACGCATGTCCGAAATCCGCCAGACACTGGAAGAAAAAATCCGAGAACTTCAGGCCGACAACGCGAAGAAACTGGAAGAAATGCGCAAGACCGTCGATGAAAAGTTGCATGCGACGCTAGAGCAACGGCTGGGTGAATCGTTCCGGCTCGTGTCCGAACGACTCGAAAAAGTTCATCAGGGATTGGGAGAAATGCACCAGCTGGCAATGGGGGTAGGGGATCTGAAAAGGGTCCTGACCAATGTGAAAACCCGGGGAACATGGGGTGAAGTCCAGCTGGAAATGCTGCTTGAACAGATTATGACTCCGGGACAGTACGCCAAAAATGTGGAAACGGTCCCGGGGTCCGGAGCTATCGTCGAATTCGCCATCAAACTTCCCGGGAAGCAGGATGAATCCGCTCCGGTCTGGCTGCCGGTGGACGCCAAATTCCCGAAAGAACAGTACGAACGCTTGGTCGAGGCATCCGAACACGCCGATGCGGACGGTATCGTCCAGGCAGGCAGGGAACTGGAACGGGCCATCCGCCTTCAGGCCAAAACCATCGCCGAAAAATACCTTGCGCCGCCACACACTACCGATTTCGCGCTTCTGTTTCTGCCGACAGAAGGTCTTTATGCCGAAGTCATGCGCCGTCCAGGTCTCTCCGACGAATTGCAACGGACTTTCCGGATCAGTATCGCCGGACCGTCCACTTTGTCGGCTCTGCTCAACAGTCTCCAGATGGGATTCAGGACATTGGCACTGGAAAAACGTTCATCGGAAGTGTGGGAAATACTCGGCGCTGTCAAAACCGAATTTGCAAAATTCGGTACCGTACTGGATGCAACCAAGAAAGTGCTTGAAAGGGCTGCAAAGAATATCGACGATGCAAAGGCTCGCACCCGCCAGATGACTCGTAAACTCAGGAAAGTCGAGGCATTGCCTGAAAATTGTGCACAGGAGCTGCTCGGAATGGACACATTTTCCATGAATGACAAATCGGACAACGAATGAAAACGGGCACGCCATTTGTTTCCATGTGGCAAATAAATAACAGATGAAATCCTGTTTTGCAAATAAAATCAACACCTTGATTTTCCACATGATTTAATTATGTGATACGGATGCATGAAAAGGGCATCTGTCCGACAAAAAATCGTGGGACCATGAGATAATATTTCCTGAAAGAAATCCATTGAAACAGACCAGTCAGGCAAATACTAAGACACCCCATCAACCATGACCCACCTCACGCAACCGTCTCAAGGTGTGCCTGATCGGCCGTTCAGGCCGGTACGAATCACTCTTTGCTATTTTATATTCAGTCTGTTATGGATACTGGCAAGCCATTTTGTATTCAGTCTGGCTGACTGGGAAAAAGACGAATACTTTCTTCTCCTCTTTGCCTGTCGCCTTTTCTATGCAGTTGCCTCATCGCTGGCCTTCTTTTTTTTCTTCCGGAAAATCAGGACCTTTCCGTCATTCGGGAAATGGCGCCTGACTCCCGCCAGACTGGCAGGTTTTAATTTCCTTTTCTGCCTGTCATGGATCGTATTCATCCGGCTGGTCGCTTATTTCACACTGGATGATCCCGTACTTCGTGCCAATTTCATATACATATCCGGATTGCTTCTGATCGGTTGCACGTCGGTATTTCTGTTTCTCCTGATGAATTCGATACAGAATCCGGCAGACATATCC
>CAVKGJ010000039.1:0-5759 GCA_963655605.1 Oscillospiraceae bacterium
TTCTGGATGAGCCTTCTGTTGTCGCTATCCGGCACGACGGACATTCCGGCGCCAAGAAAAGTATTCAGGCGGTTGGCAGGGAAGCGAAACAGATGCTTGGAAAGGTCCCCGGCAATATCGAGGCCATCCGGCCGATGAAGGATGGCGTAATCGCCGATTTCACCGTAACCGAACAGATGCTAAAACAGTTTATCCGTATGGTGCACGATTCCAAGTTCTTCCGCCCTTCACCTCGTATCATCATTTGCGTTCCCTGCGGTTCCACACAGGTGGAACGTCGTGCCATTCGCGAGTCGGCGCTGGGCGCCGGTGCCTCGAAAGTGTATCTGATCGAGGAACCGATGGCGGCGGCACTGGGAGCAGGATTGCCGATTTCCGAAGCGACCGGTTCGATGGTCGTCGATATCGGTGGCGGTACGACCGAAGTCGGTATCATTTCATTGGGCGGTATGGTGTACAAGGGATCGGTTCGTGTCGGCGGCGATCGTTTCGATGAGGCGATTGTCAATTACATCCGCCGCAATTACGGCATGCTGATTGGCGAACAGACGGCAGAAGCGATTAAGAAGAATGTCGGTTCCGCTTTCCCGGGTACGGAAATCAAGGAAATGGAAGTCAAGGGGCGCAATCTGTCAGAAGGGATCCCGCGTGCGTTTACCATTTCCAGCAATGAAATTCTCGAAGCCTTGACCGATCCGCTGAACAATATCGTTTCCGCCGTCAAGAACGCACTGGAGCAGATTCCGCCGGAACTGGGAGCGGACATTGCAGAAAAAGGCATGATGCTGACAGGAGGCGGAGCGCTTCTTCACGATATCGACCGTCTGCTGATGGAAGAAACGGGCTTGCCGGTTCTGATTGCCGAGGATCCATTGACCTGTGTCGTCAGGGGGTGCGGTATTGCGCTTGAAAAAATCGACGAATTCGAAACAGTTTTTTCCTATGAATGAGCAAGAACAGGCACGTTTGGTGTGCCTGTCTGCATGAACAGCGTCACTTGCGTGATTCCGTTTCATATCCGGTAAGTTTCTGATGCAATACGGACCACCGCCTCTTTTCAAACAGGGAACACCCGCACGGGTGAAAGTCATCATTTTTGTGGTGGCTGCCATTGTGCTGCTCTTCGTTGATTCCCATTTGCAGGTGCTTGGCAGGGTTCGCCATGTCATTGGTCTGGTGATTTATCCCGTCCAGCGGGCGGCCATGGTTCCTCGAGATCTGTTTGAGGCGGTTGGCGAGTATCTGATTTCGTCCGGAACGCTGCACGAGGAAGTCAGCCAGATGCGCCAGAAAGAGATTCAGGATGCACAGTTGCTGCAACGGGCACAACTGTTGGAAAACGAGAACGAACATTTGCGCGAGCTGCTTGGCATGAGCAAACGGGTCAGCGTCAAATCGGTTCCGGCCGAAATTCTTTATGATGCCAGAAATGTCTTTGTCCGCAAGGTCGTGCTGAACAGGGGATCGAAACACGGCGTTCTTCCAGGGCAACCGGTTATTGATGAAAAGGGGGTGATCGGCCAGGTGACGGAAGTCTATCTGACGACATGCGAAGTGACGCTGCTGACCGACAAGGATCAGGCTATTCCCGTCCTGAATGTGCGCAGTGGCGAGCGGAGTGTCGCCTATGGAAGAGGGCAGTCGGGATATCTCGAATTGCGGTTCATGATGGCCAATGCCGATATCGCGCCGGACGATATGCTGGTTACTTCCGGAATTGACGGTGTATACCCGCCTGGGCTGGCTGTCGGCAGGGTTGCGCAGATACGGGACAATTCCACCGGATCGTTTGACCATATCATTTGCGAACCGGTTGCCGGAATCAACCGGAATCGGCAGGTGTTGATTCTGCTTTCCGATACGGCCGTTGTTCCGCGACCGACATCCGATGACAGAACGGTTGCGACCAGAAAGAGAAAAACTCCGAAACAGGATGAGGCGGGGAACAGGTAATGGGCGGTGCAATGAAACAGACTCCTGAACGTATTCTGTTGCCGGTCAGTCCGGTTTTTATCGTAATTAGCCTGTTTGTCGCCTTTCTTCTGAATCTCCAGCCATGGGGACATTGGGTCGGAGTTCCCGATTTTGTCGCGCTGGTACTGGTTTTCTGGGGGATTCACCAGCCGAGACGTGTCGGTATCGGCATCGCTTTCTGCATGGGACTGCTGATGGATGTCAACGATGCAACTCTTCTCGGGGAAAATGCGCTGGCCTATACGCTGTTGAGTTATTCCGCCATTACATTGCATCGTCGTGTACTCTGGTTCCCGTTGAGAAGACAGGTGTGGTATATCTTTTTTCTGCTGTTGTTGTCCCAGCTTGTCCAGATGGCTGTACAGTTCGTCGTCAGCCATCGTACGGCAAGTTGGCTTTATTTGACAGACAGCTGTGTCGGTGCGCTGTTATGGCCGGTAGTCACCATTATCCTGCTGGCTCCGCAGCGCCGTTCCGTTGATACGGATCTGGATCGTTCCTTATGAATCCGGTTGTGTTTTTTCTGTGTGCAAAATGGTGGAATGAGTCTGTGTTCCTGCTTTTGCAGCAGGCGCATTCTGCCAGGGGAGCGTCATGGCGAATCTGAACGATGCCGACAGGGAACAGAGGTCTTTCCGTAACAGGATCCTGGCACTGGCCGTTTTCGTGTTGTTCTGTTTCTTTCTTTTGCTTTTGCGTTTCGTGTGGTTGCAAATTGTGCGTCACAGCAATTATGTTGCGCAGGCGGAAGAAAACCGGATTTCGATTGTTCCGACCATGCCGTCGCGGGGAATCATTACTGACCGCAATGGTGTGGTGCTCGCCAACAATTATTCCGCTTATACGCTTGAAATTACGCCGGCCAAGGTCGAAGGCAAGACTGATGAGGTGATTGACGAGCTTTCGCAGTTTATCGATATCACAGCACGGGAAAGGAAACGTTTCAAGCGGCGTATGGAAGAAACGAAGCGTTTCGAAAGCATTGTGCTGAAATCCAAACTGACGGATGAAGAAGTGGCGCGTTTCACTGTTCAGCGTTACCGTTTTCCCGGAGTGGAGGTTCAGGCTCGCATGTTCCGCCAGTATCCGCTGGGTGAGGTGGCGGCTCATGCCATCGGTTATATCGGGCGTATCAGCCAGAAAGATATCGATCGGTTGCCGGAAAATGAAGAGACCAATTATCAGGGAACGACGCATTACGGCAAGGAAGGGATCGAAAAGAGTTACGAGCGGGCGCTGCATGGTGTGACGGGATATGAGGAAATGGAAGTGTCGGCCAGTGGAAGGGCCGTCAGGATGCTTTCCTCGCGTTCGACCGTGCCGGGCAACAATCTGGTGCTGTCGATCGATATCGAACTTCAGAAGGTTGTCGAGGAAGCCTTCGGTAACAGGCGTGGCGCCCTGGTTGCCATGGATCCTGCGACCGGTGAAATTCTCGCCTATGTCTCCAAACCGACATTCGATCCCAATCTTTTCGTTGACGGAATTGACCAGCAGAACTGGGATGAACTGAATACGTCGATCAACCGGCCGCTGGTCAACCGGCCGATTCGTGGTGCCTATCCACCCGGTTCAACGTACAAGCCGTTCATGGCGCTGGCTGCACTGGAAATGGGATATCGTACACCGCAGGCGGCGATCAGCGATCCGGGTTATTTCAATTACGGCAACCATCGTTTCCGGGACGACAAGGTCGGCGGGCACGGGATTGTGGATATGTACAAATCCATCGTCCAGTCGTGTGATACGTATTACTATATTCTCGCGGCCGAGATGGGAGTCGATACGATGCATGATTTCATGAAGCGGTTCGGATTCGGTGAACAGACCGGTATTGATTTGCCGCATGAGCGAAAAGGAATTCTGCCTTCGACGGAATGGAAACGGAACGCTTACAGAAATCCCAACCAGAAGAAATGGTATGCCGGCGAGACGATTTCACTCGGTATCGGTCAGGGGTATAACACATTTACGCCGTTGCAGCTTGTTTATGCCACGGCACTTCTGGTCAATAACGGATCAGCTGCACGTCCGCATCTGGTGAAGGAAATCGAGGATGGGGTGACTCATGAAAGGAAACCGGTCGTGACAGAAACCGTCAGACTGGAGCTGAAACAGGAAAATATCGATGTGATCAAGCGGGCAATGGTCGGCGTGGTGAAAGAGGGAACGGCCGCACGTGTATTCGGGGGAGCCGGTTATGCTTCGGGTGGTAAAACGGGGACGGCGCAGGTGATCGGGATTGGAAAAAACGAGAAATACAATGCGGCGATACTGGCGGAACACAAGCGGGATCATGCCCTTTATACGGCATTCGCGCCGGTGGATGATCCGAAGATCGTCATCGCACTGATTGTCGAAAATGCCGGGTTCGGTGCATCGGCTGCCGCGCCGATTGCCAGAAAGGCGATGGATTATTTCTTCCTGGGCAAGAAACCGGTTTCCGAAGTGACGACGCATATGGTACCGGAACCGGACGATTATCCGGAAGAACCCGATGAAGTCTTGCAGCCGATCCTGACTCCGGTCATCCCCGAAGAAGAAAATACTGACGAAGAGTGACAGGCAGATGGATACACCTTACCAGGATATGATTCGCAGCAAGCTGAAAACATGGCTGGCTGTTTTTGACGGTCCGCTGGCGTTGATCGTTTTTCTGATCATGTCCGTCGGAATCATTACACTGTATTCGGCAGGTATCGATTTTCCGGGGCGGGTGGAAGATCAACTGAGAAACATTATTATCGGCTTCGTCATCATGTGGATAGCGGCCAGCGTGCCGCCACAGACCCTGATGCGTTTTGCGGTGCCGATTTATACGATGGGTATCGCGCTACTTGTCGCAGTGGCGATGTTTGGCCTGATCAAGAAAGGCGCGCGTCGCTGGCTGAATATCGGGATCGTCATTCAGCCGTCCGAAATCATGAAGATTGCATTGCCATTGATGCTGGCCTGGTTTTTCCAGAAGCGGGATGGCCATATCGGCTGGAAGGAATATGCCATTGCCATGGCGCTGCTGGCCGTTCCGGCAGGACTGATCATGAAACAGCCTGATCTGGGAACGGCTCTTCTGGTGGCCGCTACCGGTTTTTATGTCATTTTTCTGGCCGGGCTGGCCTGGAAGGTCATCATTGGCATGGCCGTGGCGGGGGCGGCCAGTCTGCCGATCGTATGGACGCTTCTGCACGATTACCAGCGGCATCGTGTCATGATGTTGATCGACCCTTCTTCTGATCCGCTCGGCAAGGGATTCCACATTATCCAGTCGGTTATCGCCATCGGATCGGGCGGGATCACAGGCAAGGGGTGGTTGCAGGGGACTCAGGCCTACCTGCATTTCATTCCGGAACGGACAACCGATTTCATTTTTGCGGTGTTCTCGGAAGAGTTCGGGTTGATCGGCAATATCTTCCTGATCGTTCTGTACCTGTTGCTGATCGCACGGGGTCTTATGATCGCGATGAATGCCTCGACCGTGTTTTCACGGCTTTTGGCCGGGGCCATCACGATGATGTTTTTCATGTATGCCTTCGTCAATATGGGCATGGTCAGCGGCATTCTGCCGGTGGTAGGTGTGCCGCTGCCGTTCATGAGCTATGGCGGAACGGCTATGGTGACGTTGGGACTCGGAACGGGTATTCTGATGAGCATCCAGCGGCACCGTAAGTTGATGCGGACCTGAAACGGGCGGTTTCCCTTCTGCCATTGCGATTTTTTGACGAAAGTTCGGGTATTTGCATGCGTTGCCGGATGAAAAAAAACAGCAAGTTGGAGTATACTTTGAG
>CAVKGJ010000040.1:0-2103 GCA_963655605.1 Oscillospiraceae bacterium
CTTGGCAGGAACAGCGATAATGACCGGCAGCGGGAATGATGCAGTCCTTCAGTTCAACACTTCGGTCAAGAAGATCACGAGGTATTTCAAGATAAACAGGGCCAGGAACCTCTCCCCACGCCTCACGGCAACCCATGGAAACCATATCGGCTATCCGTTCTGTTGAACGGACACTGGCTGTCCACTTTGTGACAGGAGACATCAACTTGACATGATCGAATTCCTGCAAGGACCCTTGCAAATACTGGGACGTTGCACCCTGGCCACCAATATGCAAAAGTGGCGTCTCCGAACGCAATGCGGTTGCTATCCCTGTTATGGCATTACAACATCCTGGCCCAGCGGTTGTAACCAAGCAACCCGTTTGTCCTGTCTGGCGCGCATATCCATCAGCTGCATGTGCTGCGACCTGTTCATGACGGAAATCGATTATCCGGATCCCTTCACTGACACAACCGTCATAGATATCCACGATATTTCCTCCGGAAAGAGTGAATATCGTATCGATCCCTTCATTCTTGAGTGCTTTTGCGACCAGATGCCCACCTGAAATGGTACCTGTACCCGCATCCCCTAATTTCAGTGAATCGTCTGTTGTTGCACTCATGGATTGTTTTAATGGAATTCAGCTTTTATATCAAACCAATCAGCATCGTCGCTTATCTTGCTTTTTTCTGTCCTCATCCGGAAACCGGAAATCGTTTCAAAGTCGCAAAACAACTTGTTACAGGCAGGTGAAGTGACTTACCAACTTTCAAGCTAACAATTATCATAGCTTCTTCGGACAAAAACCGTACTTGACCACAGTCAATTTTTACTATCCCCGTTAGAAATCACCCCATTGAATTTTCCATTTCATGCTATGAGAAAAAGGCTACCTTTTGCAAGGCCCGTTCCTACATATGCACTCATTCGCCAGAACAATCCGGTACGAACAGATCGTCTTTCAGTCATTGACGATGGCCCTGACCGAGGACATGATGCTGCGGATTATCGGGAAAATCGAGCCGCTGATTCCTCAAATGGCCGAACAATTCAAGCAGAAAGCGTCGATCGACGCAGGAAGTACAGGAATTCGACACATCCATCATGTTCGCCATCCGGCCTGTCTCCGTCCTACAGAAACAGGCCGATATCCCGACATCATATACAATATCCTTCGCGACACCTGCACGAATATGGATCATTGCGTATCACCCAGGAAAAAAGAAATAAACTGCTGGCGACGGTCGCCCGCAACAATACCGTCCGCGCCAACCGTACCCTGACCGTTTCCGAAATGAACGCCCTCCTGCTCCAGATGGAAATCACGGAACCCACCTACCAGTACAATCACGGCAGACCGACATGGACACAACTGACCTTGTCCGGTCAGGATGCAATTTCCATGCGGGAACAATGATTTCTTACTGCTATTGTATATTTCATCTTCTATTGGGCATGGATGATATTTTATGGTCACTCAATTCATTTCTCGTACCAAAAAATGGATCGTTCCTGAGTTGTGAAACCAGGAAATCTGAGCCAGCTTCTGTCAGGTGACCTTGATCAAAACTTAAAACGCTATTACTTTCATCTGCAGCATGAGTTTTGCAGCCAACTTCATTGCAAAGCAGTTTCACCGGTGAAATATAGTGAACTTTCCATGCTTTTGATAGGAGCCTGTAAAGGATTCTGTGGAAATTCAAAACCTGATAATTCAGAAGAAAAATCGGAATGGAATTTCCAGCCATGAAGCAAGATAAGACAGATGAAATCATCAGCCAGCTTGGACTTGACGAAATTTGCAGGGATTACTGGCACTGGCAGCACGAAAATCCGGATGGTTATACCGGTTATTGAAAGATCCCATTTGACATTCTTCCCCGCCTTCAGGCAGGGGAGGATGTCAAATCATATGGACTTGTAGAACAGGAAAAAGTCTTTGGGACACGATGTAAAGCCTTCCTGTTTTTATCAAGAAGCTCCGCAAAACGATGCCCTTCAGGTCGGAGATATAAGGAGCAGATTGTGTTAAAATCCTCTCTGGAGGCAGGGCGTGCCGTGTTAGCCTGTGGAGAGTCCGTGAGACCTGGGGGAATATGAGGTTGGTTCGTAGCCGTA
>CAVKGJ010000041.1:0-20811 GCA_963655605.1 Oscillospiraceae bacterium
TGATTCTATTTGGTTTTATGACATTTCCAGATTCAACATCCTTGTATAACAGAGCTCAATAAATTCATGTATTAATGAAAGAATGAACCATATTGAACAGATTGCTATCATGTTTGACCAGCTCATCAATGCCATCTGTGGTGGCTGGACGGATGAAACATTGTCCTATCAGGCATGGTGAAAGCGTGGTGAAAACAATGGATGGGAAACGCGCTAATTTCCGAATCCATTTTTTGGAAACGTATGCCCACCAAACATTCCCTAACGATCAAAGCCGTGAATTTCCTCTTTCGGTGTAAATGCCGGTGTAATTTTGGAGTAAAACAAAACCGAATTATGGGTAATTCTGAGTAATATAGCAAGATCAAAAATTGCTATAAGTCTTTGTTTTGTTTGATTCTGGGGTATTCTGTGGGTTTTTGTGAAAGGCTAGATGGTGCGAGGGAGGGGACTCGAACCCCTACACCGCAATGGCGTCAGGACCTAAACCTGGTGCGTCTACCAATTTCGCCACCCTCGCGAGCAATCAGAGCACGCAATTTTACTTCATTTTCTTCCGGTTTTGTAAACCGGATATATCATTTGAATGTACGGAAATAACATTGGTGTATCCATTCATTATGGGTGCAGAGATACCCGGAAATTTTGCTATGCTGTTATAGATAGCTATGATACTGCATTGCAATCGCTTTTCTGCTACGAGGTAATATTGTCGAACGAGTCAGAAATGGGCAGTTTATCCATTTTCTCTGTTCCGGTATCAGCATTTTCTGCATTGCCACGATTGTTACATGTAGCAGTTCTTATATTGCTGATTTCTGATCTATCTTTTTTCCGGATGTCCTGAAAAACGATGTTGCGTTTTTCTACTCCATCAGTGGAAACGGTTTCTCTCAAAAATACTCTGCCGTTCGATACCATATTGTCCGTTTCGTTTTACGGGAAAAGGTCGGAAATATCACAGTCCGCACCAGAATTGACCAAATCGCACCGGGATGACGCGTCCTCAACCTAGAACAGGGTATTTTCAGCAGCAATCCGGAATGATATCTTCCAATCAGGACTAGCAATGATCGCCGTTGCCAAAACCATAACGGCAGTGCGTCAAATGACATGATGCTGTATCTGAGCGAAACGGTTATGCGAAATGCAAAAGATGAAAGAAAGCCCCATTGCTGGAAAACGGAATAAAACCGTTGTATTTCTCGTATCCTTTGTCAGGTTGTCGAAAGGGGGGAATTTTTCGGTGATTCCAAATAGAGCAGGATAGGCTTCCAGCCAACATCGGTTTAGGTACCTCAATTCGATTGGCATACATTATGCATTGTCTCAGGCAGCAGAATCGTGTTTTATGTTTTGAACACCGTTTTGTTCTTTCCCTGAGTGGCGTGGCCGGGCGATGCCCGGCCTTTTTTATCCATTCCGGCCGGCGGAATCAGTATTCCGACTTCCAGTCCGTTCCCTGATTCCAGCGGGATTCCCAATGTTTCAGATAACGTTTTGCGATAACCGGATCGTTCCAGATCACGACCACGTTTTCACTATTATGTTTGGCAGCGGATTTGCTGTAGTTGAAACTGCCTGTTTCAACATGTTTTCCATCTACCACAATATATTTATCATGATGAATGCGGTATTTTGAAACCGTGCGCAGGGGAATATTCGCATTGACCATCAGGTTCATGGCCGCCTTGCTTGCCTTGGAACGGTTTCCTTTTTCATCGACCACGATTTTGACGTCCACCCCGCGTTTTTTTGCGGCGAGCAGACTTTTCATGACCGGCGGGGATGTAAAGGCGTAAGCGGCAAGACGAAGGTTTTCCTTCGATGAATCGATCACCTTCAGGATCAGCGCTTCTGCCCTGTCATCAGGAGAAAATGCGCTTTCGATAACGGTTTGTGCATGAAGTCGGGCCGAAAAAAGCAATATTAGCCCGAACAGAAAAAAACGGTGGAATTTTCTAGTCATTTGATCAAATCAGGATAAAAAGTGAGCGGAACCGCTGCATGTGGTTTTCATCAAAGGTAACAGTACCCGAAAATTGGCAGCACCACAACGGTTTAATAGAACAGCCAAAACCGTTTTTCTTCAGTAACGATTTCATACATTAGACAGATTCATGCAAATACCGCCGAACAATGAACAGTTTATTTTTTTCTGCCAGAGCAATAATTGTGCATTACAGTATCTCCCAAGGCCAATAAAAACATCATTCTGTAATGGCGTATGCTCAGATATCTCATCGGGTGCATTTCGCTTTTCAGTTTGTTTTTGCAGGCATGAATTTCTACCGGATTACCCCTGACATAAGCGCCTTTAAGTCTTTTCCACAGAGTATCAATCAGTTGCCCGTGAATAGCCCAATACAGATCGCTGTTATCCAGAGCCTGAGACATAAAGATCCTGATAGTCTCGACTCCCAAATCAGTCGTATTTGTATCTTCTATTTCTTTTATTGCTGCGGTATTAGCGATGATTGCAGGTTGTGCGAGGGGGGGACGTCATGAGGCTGCCTTGTCGGACACGATAAAAATACAGGGATTCATCGACAACCACACCCGTATTCAGATTCGACGTTACTTCAGCAAAATATCTGACATCTTCTCCCGTTCGCAAGCGGGTATCAAAACGGAAAGAGTGTACAGCATGGGCAAAGAACAGTTTGTTAAACAGAGATTTTTTTTTGCTTTTATATTTTCTCCAATCATTCAGACCCAAGTATTGTTCCAGAATACCGGCCTTGTCCAGTTTTTCAGACGGAACGAAAAATTTTCTTTCCACAGGCGTTTCGCCATCTCTGAATGTAATCGTATTGCACAGAGAATAGTCTGCATGAGAGGCAACTGCAGCAGATACCAGTTTTTCGAGAAAATTCGGTGAAACAAAATCATCGCTGTCTATGAAAGCGATAAAATCAAACGATCCATCCTTTTCTATCTTATCCAGTGCGGCGTTTCTAGCACTTGAAACACCGCCATTTAATTTGTGAATAACCCTGAAACGGTTGTCCCGCAAGGCATAATCGTTACAGATATTTCCTGATCTGTCCGTTGATCCGTCATTGACAAGAAATGCAATGAAATTTTCATGTGTCTGCTTCAGGACACTGTCAAGACATTCGGCAATATAACGCTCAACATTGTAAACCGGAATAATGATTGCGATGCGTTCAACGGACATTTTTGATAAAAATAACAAGAAAAGAAAATGAATATTATGACAGATTCTGCTGACTCAAATAGAACAATTTGCCTGTTATCTATCCAGCATTGATTTACGTTCCGTATCAACGGAATGTTAAGCTTGTAACGATTTCTGAGGACATTTTTTAGAGACAGGCTGAAACCTGTTCTCCGAATTCGATACAAAAGCGGTCTAGAGCAGACACCCGGTTTCGGATCGGCATGGTCCATTTCCCGGAAGTATCGAGTCAGCAAAAGATTCTGTGGAAATTCAAGATCTGATGATTTGGAAGAAAAATCAGAATGGAATTGCCACAGTATGATCAGGATGGTTTGTCGCAATCCTTGGATACGAACTGCCTTCACAATCAAAACAAAAAAGTATCAGCTGGTTTGCCATGCCTCGAGCAGCCTTGCGCCGAGGCCGGAATGTCTGACCGAATCGTTTTCCAGACTTTGCTCCAGAACGGCCCTATTGGACATGACCGTGACGGCCGATTTCGCCCGGGTAATGCCGGTGTAAATCAGTTCCCTGCAAAGAACACGGGAGAAGCGTGCCGGCAGCAGCAGGGCAATTGAATCGAATTCCGACCCCTGCGACTGGTGGACCGTTATCGCGAATGAGGTTTCATGATCACCTAGCCGAGAAGGCGGTATTGTCCTGAATGTTCCGTCATCCTTCATGAACCAGACTGCCAGATGGCCCGACGCATCCGGGAAAACGATTCCGACATCGCCATTGAACAGGCCGAGGGAATAATCGTTTTTCCGGATCATGACCGGCTTGCCAGCGAACCAGCCGGAAACGGTGACATCCATCTTCCGTCTTATACCTGATATGGCTTCGGTCATCGCCGAAGCGATCAGCCTGTTGACAGCAGCAACACCGCAGGGGCCTTCGCGCACGGCACAGAGAATACGGAACTGGTTGAACGCCCCGAAAACTTTCCCGATATCATTCCCGCCGTTTCTGACACAATCGAAATAGGGCATGTACCCGTCCAACAGGGTCTTCCCGAAATCTGCGGCGATGTCCGGATCAGCCATGTCCAGCCAACGGACAGAACAGTCACTGCCCGAGCAAAGAAAATCGAGTGCATCCGCAAGCCTGCGATCACGAATATCCGAAGCCAACCGACCGATACCCGATGTTTCGCTGAAACGATAATTACGTGTCAGCCAGACGACACGGTTTTCAAGAGGGGTATGTTCTGTCAGAGAAGAAAGCACCGTATCCGGATGTCCTCCGGTCAGCGCCTCAAGACATGCCAGACAGTCTTCTGTGAAAGCACGGCGGGAACCCAGTTCCGCAAAAACGGAACCAGCCTCGACCGCCGCCAGCTGATCCTTATCGCCCAGAAGAACCACGCGGGCATGGGAGGGAACAGCGTCGAAAAGACGCGCGGCCATGGCCAAATCGAGCATGGAAGCCTCATCGACGATCAGGGTATCCAGTGGTAGCGGATTGTCCGCATGATATCGAACGGTCGCTCCGTCGCCCGACATGCCAAGCAGGCGGTGAACCGTTTGCGCCTGTTTCGGCACCATCGGCTGCATGTGCAGCGGAAAGAGCACCGAGCGCTGTGAAATGGCATCCAGCATGCGCATGGCGGCTTTTCCGGTCGGGGCGGCCAGCATGATCCGGTTTTGAGGGTCGGTTTCCAACAGACAGGCCAAAAGGGAAGCAACCGTGGTGGTTTTGCCAGTTCCCGGCCCGCCGGATACCACCAGAAGTGGTTGTGCCAGTGCCAGCGCCACAGCGGTTTTCTGCCAGTTGAGCGTTTCGCTGTTCTCGTGAGGGAACAGGGTATCCAGCAGAGGACGGATACGTGTAGCATCAACCGACCGGATTTCACGCATGGCGGCCAGCCGCTGCGCCAGTATGTGTTCATAATCGAAGTAGCGATGCAGGTACAGCCTGTTGCCATCATCCAGTATCAACGGAGCATTGCCGGGATCGCCGGCGGGAGAAACGACGCCGGACTCCAACAGAATCAGGCGGAGCGTTTCCATGTCCGGTC
This sequence comes from Oscillospiraceae bacterium, assembly GCA_963655605.1. GTDB lineage: Bacteria > Pseudomonadota > Gammaproteobacteria > Burkholderiales > Burkholderiaceae_D > Oxalobacter. The sequence continues at coordinate 5,205 of CAVKGJ010000041.1, forward strand.
CGCCCGGTTCGCCTGCCATTTCGTCCAGAAGCAGACAGACATCTCCCGAAGAAACAACCAGACTAACCCGGTATGCAGCCTCTTCCAGAAGGGAGCAAGCTGCCGCCCGATCCGTCCCGGTATCCGCAAAAGCCCCGCCGTCTTTTGCCCAGGCCAGAACATGCCGGGCGAACGCACGGGCCAGCGTCTGTTCCGGTGTTTCGGAAAAGCGGAATGCTGTCATGCCTTTTTCTCCTTCTGAGGTTGCGCCACTTGCCTGAACAGCCGGTCTGCCGCTTCGATCACACGCCGTTCAGGCTTGTGGAAAAACACACCGGAAGGAGAACCGTCCGCTTGTCGCCACGGGGGCCGTACCCCACGGACAAACAGATAAAATACTCCGCCGAAATGCCGGTCGTAATCATATTCAGGCATTCTCGACGCCAGATAACGGTGCAACGCGACCGTATAAAGCAGATATTGCCAATGGTAACCGTGTTCCGTCATGGCCTGGTCAATTCTGGCGGTACAGTAATCTTCCTGCCGGTATCCGAGATGGTTCGACTTCCAGTCCAACAGCCAGAATCGGTCGTCCGCCTCGAAAACCAGATCGACGAAACCGTTCAGATACACCGTCATGTCGTCAAAAACCAGTTGAGGCACGGCATAGCCGAACCGTTTCGCCAGCCGGTTCATCTCTCCGGCCGACAGGGGGGCCGACGAAAGGCAGAAAGGCCATTCCACCAACTTGCGCCCGTTTTCCACCGTATTCAACATGATACCTCCGGGCAGAGGCGTCGCCATGACATTTTTCAGCATGTCAAGCGCCATCGACTGACAGGCATCCCCGGCGATTTCCGGGCGGAACGGAAATCGCCCGTCCACTTCCTGTGGATATCGCGACAGGGCGGTTCGGGTAGCCGCTTCCCATGTCGTCCTGTCGGTAAAATCGGCATGTTCGAACACGGCATGCAGACAGCTTCCGGCATAAGTGCCTTTCGGAAACAGCAGAATGTCATCCTCTTTCAGAAAAGCGGGGAGTTCCTCGCCGGATACCGGTGTTTCTCCGGCGGCTATCCGCTCGTCATGATCGCCCGTTTCCGTTTCATCCACGGCATTGCGTATCAGACCGCTGAAACTGTTCATTCGCCAGCGGATGTCCAGCGTTTTCGCAAACGTTCTGGCCGACAGGATTTCCGTTTCCCCGTCGTTTTCGCCGACCGTCCGGTACACAGGGGAGGGCAGCCCGATCACTCGGATGTGCGGAGAGCGGGCTTCAAGCGCTTTCCAGGCATCGCCGATTTCCCCCGTTTCGGGCAGTAAAACCGTCTCCGCCTTTTTTCCGTTATTGCCCGAGAGCCAGTCTTCCGGGGAAAAGCCGTTTCCGGCCACCAGCCAGTTCAGAAGGCTTTTGCGCGACTGTGTGGCATTATTGCGGAACGTATAGCAGCCTGCCACCAGATAACAGCGATGGATCGCCCGTGTCAGCGCCACGTAGATCAGGCGCATCATTTCGGCCGCCTGTTCGGTGTTCATCCGTTTTTTGACGATCTGTCCGTCCGTTTCGGATAGCGGCCGGTAATCAATCACCGTTTCATCTCCGTCGTGATACTCGATTCCGTCTCCGCCTCTTCCCGCGCTTTTCGGCTGGTTGTCCCAGAGCAGGGGACAGAAAACAAAGGGAAATTCCAGTCCTTTGGAACGGTGCATGGTCATCACCTGAACTAGATTCCGGTCGGTTTCGAGCCGCAATTCCGCTTCTTCCGCACGGTGGTCGTTTTCGCGTTGCAAGGTGTACCAGCGCATCAGCGAATCCGGTGCGCTTTTCGATTCATCCTCCCGGTTGACGAGTTCGGCCAGATGCCGCAAATTGGTCACGCGCCGTTCCCCATCGGGCAAGGCCAACAGCCGGGCTACCACTCCTTCCCGGCCGAAAAGCCAGCGCAACGCATAACCAGCCCCGTGACCCAGCCATGCCCGCCGGTATTGTCCGAACCGTTCGAGAAGTCCGGACAGGCCCGCTTCATCATCGGCGAACGCTTCGACGGCAACCGAGTCCAGCCCCATCATTTCCGTCGAAAGCGCCGCCATCAGAAGCGGTTCGTCTTCCGGCGTCATCATGGCATGCAGCACGCATTCCAGTTCCTGCGCCTCCCGGGAATGGAAAACGCTGTCCTGCGAAAACGATACACTGCCGATGCCCCGGTTCGCCAATGCCTCGCGTATTAGCGCCGCCTCATTGTGGCTCCGGATCAGAACGGCCATGTCACCCGCGCCGACAGGCCGGCCGTCAAGCGTGCAGGTTCCGTTTCGGCCGGCACGGATCAGGCGGGCGATTTCGTCGGCTACTACCTCGACGGACTGCCTGAGTGCATCGGACCGTGCGGGCGGCCCGTTCTCCGTTTCCGGCAGCATCCAGACACACATGTTTTCCGTTTCTTTTCCGGTGTCGCCGGATTCATCGTGCAAATGCGGCAAGGCACGGTTTCCCGGTCGTACCGGCACAAAGTTGAGGCCATCCTGCATGAAGGCCCGTTCATTAATGGAAAACAGGGTATTGCAGGCATTGATCAGCCCGGGAACCGAACGATGGTTTTCCATCAGCGTAAAACGGACGTCGAGCCGTTTCCGGGCAGCCAGATACGTATGAAGATCGGCATTACGGAAGCTGTAAATAGCCTGTTTCGGATCGCCGACCAGAAAAACCGGCGCATCCGATTCTTCGTAAATCGTGGAAAAAATCGCGTACTGGAGCGGGTCAGTATCCTGGAATTCATCAATCAGTGCGGCCGGGAAATGTTTTCTGACCGTTTCCGCCAGCCAGGGCATGTCCGGATCGTGCAACGCCTCGTAAAGATTGCCCAGCATGTCGTCGAAAGCGATGGTGCGCCGTTCACGCTTTTTTTCTTTCAGCGAATCCCCGGCTTCTGCCAGAAAACGTTTCAGCAGGCCATAACGGACGGCTTCCAGTTCCGTTTCCACCTCACGGCAGGTTTCGGCGAGCATCTCCGCCAGACGGAAAAACGGATGTTGCGGCATTTCCCGGTTTTTTCTCGTGCTTTTGGCCAGTTTCGAGGCGGTCATATGACCGGTCTTATCCTTCTCGCCGATCATTGCTAGCGCATCGCCCGTGGCAAAAAGTCTGTCGAAAGCGGCGGCGGCACTGTCGATATACGGTATCCGGTAACTTGTTTTGTTCAACGTGCCGTCGGCGCATTTCTCTTTCAGCAGGGTCATTACCGTTTCTTTTTCCGCCGTCCAGCACGCCGACGCTTCCACAAAAACGGTTTCCAGCCTGCCGATGGTCTCCTGTACCGTTTCTGCCTGTGCGGTATCGGCCGTATCGGGCCATTTCACGGTGGCCAGCGGCTTTTTCAGATGTTGCCGCAACTGTGTGGCCAGTCTGTCCGGAGTGAACCGTTTCTGTTCCAGCCAGCCCGAAAACGCGGGGGAGAGGCGGCCGCCGGCAACATGCCGGCGCCAGAAATCGTTGACCGCTTCCTGTACCAGTTCCGAATCGTCCGTTTCTGCCTTTACGGCGAATGCCTGCCCCGAGGAAAAAGCCGAGAGGGCCAATGCACGCTGGCAGAAACTGTGAATGGTGAAAATGGCTGTCTGGTCGAATGACTGGAAGGCCAGTCGCAGGATATCGGCCATTTCTTCTACGGAATACCCCTGTCCGCACAGTCGGTCGAACAGAGCACTGGTGAATCTGTCTCCGGATCCGGTACCGCGTCCTTCCAGATAGGCCAGTGCGGCGGCAATCCGGTTCCGAATACGGTCGCGCAACTCGTCTGTCGCCGCCCGCGTGAAAGTCACCACAAGAATATCTTTTACTTCCAGACGCTTTTCCAGCAAAAGCCGCAGATAAAGACCACCGATATTCCATGTCTTGCCTGTTCCGGCAGATGCTTCGACCAGCGTCCGGCCTTCCAGAGGACAGGTGAGCACGTTGAATTCATTCACTCTCATGCGTACCTCTTGTTTTATGGACGAAAAACGGCCCGAAAATCCTGCCTGCCAGATCGGCAAATGCTTCGTCAATCGGATTGTCCACGCCTCTCATGGCCAGATGGTTGAATACATCGTCGCTTTCGCCGCGGCGACCGTTCGATTGCCACCATATTTTTTCCGCCTTGTCCAGCCGGTTGCCTTCAACGACATATTTCCATGCCGAACGCGGGAAAAAATGCAGTGGTCGGCAAAGTCCCGTCCGGTAGATCGCCATCAGATCGCGCAATCGCTCCACAGCATCTCCAACCGGTCCCAGTTCGGTCTTTTCGTCCCGGAAATGCCATACGGAACGGCAGGGAACGCCTTCAGGCGTGCATGCATTCAGGAACAGATGCCTGATCCACCCGTCCAGAAAATCCCAGGGAGAACCGTTGTCGTACCGGTACCGGACGAGTCCGTTTTCCCGCAAACCGGGCAGGGCGCCTGATAACCGCCAGCATTCTCCTTCACAATCGAATTCCAGCATCCGGCCGGCCGGCACCAGCAGTCCGCTTTCCAGATCGGTCGACAGACCGCGTGCGTAAGCAGACAGTGCCATCAGCTCGCTTTTCAGGCGATCCATCCCCAGATGTCCGGGCGGAAATTCGTTGCCTGCCAGTGCCGCTTTTTCGATTTCTTCAGGGGAAACATTTTCCAAATACAGAGGCAACAATCGATCTGCCAGTTTGCGTGGGGCATTTCGGTCCACGACAAAGGGCTCATCTGCCGGCAGTTCTTCCTCTGTCCGCAGGAAACCGATTCCGAGCCGACGCTGTAGCAGATAACGGGCAGGGTGACAGAAAAAACGGATCAGATCGTCCAGCGAAACATGCCGCCAGGACTCATCCGGTGCTTCAAGCCCTTTCGTGAAAAACGGCAAACCGGCAGTGGGAACCATTTCATCCATGCCGCTTTCATCATCAAAACCTCTTTCTGAAGTTATCAATTTAACTTCTTCTTTTGAAATGATTTTTTTGTTCGAATCGTTCAGTGCGGCGCACAAGTCGGAACGGAAACTGGCCATCCGTTCGCCGCCATTTCCATTAAAATAGGCAGTTGAAAACGGCTGGAGCGGATGTTCGGTGACCAGACGGTCATACGCCGTTTTCATGCTTTTCTCATCGGTGCCATCCGCCAGTGCGGGAACCAGCACATCTAGCAATTCGGCAATCAGCACCGAAGGCGGCCTGACGGAATTGTCCCGGATATTTTTTCCGGAATATCCCAGATACAGACTCTTGCGTGCGGACAACATCAGATCGAGAAACACGTTCCTGTCCGTATCGCGCAAAAGCCGGTCGCTTTTGCGGGGAGCCAGCTGAATCAGGTCGAATTCCTCCGGACGTCTGTCGGCTGGGTAAACGCCGTCGTTCAATCCGATTGCAAACACATGGTCAAAAGGCAATCCTCGCAGACTGTCCATCGGTGCGAACGTTACCGTACCGGCTGGAACACTTCCTTCTCCGGCACCTTCCAGCGCCCGTTCCAGCGCATGGCGGGCGATTGCGAAACCCGTTTCGAACGTATTCGATGCTTCCTCCATGATTTCATGCAGTCCGGCAATTCGCATGCGGACTTCTTGGTCAGCATCCAGCATGTCGGGCGTTACCGTCACGAACGTATCCAGCACATCACACCAGCACTGCATCCAGCCTGCAGGCGTCCTGGATCGGGAAAGATCGCGTTTGAGCTGCCGGATGGCTTCGATAAACCGCCACAGCTGGCCTAGCCCGGCTGAACGGGTACCCGATGCATGTCCTGCCGGCAGTCGGCCTGCGACTGGCATCCGTTTTCCGTCGGGCAATGCATAGGCCAGAAACAGTCGGTGCAGGCCGTCATGGAAACTGTGACGGTCGTCTTCGGGCAAGTCGAATTCCATCTTGTGAGCGCCATCCAGTGCCCAGCAGATACCAGCATCGTCCAGCCAGCCGCGTAGCGTTTTCAGATCATTGCCAAAACCGAACGTGGTGCCGATTTCCGGTAACATCAGTACATCCATCACAGCGGTTGCCGAAAAACGGGAAGACGCTAGCACCAGCACATCGAGCAGGGCGCGTGCAACCGGATTGAAACGGCTGTCCCTGCGACCGGTAATGATATGAGGAATACGCACTCCCGAACCATTATGGCTGAAAACCGCCTCAATCATCGGAGCGGCCTCATCCAGATCAGGCATAACCACCAGAATATCCGACGGATCGGGAGAGTCCGCCGAAGCGAAACGCCGCAACAGTTGGTCGTGCAGAATTTCGATTTCCCGCATCAGCGAATGTGCCACATGGATTTCCATGCTGCCATCCGCACCAAGATGCGAAAGGGAACATGGTTCCAGTTCCGCCAGATCCAGAATGGCATCCTGTACATGCGAGAGAACCGTTTCAGGCTGTCCCGCTTGTGCAGTGGACACGAACCCGTCGTTTTCTTGCCCGAAAGGTTCCAGTTGCGCCAGCATCAGATCGAGTGTGGCACGGCTCTGTTTTCCCCAGGAAGCGAGCAGGCGGTTGCCGGTTTCGTGATAAAGATCCTGATGGCGGTTGGCCAGCCACGCCAGTCGTCTGCTGTCGACGATCTCGAACCAGTATTCCCGGCACGGATTGATGACATACAGTTCGATATCTACCCACTTGCCCAGCCGGCGAAGCATTTCGATATACTGTGGTGCGACGGAGGGTTCACAAAAAAGGTGCACCCGCTTCGGCAAGCGTACCGCTGCCTTTTCACCTTCCGTATCCAGTATCGAAAAAAACAGTGCGACCGGATCGTGTTCCAGCGTTCCGATTTCTTCCGCGATTTTCCGCCACAAGGCGGCTTGCCAGGCCTGATCGTCCCGTACCGTAGCCTGTTTAGGATGGTCATGCTGGACAATCTCGGCCATTTCACCGCCCGACCAAACTTTCAGCCATTCAGGTCGGTAAAGCACATACCGCTCGAAAAGTGCCGCCACCCGGCAGGCCAGATCAAAACGCATGACATCGTCGCATCGTGCCAGATACGCCGCCAGCCTCGGATATGCTCTAGCAAAGTCGGGTTCCTCGAGAAACCGCAGAATCCGCCAAGACAGAACAGAAGAAGAAAAAGGAGATGTCTCGCTGACATCAACTAACTGTCCGATCTGCTGCCAGAGCCATTGCGCCAGAAACGGGAACGTCACATTGGCGCATACACCATACGCATCTGCAATGGCCAATGTCAGCTTCCGCTTCACGGCGGCACTGGGTACAATCACCTGATCTGGCGTGAACACGGAAACGGGACGTTCTGCCAGCTTTTCGCAAAGCATCTGCAACAGGACTTCAAAACGGTTGGACTGGTTCAGGTTCAGCATGCCACTACGTGAAGAAAATATCGTTTTCCGGAAATCCGGATCGCACCCCAAGCATCCGGATACTGAAATATCTTCAGTATCATATCGAATTGTACAGCCCAGAAACGGGTGAATATACCACCGGCCCGAAAGAAAGTTGTTTCCATGGAAATTGAAATGCCGTTTTTTCGCTTATTCCCAAAGAATATTCCTGTTTCTCATGCGTTCACACAGGTGAAAAGCAATCAGCACGTGGAAAACCGCTTCTGCTATTGCATTTCTGCCTGCGATTGCCGTCATCACAATTCCGAACATTTCCACAAGAAGCCGCGTTTTTCGCCTTGCATGGCCTCCGGACTGTTTTGTCTTAAGTCATCGTGCGATGTTTTTTGAACGGCCTGTTTCATGAAAAAAACATCCGGAAACAGGGAAGAGGGGTATATGGCAAAAATATTCCATAAAGACGCAAAAATATTACCATTATCATCCGCTGCCAGATGATAAGGTAACGTTTTTCATAAATTCTGCGGTTGCCCTTGATGTTTTCGGGCTAGCCAGTTTCACCCGTTTATCCGATTTGACCGAACATGCTTGCCATCGCCAATATCGTTCTGCCGATTTTCGCCCTCATTATCGCAGGCTATTTCCTGAGGCGGAAGAATATCCTGAGTATAAACGCCTGTACCGAACTGAATCGCTATGTCGTCTGGCTGGCGTTGCCCGCGCTTATGATTGACGTCATGATCAACAGCTCGTGGTCCGAGCTGTACCAGCCCGAATTTTTCTACGCATTCGAACTGGGTGTTTTCATCGTCTTTTTCGGAGTGCTTGCCTTTCACTGGCTGAAAACGAAAAATCTGGTCTCTGCTACCGTCGATGCCACATCCGCTTCCTATGCCAATACCGGTTTTATCGGATTACCGCTCTGTGCTCTGACCTTCGGTGCCGACAAGCTGGGGCCGGCGATGATTGCCGCCATTCTGACCGTGTCCGCCAATTTCGCTGTTTCCATCATCTTCATCGAAGCCGGTTCTCAATCCGGGAAAAGCTTCTGGATGACTCTTAGAAACGTCGCCGTTTCACTGTGCAGAAATCCGCTGATCGTCGCTCCGGTCATCGCCGGCATTCTCTGCGCCAGCGGTGTGCAGCTGCCTTATGGTGCTGCTCAGTCGATCAGGTTGCTCGGTGCATCGGCCAGTCCGTGCGCACTGGTGGCTACAGGCTTGTTTCTGGCACAGCGTCAGGAAAGTTCCAACCCGGTTATCGCGATCGAACTGGTCGTTTTCAAACTCATCATCCAGCCGCTGATCGTCTGGTATCTGGCTTTCCACGTTTTCAGTATACCGCCACTCTGGGCCAAATCCGCCGTCATCCTGTCGGCTCTCCCGACCGGCACCGGTCCGTTCATGCTGGCCGAACTTTACGGCAAGGGCGGTGGAATCGCCTCACGCACGATTTTCCTTTCCACAGTACTGGGAATCGTGACCCTGTCAGTTTGTCTGACGGTTCTGTAAATGTGACAGGTATTCCCTGCGGAACTGGAGCGGCGTTTTGCCGGTATGGCGGCGAAACACTTTCGCCAAATGGCTAGCGTTTGCAAAGCCGAGTTTCCAGGCGATTTCCTTCACACTTCGCGCTGAATTGAGCAGTTCGTTTTCGACGGCCCGCAAGCGGCAGCGGGTGATATAGCTGCCGAGATTTTCCTGATAGTGTCGCCGGAAATAACGACCCAGATAGTGTTTCGAAAAATGGAACGTCTTGCAAAGTACTTCCGTTCTCAACCTTTCCGGCTGGCCGATGTGTCGCTGGATATAAGGCAAAAGGCTTGCCAGTCTTCTTGCCGGTGATACTTCGGCATCCGGCAATATCCATGCAGCCAGATTACGTGCCACGATCAGCAATGCTGAAGCCGACCATTGCAACAAGACTTCGCCGGAAGAAAGACCGGGGTTTTCCTTTTCCATCCAGATGAGCCGGAAAAGCCCCTGTATTTTCAGTGCATCGTCTTCCCGGAGCAAAACCGGATCTGTTTCTTTCCCTGCCGACAGGAACGGCGCGGTCGGCATACCGGTGTAATCGGCAACAGCCTGACCAGAGAATCGCAGGAAAATAAAACGCGAAATGGTTTTCACAACGAAGCGGTGCGCCGTTTCCGGACGGATCAGAAAAAGATCGTCCGGCCGGTATGTCACTTCAGCGCCGAAAGCGGGCAGACTGCCTGTTCCAGAAACGATATAGACCAGCTCGAAAAAGGAATGCCTGTGAATATCTACCGGAAAAACGGCCCGTTCACGGATCAGGATCTCAAACGGTTCATAAAGATTTTCTATCCACATGACAGAAATATACTATAAAAACGCAAAAACAGACCATTTTGTTAACTGCAAAAGTGCTAATTTTGGCAAACCGATACATTTTTGTTGAAAGGATCGCATCATGAACGGTTTTCAGAATTCATACGGACAGCTGGCGAGGTTTTACCGTACGCTAGCCATGTCGCTCGCGTTGATCTCGTCCGGTATGGCTCTCGCGGCCACCACCAACGAAACTTCTCCGGGTAAAAGCGGCAAATTGGCGAACAAGGTGGCGCTCGTGACCGGTGCCGGATCGGGAAACGGACGGGAAATCGCTTTCCTGTTCGCTCGGGAAGGCGCCATTGTGGTCGCGGCGGACATTGACGGAATTTCGGCTGAAAAAACTGCAGAAGCCATCCGTAACGCACGGGGACAGGCATTGGCCGTTACCGCCGATGTCACCCTTGAACAGGACGTTTCCCGTATGGTCGATACCACCGTATCGACATATGGCCGGATTGACATTCTTGTCAACAATGCCGGCATTTTTGACATGCTGGTGCCGGCAGGCGAAGTTACTGACGAGCTGTGGGACAAGGTCATCGCCACCAATCTGACAGGTCCCATGCGTCTCATCCGCAAGACGCTTCCCGTTTTTGAGAAACAGAAAGGCGGCGTCATCGTCAATACTGCTTCCATCGCCGGTTATACGGGTGCAAGGGGAGGCGGTGCAGCTTATATCGCATCCAAACACGGTGTCATCGGCCTGACAAAAAACGTGGCGTTCAACTACAAGGACAAAAATATTCGTTGCAATGCCGTTGCACCGGGTAGAGTGGAAACCAACATCCGGGCAAACAGTGAAAAGCTGGCCGGAGCGCAAACCCTGCACGACGCGACCGTCTCCCGGTGGAAAGACATCGAAGATGCCGTAGCAGCCGGCTATGTCACCAACTGGCGCAAGGCCTCTCCTGATGAGATCGCGAAAGCCGTTCTGTTTCTGGCCTCCGATGATGCCTCGTTCGTCAACGGTTCCATTTTGACGGTTGATGGCGCATGGACCGCCTATTGATGGTATAGTCCATTCCCGTCCGAAAGAGCAAATATCCTGAACGGAAATCATGAATCTGGAAAAACTGACCGGCCATGCTGCCATGTTCGGCGCCAATTCCATGTGGGGCGTCATGTCACCGGTTTCGAAAATGGTCATGACCGGCAGCATCGTCACCCCGATGGTTATGACCGACTGTCGTGTACTGGGAGCCGCCGTTCTTTTCTGGACACTGTCCTTTTTCCTGAAAAGGGATCCTGTTTCATGGAAAGACTTGCTGTTGTTGTTGCTGGCTTCGCAATTCGCCATCGTATTCAATCAGGGATCCTTTATATTCGGCGTCAGCATGACGTCTCCGATTGATGCTTCCATCATTACGACTAGCCTGCCGATCCTGACCCTGGTTCTTTCCGCTTTTTTCCTGAAAGAACCGGTTACGGGCAGAAAAATCGCCGGAATCGTTTTCGGAGCCACCGGTGCCATTTTGCTGGTGTTCAGCGGCCAGCAGGCTTCAGGGGGAAACGACAGCAACCTCTGGGGCGATCTGCTGATTCTGACCGCCCAGCTCAGTTTTTCCATCTATCTCATCTTTTTCAGGGGGCTGATCAGCCGGTATTCGCCGATCACCATTATGAAGTGGATGTTCACCGGTTCATCGCTTTCCCTTTTGCCCTTCACCTGGGACAAAATGCTGGTCATAGACTGGGCAGCACTGGAATGGCGTTTCATCGCCGGTATTGCCTTTGTGGTCGCCGGCGGCACGTTCATCAGCTATCTCCTGATGTCGATCGGGCAAAAACGTTTGCGTCCAACCGCCGTCAGTATTTACAACTATGTCCAGCCAATGGCTGCCAGCGTCGTGGCCATCATGTGGGGCATGGATTCATTCACGTTGATGAAAACGGTCGCCGTCGCCTTCATTTTCACCGGCGTCTTTCTCGTGACACAAAACCGGAATCGGTTGCAGGCCGAAAAAGCCATTGAACAATATAAAAAAGACAAAACGCCGACGTGATCCAGCCTGTTCCTGTCTGTTTGACGGCTGAGCCTTCGGGTTTCCGTTTGTTTTCCCGCAAACAGACGGAAATTGCAGGGTTTTGTCGGTGCTGGTAAAGCGGCATCCATTTTGTGGGATGCTGCCGCATCCGGATCGGATGATAGAAAAGGCGCTTTCAGGCCGATCCTGTTGGCAAAAAAATAGCCGGATCGCGAACAAATAGCCGGAATGTTCGAGTACGATGGAATAATCGTGTTCCGGTCGTTTTTCCCGTTCATGCCGGCGTTGACCAGCAGGCTCCCGATTTCCCCTGTTTTTTCGGCCGGGAAGAACAGACAACGGCACCCGCACTAGTTGCATGGTATCGTCGGTTTTCACTTCCGTAAAAAGAATATGTCCGACAAAATACGGTTCGTCGCTATCGGCATGGCTAGCAAACTACAGCAATTTTGCCACTGTCCTCGTTCATTGCCATCAGGTCATCGGTTCGGACCGGATACTGACCGGTTGCGTCGGCGAATTGTCTGCTTGGCTGAAACTGCGTCAACCGGAAAAACGGTATTCCTGAAAAAGCCGGATTTCATGCACTGCACTACCTGCGTCCCTTTCCGGATGCTTGATAAAAATCAAACAAAAATGAAATGTTCTTTTCGGGCGCACCATCTTCCATGAATCATGAAATCCGCATTTCAATTACACTTATTTGTAATTCAATATATTAAAAGATATATTTCATGTTTCAAATGAAATATATTGTCCAAGGATACAGGCAATATTTTTATAATTTACCTCTTCATTATTACTTTCATAATAATGAAGCATTTTGATGATTGATCGTGCAGTCGCGGGCTTCTTTCCTGACATCATTGAATCGTCACACGAAAGGAGATATTCCAAGATGCAGCAAGCTATTTTGCCGGAAAAACAGGCTAACCGGAAACGATAGTCCGTCAACTGGTGGAATAGCAGGCAATCATTCGCGCTTCTGCCACCAGTGCGAGAAGATTCGGATCCCGTTCACGGTTTTTCTGGAAAACTAGCGCAACCGTTTGTTTCTTCCGGTATTTTTCTGCTAGCTCGGCCAGACGCACCGAATTGCCGAATACCTTTCCGATCCGACCAGGAACCAGTGACAGACCGATCCCGGCCTGCACCGTGTTCATCAGGGAGAAAATATCATTCAGCCGTGTCACGACAACCGGTTCGAATCCTGCTTCCGAAAAAGCGTCCCGGAAACGCTGTGCCGTCGCGAAACCATCGTTCATGGTCACGAATTTCTCGTTTTTCAGATCTGCCAGCTCAACTGGTTCTTTCAGTTTTAAAGAAGACGACAACGGCACGGCCAGATAAAACGTATCCTCGAAAAGAGGCATCGTTTCCAGACCGGCCAGTTCCCCCTTTGTTCCGGGCAACGATACCAGAATGGCATCAAGCTGTCCTTCCCCGAGTTGCGACAACAGGTTGCGGCCGGAATTCATGGAAAGGTCTATTTCCATTTCCGGTCGTCTGCGTTTCAGTCCCATAATCAACTGCGGCACCAGTTCTGTCGTCAGGGAATAAAGACAGCCCAGTTTCATCCGGCCACGGCCATATCCTGCCGCCTCACGTGTTGCATCGATCGTTCTCCGGATAACCAGCAGCAGTTCCTCAGCATAATGCGCCAATGTCCGGGCTGCGGGCAGAGGACGGAGATTCCGGCCATCCGGTACGAAAAGCGGACATCTCAGCACATCTTCAAGTGAATGAAGGGCACGATGCACACTCACGCCGCTGATACCAAGCATTTCAGCCGTCCGTGCGATATTCCGTTTTTCCATGAACCCCAGAAAGATCTCCAGCTTGCGAATCGTCAACTCACTATCAATCATATCTCACCGAAAAATACTTGACGCAGGAAATACATTTTATCCATTGTCGCGCAATGTTTTTCATTTTCGCTTGCCATACGGGTTATTGTCCATGCTATCGGACAGAATTCACTCTGGCATATTTCATGCATGCGACACTACAATATACAAAACAACAAACTGGAAAGAAAAATGGCTATTCTGATTGTCGAAACGGGTATGCCTCCCGGAAAAATACCGGAACAGTGCGGAACGACAGCACAATGGTTTCGGAACGTATTGACCAAAATCGGCAAAAAGGCCGAAGTCGTCCGGCCTTGGCTGGACGAGACACTTCCCATTCCCACCACCGTTTCCGGAGCGATCATCACCGGCTCGTGGAGCATGGTGACCGATGAGGAAACATGGAGCGAAAAAACCGCAGAATGGATCCGCCAAGCCCTCTTTTTTGATATTCCGCTATTCGGCGTCTGTTACGGACACCAGCTGATGGCCCACGCACTGGGCGGTGTGGTCGGAGACAATCCTGAGGGCGGAGAGAAGGGTACCTTTACAGTAACGCTGACGGAGAAAGGCCGGAACAACCTGTTGCTAGATGGTTTTCCAGAACAGTTTCCCGCATATCTGTTCCACCAACAAAGCGTTCTGGAACCGCCATCCGGCTGCGATATACTGGCCACGTCGGAAAAGGATGCCTGCCAGATGCTTCGTTACAGCACCAGCGCTTTTTCAGTGCAGTTCCATCCCGAATTCACAGCAGATATCCTGAAAGCCGCCTGCATTGACAGTGCAGGGGAAAATGGGGTGACCACCTGTGCCATCGCCAGTGAAACGTTCTGGCCCCGAAAAATACTGCACAACTTCTGTCGCATCGTCGAAGACATCGGATAAAGCGGAACGGAAATCGCAGTCGAACCTGTTTTTCACTCACCGCCATCTTCCGTAGCCGTGCCAGCAAACAGGTTCCAGTCATTTTATGGTAATGCGGACAGTCACCCATGTTGCCTGTATTCCGGATTGTTCCCATTTTCCCGGTATTCACCGTCCGGTCTGTGCCATGCAACTATCGTGGCGTGGACTCTCCGCAAGAACAGTCTTTTCATTAGAAAAGTCTCCCGCTCTCCCAAAAAACGGCACCACCCGGGTGCCGTTTCCGTCTTGCCGTCGGGTTTTATTTTGTCTTGACATAATTGCCGGCCAGCGTTTTGCTGTTTGTACAGAGCAGTCCCAGATCGTTTTTGTCATCGGCTCTGGACGTGAAAACATTCACCGAATCCGGACTTGTCGAGCGGATAACCAGCGTGCTCTTCAGATTGGGATTAATCGTCTGCATGGGGATTTCGATCTGATCGTTGACAATCTTGCCTTGTCCATTGAAAGTGCAGCCTTCTTCCACACCATCGGTAGAAAATGTGACCGTCACACCGTTTTGCGCATTGTCCAGAATGGCCAGCGTTCCGCCGTTGCCGTCAAGCATTCGATCACCCGCAAGCCTGTAGCGTCCCGCAAAATCAGATGCGACTTTCGGCATCACTTTTTTCAGGGTGTACTGCTCGGATAGCGTTTCAGAACGTTTTCCGTCCTTATCCGTCATTTCAATGGCATCAGCCGATTTGACGACAAAATATTGAGTATCGAACGGGAAAGAGACCGCAACGACTCCCTTATCCATTTTCCAGGTGCTTCCTTGGGACAGGGAAGCACCATCGGTGTTTTCATAAAGTTGAGTCTCCACTGCAGAACCATCCTGATTGAACGTAATAGCCGTCCTGATACCCGGACAATCGGCACATGGTAACGTTCCGGCATACATGCCATGCGGCAGCGTTTCGTTCTTTGCGGATTTGCTGCACGCTGCCAGTATCGCCAGCGTGAACAGACTCAACAGAAATAGTGAAAAACGTTTCATAACCATCTCCAGTGTGTTTTGAAAAAACGGTTTTTTGAAAGAATCCGTAAAACCCACCAAGGCTAACGCAGTTTCCCGAAAATGAAGTGACCCATATCAGAAACCGGACAAATAACTAAATAAAAAACCGGGACATGCCCGGCTTTTGTCCGAAAAAGGAATCACGCTATTTTGGGCTGTCCGTCCGACGCAGTCGCTCCGCCATCGACCGGAATACAGGCCCCGTTAATGAA
>CAVKGJ010000042.1:0-11909 GCA_963655605.1 Oscillospiraceae bacterium
GGAAAAACTGCGCGTAACGGCCAAAATGCCGAATCTGGATACACGGGTCGCCCAGATCAAATCGACAATCCGTTCACTGACCGCCAAAAAATAGCGGCATCATTCCGTTCTTTGCTGCGACCCCGTGATGGAAGGCTATAAACCCCGGAACAGTTTTTTCTGAATCATCTTATGACCACCGAAAGTGTGCCCATTCATGGACATGCTTTTTTCTTTGCAGCTGATCTGTCAGAACAAACCAACATTCCACTCCTTAAAACAGGCTAGTTTTTCCGAGAATCCCGGAAAAACATGCCGGAAACCGGATACCATCATTTCCATCGAAATGGCTTCAACAGAAATCCCGCAACCCATTCGACAACTTTCAGTGCGAAAGGGGAAAGAATCCGACCACCACGCCCGACAAACAAGAAACATAGCCAGTAACAATACCGACAATAGCTGGCGACAGAAGCGTCAATGTCTTTTTGATAACGAAACCCAGATGCATATCCCTACCTGTCAGTGTGAAACAATATTATGATAAACTGCATGATAGTGGGAGATTTGTCCAATCAGTTCATATGTATATTCAGGTGCCTTCTTTCCTGTATCCTGGAATCATTGAAAGGATTCTCCTGACGGGCACTGTTTTCATCAACTCGAAAACATTCAACTCCATGGCATCCAGTGTATTTTTCAGCAATAACCCTAATTCGGTATCGCCTTCCATAATAAGACGCCGGCTGAAGAACAGCGTATCGGGATCTTCTTCACGCTTTGAAAGCAGATAGAAATCGTACGCACTGGCAGAAATTGTCAAATCCGGCTCCACGTCATTCCATCCGGCAACAAACCCACCCTTGGTCCATACAAAATTGAAACGCACTCCTGCATCGGTAATCACCAGACGCAATTGTTTCCCGGCAATGACATGTCTGACATCCTCCGGCAAACGGGGAGTCAAAATAGTATTCAATATCGAAACGAAAAGTAGTGAACCGGGCCATGACGGCAAACAGGCCATTAACTGGCCGATCGGTGCCGGGATACTGTGACGATCCATTTTGTTGTCCTGTTCATTTATTGATGATCACACCATTTCATGCCGGGTTTGCCATGCCAGTAACCGTTACATGGCTGCTCCGGCATGAAATTTTCCATTCTTTGCAATCCTTCTGCCGCAGACAATCCTGTATCCACCACCTCGCGGAAAAGCCGGACAATTTCACCGGTATGTTCCGATTGCGGTGAAATTCTCAACACATCGACTTTCATCGCACGCAAAAGAGGTACCTCGGAAATGAGATTATAAACTCTGGCAGACTGGGTCTGTATCCCATTGAAAACCAGAAAAGCCTGCCCTTCACGTGTTTGCACTTTCAATCCGTCAGGATAATCCAGACATCTGAACCCGCACGAATCCTTTTGCAGATTATGATAGCGCGCCGTAAAACACCGTGCTGAAAAAGCCAGTGGCAACCGTCCATACACAAATACCTCTGTCTGAACCTTTTCCGGCAACGATTCAATTATTTTTTCCAGGTTTTCACGGCTCATTTCCAGCGGCATCACCCACCGGCAAGCCCCCAGAGATACCATGAAACGCAGGGCGGCCGGATTGTACAGATTCAGATGAGGACCCGCGACAAACGGTTCTCTGCCTTCCAGCAGGCCGACAGCCCCCATATCGTTAGCCTCGACCAGGTAACATCTATTTTCCGCAATCCGGTGCATGGTCTGCAAATGGGCACCAGACTCAAGAAGAACCTGCGTCGATAAAACAACTTCTTTTCCAGCAGCCGAAAGGTCCGCGGCAATTGCCAGCCAGTCATCTTCACGCAACTCATGCCTGCGCGCACAGACCGTTTCTCCGAGATACACAATATCTACCGGTATTCCGACCGCTTCCTGATAAAACCGTACAAGTTTTTCCTTGGGCCAATAATATTGAACAGGCCCCAGAGCCAGTCTCAAAACAATATCCTTTCTTGTTGCATTATTTCCAGGAACGATAATAGGCGCCGAGCGTCTGTTGCTGGCCTTCAGACAACCGCCCCAGTGCTTCGACCCATTCCGGCCTGACCTGATAGGAAGCGGTATCATTCAGGCAACTGTCCAGCGCTTCCCGCCAGACACGAGTAGCTGTTGCCGTATAGGCAGGACTTCGTTGCCGTCCCTCAATCTTGATTGCCGAAACACCTATTTCTTTCAACCGTGGCAACAATTCCAGTGTATTCAGGCTGGCAGGTTCCTCAATCGCATAATAATTTTCTCCTCCGACCTCATAACGTCCCTTGCAAATTGTCGGATAACTGGCCTTTTCATTGTCTGCATACCGGTCAATCAGAACACCATTCAGTCTCGATTCCAGTCCTTTTGGCGTCGGCTGCCAGCGAACTGCCTTGGCAGGAGAACAGACACCGCTATTATTCGGTGCTTCACCGGTTACATAAGAAGACAGGGCACACCTGCCTTCCACCATGACACACAAGCTGCCGAATCCGAATACCTCGATTTCGATTTCCGTATTTTTGACGACCAGCTCGACCTGTTCAATCGAAAGAACACGGGGCAACACAACTCTGGCAATATGAAAATGGCGTGTATAAAAATTGATCGCATCATAATTTGTGGCAGACCCCTGTACCGACAGGTGCAACCGCAAATCGGGATGCCGATCACACGCATATTGCATCAGCCCGGGATCAGCGACAATCATGGCATCCACACCGCAGCGGGCGGCCCGGTCAACGGCACTTTTCCAGATATCCCACGAACCGGGAACCGGATAGGTATTCAAGGCCAGCAAAACCTTTTTTCTTCGTGCATGGACATATGAAATACCTTCCTGCAATGCCTTCTCATCAAAATTCAGGCCAACAAAATTACGGGCATTCGTCGCATCCCTGAAACCGAGATAAACACAATCGGCGCCATGATCGACTGCCTGCTTCAGTGCAGGAAGACTTCCTGCCGGACATACCAGTTCCATTTGCGGATTTCGAGCCAAATCGTTCAAAAAATAGGAAGAGTTTTCAAAATTATCAACGAAAATTTCCGATACAAGCGTTAATGTTTTAACCTGCCCTGCCGGAATCGGCAACCATATTAACAGAATGCATGACAACCGTTCCATTGCAAACAAAAGAACTCTTTACAAATTAAATGCTTCCGCACAATATAAGCCGCTATAATCTGATACATTGCAAAGTAGAGCCTGTTTCCATTTTGCCGTTCCTCGCAAGGAGCTAGACAATGTCGGCCATTTTACGCAACAAAAAACTAATCATCATTCTGGTACTCGTTATTATTGCCGTTCTGGCCGGATGGTATTTTCTGAAACCGGCCGGAACACCTGTCGGCCTCGCTTACGGTAACGGCAGACTGGAAGCGACTGAAACTGCCGTTTCCACCAAGGTCCAGGGCAAACTGATCGAAGTCTATTTCCGCGAGGGCGCCGACCTTAAAACCGGTGAAATCGCCGCCCAACTGGACGATGCACAACTCAAGGCAGATATCCGTGCGGCCGAAGCGGTCGTCGAACAGGCGAAGGAAACCGCCAGGGCAGCCCGTGAAGACGTCAAGAGTGCACAAAGCCAGCAACAACTGGCCAGTATTACCCTGAAACGGACCCAGGAACTGATCAAGAAGGGATTCATATCGGCCGCCCAGCTGGACAGGGACATCAATTCCATAAAAACGGCCAATGCCAGCCTGGCCAGTGCCCGCAACCGTGTCGTACAAGCCGACGCTAGCATTGCGGAAGCTGTGGCACGGGTAGCGTCGCTTCAAAGTAATCTTGACGACCTGACACTGAGATCGCCTGTGGACGGCCGCATTCTCTACCGTCTTGCAGAACCGGGAGAAGTATTGTCTGCCGGTGGCAGGGTTTTCTCAATTCTGGATCTGAACGATGTTTACATGTACATTTACCTTCCCAATAATGAGGCGGGCAGCGTCGAACTGGGAAGCGAGGCGCGGATCGTCCTGGATGCACTGCCTGATCGTCCCGTTCCCTGTACAGTAACGTACGTATCGCCCAGAAACCAGTTCACCCCGAAAGAAGTGGAAACCCAGGAAGAACGCGAAAAATTCATGTTCCGGGTCAAGCTGAAAGTCGATCAGGATTGGCTGACCCAAAACGCCAACATCGCCAAACCCGGCATGCCTGGTATCGGCTGGGTCAAAACGAGTCAGGATGCTGTCTGGCCTGCCAACCTGCAAGTAAAGTGACATGAGTACGCTCATCGCAGCGAAACTAGAGGGAGTTTCCCTCTACTATAAAGACGTTACGGCACTTAACAATGTATCGCTTGAAATTCCGGGCGGTTGCATGGCGGGCCTGATTGGTCCGGACGGCGTTGGCAAATCTTCCCTGCTGGCTCTGATTTCCTGTGCGAGAAAAATCCAGAAAGGCCATATTGAAGTTCTTGGCGAAAATATCAGCAATACCAAAATCCGGAACACCCTTCTTCCAAGAGTGGCGTATATGCCGCAAGGACTTGGCAAAAACCTGTATCCAACCCTTTCTGTTGCTGAAAACATCGACTTTTTCGCCCGTCTTTTCGGGCAAGATCATGACGAACGCCAACGGCGTATTGACGAACTGACTCAAGCGACAGGCCTGTTTCCGTTCAAGGATCGTCCTGCCGGCAAACTGTCTGGCGGCATGAAACAGAAACTCGGCCTGTGCTGTTCGCTTGTGCATGATCCCGATCTGCTGATTCTGGATGAACCGACAACCGGTGTCGATCCGCTCTCCCGTCGCCAGTTCTGGGAACTGATCGATTCCATCCGGAAACGCCGACCGCATATGAGTGTACTGGTCGCAACGGCCTATATGGAAGAAGCAGAACAGTTCGACTGGCTTGCCGCCATGTATGACGGCAAGGTCATTGCGACCGGCACAGCGAAAGAAATGATGCGACATGCCGGCAAGTCCTCTCTGGAACAGGCTTTCATCCAGTTTCTGCCTGAAGAAAGACGCCAGAATTATAAAGAACTGGTCATTCCTCCCCTGAAAGAAAAAAAGGATCAGGTCTGGGCCATCGAGGCCAATGGATTGACCCAGAAATTCAGCGACTTCACCGCCGTAGACAACGTCAGTTTCAAGATACCACAGGGCGAAATTTTCGGCTT
Organism: Oscillospiraceae bacterium; assembly: GCA_963655605.1. Taxonomy (GTDB): domain Bacteria; phylum Pseudomonadota; class Gammaproteobacteria; order Burkholderiales; family Burkholderiaceae_D; genus Oxalobacter. Next base: position 5,122 of record CAVKGJ010000042.1, read on the forward strand.
TCTCGGTTCCAATGGTTGTGGCAAGACCACTACTATGAAAATGCTGACCGGACTGCTTTCCCCGACTTCCGGAACGGCTGAAACATTCGGCAAACCGGTCGATGCAAAAAACACGGAAAGCCGCAAGGATGTGGGTTACATGTCCCAGTCTTTTTCCTTATATGGTGAATTGACGGTCATGCAGAATCTGGATCTACACGCCCGACTGTTTCATTTGCCGGCCGACCAGATTGAATCCCGCATACAGTACCTAGTTGACCGTTTTGGCCTACAACCTTACCTTCGTTCGGCTGCATCTGAACTGCCTATGGGTATCCGCCAGCGCCTGTCTCTTGCTGTTGCGGTCGTCCATAACCCGAAGCTGCTGATTCTCGACGAACCGACATCCGGTGTCGATCCAGTTGCACGTGACGATTTCTGGCGACTTCTGATCGAAATGTCGCGAGAACAGAATGTCACCATTTTTATATCCACGCATTTCATGAACGAAGCGGAACGCTGTGACCGTATTTCTTTAATGAATGCCGGAAAAGTACTCGCCAGTGGAACACCTGAAGAGCTGAAGAAGAACAAACAGGCTGAAACACTCGAACAGGCTTTTATTGATTACCTGATAGAAGCGGCAGGTAACGAAAAAACCACTTTTGACGAAAGCATCGGAATCGAACTGGAGAAACCGCACGAAGAATCATCATTCTTCAGCCTCCGGCGGCTTCTTGCCTATGCTGCGCGGGAAACACTGGAATTGAGACGGGATCCCATCCGACTTGGCTTTGCGCTTTTAGGCAGTCTTTTGCTGTTTTTCGTACTGGGCGGAGGGATATCCATGGATGTCGAAGACCTGAAATTCGCTGTCCTCGATTACGACCAGTCCCCCCAATCCCGCGATTACATCCATAATATCACCGGATCACGCTATTTTCTGGAGCAGGCACCGTTAAAAGACGACAATGATCTGGAAAAACGCATGAAGAGTGGAAAAATCAGTATCGCTATTGAAATTCCTCCCAATTTCGGACGGGATCTTGAACAGGGCAGAAATCCCGAAATCGCCGCATGGATCGACGGCGCGATGCCCTACCGGGGTGAAACCATCCTCGGATATATCCGTGGTCTGCATGAAAAATATCTGGAACAGTTCAACAGGGAAACAAGCGGAACGGAACAGCAAGCTATCGCCAGTCTTGAGAAACGTTATCGCTACAATCAGGACTTCAAAAGCATCTATGCCATGGTACCAGCCATTATTCCTCTGTTGCTGATGCTGATACCTGCCGTTCTCATGGCACTGGGAATCGTGCGCGAAAAAGAACTGGGATCCATCACCAATCTTTACGTAACCCCAGTGACCAAACTGGAATTTCTGATTGGCAAACAGCTTCCTTACATCATACTGTCCATGATCAGTTATTTCATGATGGTCGGCTGTGCTATCCTGTTTTTCAGAGTTCCCTTAAAAGGCAGTTTTCTGGCAATGACACTGGGCGCACTGTTTTATGTCACATCGACAACAGGTCTCGGACTTGTTATTTCGTCTTTCACAAAAACACAAATCGCTGCCTTGTTTGGTACTGCCATCCTGACCATGCTGCCGACTACCCAGTTTTCGGGACTGAAAGACCCAATAGGCTCTCTGGAAGGAAGTGCCTACTGGATTGGCCAGTTTTTTCCAGCCTCACATTTCATTATCCTGAGTCGCGGAGTTTTCACCAAGGCACTACATTTTGCTGATCTGATCAGCCCGCTCTTTTCGCTGGCAGCATTCATACCGGTGCTGACGTTCATTGCCTGGTTGTTCTTGCCCAAACAGGAGAAATAAATGTCATCATTCAGAATCCATCTCGGCAATATTTACCGCCTAGGTATCAAGGAACTGAGCAGTCTCTGGGCTGACAAGGTACTGTTTTTTCTGATCGTCTACGCTTTTACAATGGGCATTTACAGCGCTTCCAAAGGCGTTTCACAAGAAATCCACAACGCACCGGTCGCTATCGTCGATATGGATCAGTCCCAGATTTCACACAGACTGGCCAATGCCCTGACAAAACCCTATTTCAAGAAACCTGACCATATCGAACTGGATAAGGCAAACGATGCTCTTGACAGGGGCTATTATTCCTTTTCCATCATCATCCCATCCGGATTCCAGAGAGATCTGCAGGCAGGAAGAAAACCGAACATCCAGTTGAATATTGATGCGACGGTCATGAGCCAGGCTTTTATCGGTTCCGGTTATATCGAATCCATTTTCAACAATGAAATCAATGAATATTTCAACCGTTCAGCGGAAACGTCAATACAACCAATCCAACTGGTCACTCACGTCCGGTTCAACCCGAACATGACCGGTTTCTGGTTTGGTGGTGTCATGGAAATTATCAACAACATCAACATGCTGACGATTATTCTGGTCGGAGCCGCATATATTCGCGAACGGGAACACGGAACACTCGAACACTTGCTCGCCATGCCTCTGGGCCCGACAGAAATCATGATATCGAAAATCTGGGCAAACGGACTGGCTGTACTGATCGCCGCTTCATTCTCCCTGATATTCATTATCAAAATTATCCTGCAAGTACCGATTGCCGGTTCAATCGCCCTTTTTATCGCCGCTGCAGCCGTTTACCTGTTTTCGGCAGCTTCCATCGGTATTTTTCTGGGAACACTGGCCCGATCCATGCCCCAACTGGGTCTTTTGATCTTTTTGACCATCATCCCGCTGCAAATGCTGTCCGGTGGATCGACTCCCCAAGAAAGCATGCCGATCTGGGTCCAGAACATCATGAAACTGGCTCCGACCACCTATTTCGTCCGACTTGCCCAGTCCATTCTTTATCGTGGTGCAGGATTCAGTATCGTCTGGCCGGAATTTCTGGCCATCGCCATCATCGGAATGGTTTTCTTTTTCATTGCTCTTGGCCGATTCAGGAAATCGATCGTCCAAGGCTAGTTGGCAACCGCCTCCCGTCTGCCAGATAATCGAGATATCTTTCCGGTTCACGCCCGTATGCGTTTCTGAAATCTTCACGCGAATACGGAAAATCCCGCATCAACCTTTCCGCCGCTTCAAAACAGGCTTTGGGGTTACTCTGACTGCCAGCAATAAGCACACCGCGTTCGTTCTTGATACAACAGGCGTTTTCACGAATTGCCTGATCGAACGCTTCGTCGAAGGATTTGCGATATATAGCACGTTCAGTGCCGTCTGTCGCCGTAATGACATACTTTTTCATTTCTGTTCTCCCTCTTCGTCTTTGCCCTCATCATTCATTTCATCTGTGTTGGACAGATACTGGGACAGATGCTCCTTGACCGATACCCAATCGGCATCTTCTTCGATATACGGTTCATCGTCGGCATTCCAGAGAACTTCTTTGAATCGCCATTCTTTGTCATCGCAAATATCAAAACAATAAATATATTCGATTGTGTGCCTTTGCAATGTTTCATCAATGACTTCTTTGAAGCTGTTTCCGTCAATGAAGTAATACTCTGGTTTTCCTACCCTTTCGTAGTAGGTACATTCCATTACCGTTCTCCCAAGAGACGCCAAGTCACCGTAGGCAAGCAAATTTTTGATCTTTTCAGGATTCGAGTAATGCTCAACCAAAGTAACACCGGCAGCTTCTGGATCTCCGTCCCAGTGAAGATAGATGCCTCGGTAGGTGTCTTTCTTGTACTTCGCAATGATCGCTGCATTTATCGCCATCGTTTTTCTCCCTTTGCAATATTAAACATTAAACAAAACATCTTTATCTGTTTTCATATTATGAAGGTATGAAATAGGCGTGTTTGCGGGCGTATTTGGCGCGCTACAAGGTTTTTTGTGACGCAAAGACCAGAATTCAGGCATCAACATTGAAACGCCCAGGCGAGCGTTTTAGCGCCCTCCAAAGGCATTTTTGATGTGTCAAAATTGTGACGTAAATGTGACGTAACCTCACGAAATCGCCTAAAATTGCCTAATTTTTAAGCAATAAGAATCAGTTGGCTGACCAAATTTCAAACAATGAGAATTGGCCAGCCGTCCAAATTCAAAGCAACGAAAATCATCCAGCTTCAGTCTGATTTTCGGTCTGGCAGCTGTGATACGGAAGAATTGCCCCTACCGTTTAAAAGGAATTTGCCCGTTGTATGCCATTGTTTTTACTCAAGTAATCGTATTCAACCGGAATCCAGCTGTATTTTCCGTCTCCTTCTGCGACAACATATCCAAGTCCCGGAAAAGGCAAATGCATACCTGCAACCAGTTCCCTTTTCGCCGCAACTTCTTTCAAAAGATTCCGCCGGGTTCTGACTGCCTGGGACGTCTCGGAATCATATTCAATCGCCACATCAGGATGACTGAACTGGATAACGTGGCTATGAACAATATCTCCCCAGATCAATAATGTCTGTCCATCCGATGTCACTTCAAAAGCGGTATGGCCGGGAGTATGGCCATAAGCCGCGATTGCTCTGATACCGGGTACAACTTCCGATCCCGCCTCGACCGGTTCCCATTTTTCCGAACTCAGATAGGGAACTGCCGATTCCCGCGCCATTTTAAAAAAAATCTGGCGTTCGACCGGAGCCGCTGCAGCCTGTTGTTCGGACAACCAGTACTCATTTTCGATTCTGTTCGCATAAACTGTGGCATTTGGAAAAATGGGAATACCGTCCCGGTCACTCAATCCCCCGGTATGATCACCATGCAGATGCGTCATAATAATCGTATCCACCAGTTCCGGCTGATAACCGGCTGCCTTCAGATTTTCAACAATACGCCCTTGCTGGTCTTCACTGAAAAACTTACCGGCACCGGCATCAATCAGAACAAGATGATCGCCTGTATGTATCAGATAGGCATTGATAGCTGTCTGTATGCCTGTCGATCTTCCATAGTGGTGCGACAACACCTCTTCAATTGTCTGCAGGTCCATGTTTTTTAGTAATTCGGGATGGAAATCCAGCACCCCGTCAAAAAGCGCGGTTACCTCGAACTGGCCGATCATCGTCCTGTAATAACCCGGAACCTGTATCTTGGCCATTGCAGGAATTTGCGGTTTGACGGTTTCTTCCATTGCCGCCGTTTCCAATACTGGCGGTACTATCTGCACTTCCGGAACTGTATTCACAACAGGAGCAACCACCTTCTGCCCCTTTGTCTCATCTTTCGCTATGGCCGCGGAACACAGACAGAAAGAAGCAATGATCAGACTTAACGTTATTTTGCGGCAAAACGGCATCCGGTTACCCTGCTGCATATTGAGTCTCCCCTATAAATTGAAATGATCCAGTTCGTTTATCTGGCAACTATTATCAGACAAATTTTCCTTTATTTGCGCAAACCGAAAAAGTATTTTCCAAAAAAGAATAATCTGGTGTAGTCACGGCGATAAACGAAATTTTCCATATATATGGAAAGAAAGGCACATCATGTTCAGGCTTGCAGTCATTATCGGAAGTACCCGCCCCGGCCGCAATGGAGAAGCGGTTGCCAGATGGATTTATGAAATTGCAAAACAACGCAAGGACGCTCTGGTTGAACTGGTCGACATCCGTAATTACGACCTGCCTCTGCTGGATGAACCGCAACCAGCCTCTACCGGACAGTACACACAGGCTCATACCAGAAAATGGTCTTCAAAAATCACTTCTCTTGACGGTTTCGTTTTCGTCACACCGGAATACAATCACGCTCCACCTGCGGCACTGAAAAATGCCATTGATTATCTGTTTCATGAACGGAACAACAAATCGGCTGGCTTTGTCGGTTACGGAACAATGGGAGCCGTCAGAGCGATTGAAGAACTCCGTATTCTGATGGGTGCCCTAATGATTGCAGATGTCCGTGCACAGGTCACATTTTCCCTTTTCGAGGATTTCGAAAAACTGACTGTTTTCAGACCGAATCCACGCCATGAAAAAACGGTCAATACCATGCTGGAACAAGTCATCACATGGGGCATGGCATTAAAGCCCCTTCGTGAAGATGATTGATCCGGCAAACAACATTCACAACCCATATTCGGGAGATCACTATGAAACACATTCAAATCATCATGTCAGAGGTCAAGGAATGTTCTGTACAATCCTGCGGTTTCAACAAGAATTCCGGCTGCCATGCTCGTGCGATCAGTATTGGTGACAACGATACTCCGGGCTGCAATACCTTTTTTACCGTTCCAATTCCTGCAAGTCACGCCAAATCAACAGGACGAACATCCGGAGTTGGAGCCTGCAAGGTCGCTAACTGCAAATACAACGACGACTATGAATGCATAGCAAATGAAGTGATCGTTGCTCTCAATAACAGCAAGGCCAACTGCCAGACTTATATCCACCGCTAACCAGATCCGCAATATGTTCAAGCCGTGCCATGCACGGCTTTTTTATCGAAAGCTCCGTAAAACACCGTTGTTCAGGACGAGGATATAAGGCACGGTTGATAATCCGATTCTTTCCATACCATGCTTTTCCTGAATACCCCCCGATGTGAAATATCGATACCGTTTCCGTGTCTGATTAATACAGTCCCATTCTCCCAGACTAGCCAGCAAAACATAGAAGCATATCAATATCTCACAAGAAAACAGGTTCATACAAATAGCGTTTCCGGCGAATACCTGACAAAACGGCCTCCGGCTGTACCGTAACTGACTGCCCTGGACAAACAGGATACGGCCGGACAACATCCTCTATTGAATCCATAATGAAACAGAAAAACATGCTGAACCAAAATAAACACCATGAATACTTTTTGAACATATCATGTTTCACTAGAATAGAGGGTCGTGGCCATC
>CAVKGJ010000043.1:0-2152 GCA_963655605.1 Oscillospiraceae bacterium
GCACAGCGCTATACCACACCTGAGAAAATCGGCCTGATCTTTTCGCTGGAACCGGTATTCTCCGCCCTGCTCTCCTGGCTCTTCCTGCATGAAATCCTGGGACTCAAAGGCTACCTCGGTGCACTCCTGATCTTTGTCGCCGTCATTTTCACCGAACTTTCCAGAAAACCGGTACGCTAACTGACGGACGGCTACGCCGTCCACGCCTTATATACCCTTCCCTAAAAACGGGATTTTACGGCACGATTGATAAAAATATCCTGATTGAATAAGGTGTCGCTATCACTCCTTCCTGAATCCACCATGCCACGCCAGAAAAACGGCCAGCACAAACAGAATCTGTTTTTTCTCATCCCTCATACTTCGAAAAATCCGAACCGATCTTCCTCCAAACGGTCCTCCCGTTATCTGCTAGACTATTTATTCCTGACATGGATTGAAAACAACGGCCAGAATCTTCTGTTTATGGGAAAGCTGATCGTCAAGGCAGCGCTGTCGGTCTTCATCTGTTGCCTGATTTACGAGTTCTTCGATATCGGAACCGGCATTCCGTTTTATTCCGGTATCGCAACGATCATCTGTTTGCAACCGGAAATCAGAAGCACATTTCGTGTCGGCATGAACCGGACTGTCGGCACGCTGATCGGCGGTTTTACCGGTATGGCCGTTCTTTTCATCATCCGGGAATTCAGTATCTTCCGGCTGCCGACGCTGCAATATCTGCTGATCTCGTTCTGCATTCTCCCGTTGATGATATCGCGGAAGCCGTCAAGAAAAATCCGCTCTCGACTATCCTGAAAAAAAGAGACCTGAAAAAACTGCTCTCGGTCGCACCACTGTTTTTTCTGGCCGATTTCATGCGCAAAAGCGCACTGACCAATATCACCTGCGTCGCTTTCCTTTCCGTCACCATCACACACGGCGCCGATTCCAGCATCTCCAGCTTCGCCTTCAACCGCATACTCGATACGCTCATCGGTGTATTCGTCTCGTTTTTCATCAATGTCATCCCTCTGGGCCACCCGGACAAACAGATCACCCGTGACACAGATGTTCACGTCGAATAGAACACAACGGCAAAAATACGGCAACAAATCCGCTGGTGACAATCGTCCTCCCATCATTCCGGCAGGCGATGCCGGAATTTTGCAAAACAAAAACACAGGTCAAGAGAATTGAAAAAACTTTTGGCTAATATAACGGAAAACGCACCAGAAACAATGCACTATGGGGATTGTCATCATCAAGGCAGCGGTTTCCGTTTTCATCTGCTGCCTGATTTATCTGTTTTTCAACATCGGTACCGGGGCGCCGTTCTATTCGGCCATCGCGGCAGTCATTTGCGTCCAGCCGGAAATCAGGAGCACCTTCCGCATCGGCCTGAACCGGACAATCGGAACACTGATCGGCGGTTTTACCGGCATGCTCGTCCTGTTCCTTATCCGGGGCATCGCACTGGAATCCCATCCTGTCTGGGCCAATCTGCTCATCTCGGCCTGTATCGTCCCCCTGATGTATCTGGCCGAAATCGTCAAGAAAAAACCGCAACTCCATTTCACCGGCACATCGGAGCACAAAAATCCGCTGGCTATCGCACCTTTCAGGTATCTGGCCGACTTCATGCGCAAAAACGCACTGACCAACATCACCTGCATCGCTTTTCTTTCCGTCACCATCACGCACGGCGCCGATGCCAGTATTTCCGGTTTTGCCATCAACCGCATGATTGATACCCTGATCGGTGTTTTCGTGTCGTTCTTTATCAATATCATCCCGCTCAAATCACATCACGGATTCAAGGAAAACGCGGAAGATGCGACCGGCGCAGCATGTGGCTGTCACCGCTGCCATCACAGCACCCCTCCCGCACCGGGACGTGACCCGCGCAGCCGTTATATCCATCTCTCGATTCTTTCTCGTACAACCCGGGATATCCGGAAAGAAAGTGTTCCCCTTCCTGACACGCCGTCCCGCAATGATGGCAACAAAAGCAAGCACTCCGATTAAATCTCCCGCCCTGTTTCCGGGTTCCATTCTGTTCCGTAAGGACCTTTTTCTTCCATACACGAAAAGCATTTCTTCAGGGAACAGGCAAACGACTCCCTCTTTCCGGTAAACATTTTCCTATCAGACAACCCTCTTTTTTCAAAAA
>CAVKGJ010000043.1:2204-4353 GCA_963655605.1 Oscillospiraceae bacterium
AAAAAAACAACACTTTCCGACGTATCATGCAAAATCTTCACCCATTCCTGGCCAATCGCTATTACCATTCAGAATAACGAACGCTATTCATTTTTATAATAGCGCTCGTTCCAAAAACGATTATTTCAAATTCAAGGACCTCAATGAAAAAACAACTACTTGCAGCATCCATACTGGCCGCTTTCGCCGGTATGGCACAGGCGCAAAGCAATGTCACCGTCTATGGTATCGTCGACACTGGTTTCATCAAGGAAACCGGTTCCGATGTCCAGATGGGATCGAATATCGACAACCGCATCGGTTTTAAGGGAAGTGAAGATCTCGGCAGCGGATACAGAGCCACTTTCCAGCTGGAAAAACGTTTCAACCTCAATGACGGTACGATCAAAGGGGTAGACTGGGAAGGTGCCTCCAATCTCGGGATCGCTGGACCATTCGGTGCCGTACGTTTTGGCCGGCTGAACGAACTGCCAACCGAAACCTTCCGTAAACTCGACCCGTTCAACCAATTTGGCGTCGGCAGCATGCTGTTAAGTTCACAACGTTCCACCCGTATCAGCGATACTGTCCGTTACGATTCCCCGAATTTCTCCGGTTTCAAATTCGGAGCTTCCTACTCATTAGGTAAAAATACCGACAAGGATTCCAGAGATAGTACCGGAACCAAACTGAAATGGGCTGGTGCCGACAACGACGGTTACGCCGTCAGCCTGAACTATTCCAACGGCCCGCTGTATGCTGTGGCCAACTGGAGTCGGCTGGCCGATTCGAACGATTCTTCTGTCTGGAACCTCGGTGCTTTCTACAAATTTGGCCCGGCGAAAGTCTCGCTGGGTTATGAAAAAACCCACGACAAAGGCTATAAACTGGGCAGCGCGAAATCGTTCAAGGAATCGGCCCAGGACAACTGGATTCTCGGTCTGCAATATGCCATCGGAGCGGGCCGCATCAATGCATCGTTCAGCTACATGGATATCGACCACGCCAACAACTGGGATGGCAGCAAGGATATCAAGAAATATTCGTTGGGCTATGAATACGATCTATCCAAACGCACCACGCTTTATGCCATGGTTTCCTGGTCCGACTTTGAAGACGAGGCCGTCAGCGACTTCTATCGCAGAAACAAGAGCGGAGACAACGTCGCAACCGACGATAGCATAACCGGCGTCCAGATCGGTATTACCCACAAATTCTGACGCAAATGACACAACCAGTTTTTGCAAAAACCGGTTGTGTCCATTCATTTTGCCCTGATACCCCATTTCAGCGTGCCGTAAAACGGCACGCTTTTTCACGCATAAAAACAACAAACAGGGAGCCGCACCCGCTATCGAAAACAACGCCTGCCTCGTTCCAGACAAAAACTTCAATATCATTCTGTTTGATGTTAAGATTCGACATTACAAGATTATTTCAGAATCCAAGATTATTTCAGAATCGGGGGTTTATTCCGGTGCAGGATTTTCTGGCCGAAAACCATTTCGCCGGATCGTTTCATCCGGACGAAAAACATTGAACACCGGTTCGGAGCAATACAGAATCAATCCCGACTTTATGATCGACTATACCACCTGGCGTGTAATCGGACAGGGCACCGAACGTACCTGTTACCAGAACCCGACAGACCGGACACGTTGTGTCAAGATCATCCGCAAGGCCCGTTTCAAGCAGACACTCCGTGAAATCAGCTACTTCAGCTATCTGAAACGCAAGGGTGTTCCTTTCGACCATCTTCCCCGGTTTTACCGCAAAATCGAGGGCGAAGGTTTTATCGGTATCGAACAGGAACTGATACAGGATTTCGACCAGTCCATCGGGAGAAAGACAGGAACGGAAAACGCCAACCGGTCCGTTTCCAGTCCGACCATTCATCAATATCTTTCGATCCCCCGTTCTCCTGGACAAATACGTGAATTTCTGGAAGCGCTCGACGAATTGAAATCCTACCTGCTTCGGTACAATATACTGGCGTTGGGTATCGACCACAACAATATCGTGGTGCAGAATACCGGAAACGGAATCAGAATGGTTCTGATCGATGGTGTTTACGATACGGAATGGATTCCCATTTCCAAATATTTACAGTTTTTCGGTAGCCGGAAAATCCTTCGCCGATGGAACCGCTTCATATCGAACCTGCACGACA
>CAVKGJ010000044.1:0-4237 GCA_963655605.1 Oscillospiraceae bacterium
AAGATCGGATTTCAGCCTGTCTCTGATAAATGTTCACAGAATGCATTACAGGCTCTTATACCCAGTGGGTATTCCCGGATGAAAAACATACTGATTCGCTTGGAAATTCAGACAGATAACATGTATGATGACTGCTCTGCAAACTCTTCGGCTGCGAAGCGGGAAGATTGTCTGGACGGGTTTTGTTTGGCGGATATATTGCTTGTTCATCGAATCTGGCAGGAGGTGAATATGGAAAATCGTGTAAAAAAATGGACACGATTCTTTTTGTGTGTTTTTCTTATCAAAGCCATGTCTTTGGCGGTTATTCCCTGTACGGTTTCAGCTGAAGAGCAAAAGGATTCCTCATGGACCGGTTATTTCAGCCGTTTTCTCGTGTTCTGGGAAAATGATGCGGATAAAAAGGGGGATGATTCCCGGCACAGTCCGGATGCCTGGAAAAAGATTCCGGTCGATTTCAGTGATTTTCTGCCGGATAATCTGCCGGGTATATCCGAATACCGGCAGGCGGTGAAGTATCAGGGCTGGCAGAACAGGCCGACGCATAGTGAGCAGGAAGTCTATGATCTGTTTGGCGTTTCCGCACAGAAAGGCAATGTTCTGGCGCTGATGAAACAGTATGAAATGTATCAGGAAAATCAGGATACATCTGAGAATGGCAAGCGTTTTTTCGGGGAGCGGTTGAATGCGGCATGCCAGCAGGTTTATCCGGTTGCCGTTACAGGAAATCCGGATGCGCAGTATCTGTATGCCCGTTATTGCGTGAATTTCAAGAGTGCGCAGGCCCAGTCATGGTATACACGGGCGATGAAGCAATATAAGGTGTTTGCTGACAAGAACGTTCCTTATGCCCAGTATATGCTTGGTGAAATTTACCGGTTTTACGGCGAGGAAAAAACGGCGCAGGACTGGTTCATGCTTTCGGCGAAAAATGGAAATGCCGATGCGGTGTGCCGGGTGAAACTGAATGTATTTCATGAAAACGAGTTGTGGAAAGATCTCGGGCCTGACGTCAAGGGAAACAATTCGTGTGCGGTTCATCAGGCTTTGAGGCTGATTTCCCAGACGAATACGAACAGGGCTGTTGCCCATGCGGCAACGCAGTTGCTGATGCAGATCCCGGTCGGTTATGCCCGAAAGGGATTTGAGGATAGCGGGTATCGTTTCTATTCATATCAGCGGCCACTGGATCTTGTCTTTTCCGGTCGGCATGAGGGACTGACGGAATCCCAGCTGAAGAAGTCGAAGGCGCTGGTTGAAAAATACAAAAACAGCAAAGCGACGTTTGTCGATAAATATCTGGACAAGTTCGACTGGAACAGGTTGAGTCCTTTTGGCGATTGAATACATTGCCTGTATCAGGATCCGTTCACTGCTTTTCGGTTCCTGCGGGGCGTATGGGATCCCTGCCTAGGTGTGCTTTTTGTCTATTCTCAACGGAAGATGTAGTCGCATTTCTGGCATTGCGACAGGACGTGTTCGCTGTCGCTTCGGTGATAGGCACCGGACCATTGGCAGATGCTTTGCAGAATGGGAATGACAGATATGCCTTTGTTGGTCAATGAATATTCGACGCGGGGAGGAATTTCATTGTACTGTTTGCGGTCGAGAATATCGTCGGCCTGCAGTTCCTTGAGCGTCGCAGCAAGAACGGTGTCGGTGATATTCGTCATTTCACGGCGGATTTCGTTGTAACGCAAACATTTTTTTTCGGCAAGAACGCATATGATGCGCGATTTCCATTTTCCGCCGAAAATATCCAGTCCATATTCAAGCGGACACCGGATTTCCTTTTTCAGTTTCGGTTCATACACTTTTATGTTCTCCTGACAGGGGCATATTCCTTATGATAACCGGATAATACCGGTCGTGAAAGGCACTTTATGAATTGTTATTCACTAATAAAATAATAAGCGACTAATAAATTTATCAATATATTTTATCGTGTAAGTGATTTGTTTATACTTCAGGTGGGCCCATAAATGAAACCGAACAGATTTTGTATGAAAGGAATATGAAATGGATGTGAAAGCCTACTTGCAGATTACGATGAAAATAAAGGCGGAAAACCGGAATGCTGCTGCCAAGGTCTATTCCGATTTCCGGAAACCGTTTCTGGCCAGGATTCCGGGAGCGCTGACCAAGGAGTTGCTTGTCAGGAACGAGGATGTCCAGGTGCTGCACGGTTTTGACAGCAAGGAAAATGCACGTGCCTATCTGGATAGCGATATGTTCAGGGACGATGTTTTTGTCGGACTGAAAGATCTCTGGGATGTTCCGCCGGATGTCCGCATTTATGAGTGTATTTGATGAAGGGATACGAATATTTTTAATAGGACCTGTTATTAACCAATTTGCAAATTAACCGGAGAAAGAAAATCCGGCACGTGAAAGTGCCGGATTTTTTTGTTGGGCAAGTTGGGAGCTAAAGGATTTCAGAAGCATAATCGGCAAGGCGTGAACGTTCGCCACGGGTCAGCATGACATGTCCGCTGTGCTCCCAGCCACGGAAACGGTCAACGACATAAGTCAGACCGCTTGATCCTTCTGTCAGATACGGTGTGTCGATTTGGGCGATATTGCCGAGGCAGACGATTTTTGTCCCGGGACCTGCGCGGGTGATGAGGGTTTTCATCTGTTTGGGGGTCAGGTTCTGTGCTTCATCGATAATCAGGAATTTGTCGACAAAGGTTCGGCCACGCATAAAATTGAGGGACTTGATGGAAATGCGTGAACGGATCAGTTCCTGGGTTGTGGCGCGTCCCCATTCTCCTGCATCATTGTCCGATTTGGAAAGGACTTCCAGGTTATCATCAAGTGCCCCCATCCAGGGAGACATTTTTTCTTCTTCCGTACCGGGCAGAAAACCGATGTCTTCACCGACCGGAATGGTGACGCGGGTGACGATGACCTCGTTGTAGCGTTTCATTTCCAGTACCTGCGTCAATCCTGCAGCCAGTGCGAGAAGCGTCTTGCCGGTACCGGCCTGGCCGACGAGTGTCACAATATCGATATCCGGATTCATCAGGATATTGAAAGCGAAGTTCTGTTCCCGGTTGCGGGCGGTAATGCCCCAGACGTTGTTTTTGCCGTGGGTATAGTCGTGAAGTGTCTGCAAGACAGCCGTTTTGCCTTCGATGCTTCTGACCTGTGTCTGAAATGGGGGTTCTCCCGCTTCCGGTTCAAGATAGACAAACTGGTTGACGACCATGGATGGAACCATTGGACCACTGATGCGGTAAAAAGTCTGGCTGACACCATGATGGTCGTTTTCCTGCCAGGTTTCGATATTCTTGCCGTGTTTTTCCCAGAAATTTGAAGGCAGTTGCAGCGTACCGGTGTAAAGCAGGTCGGAGTCTTCCAGAACCTGATCGTTGAAATAGTCTTCCGAAGACAATCCGAGCGCGCGGGCCTTGATACGCATGTTGATGTCTTTGGAGACCATGACGATGGCACGTCCGGGATGCTCAGCGACCAGTGTCATCATGACACCGAGTATCTGGTTGTCCGCCTTGTCCGATGCCAGGTTTTTCGGCAGAGGGCTGGCTTCCATTTTCGTCTGGAAGTATAGGTGTCCCTGTGCTTCCCGGTTGCCCAGTTTGCTCAAGGGAATGCCCTGTGTCATCAGGACGCTTTCGTCAACATCAGCGACAAGCTGGTCCAGTGTTCGGGTCACTTGTCGGACGTTTCTTGCCACATCTGACATGCCGCGTTTGTGATTGTCCAGTTCTTCCAGCGTGATCATCGGCAGAAAAATGTCGTGTTCCTCGAAGCGGAAAAGGGCGGTGGGATCATGCATCAGGACATTGGTATCCAGCACAAACAGTTTGGTTTCACCAGACTGGCTGGCCGCACGGCTCAAGGGGGACTGCAAGGTGGTTTCGACCAGTTTCTTGCGGGGAGGGCGTGGTGGCAGTTTGGCGGTGGGAAGAGACCGTGTGTTTCCAGCCGTCTTCGTTTTTCCCGCAACTGCTGCCGTTTTTCCTGAAGCCGCCTGTCTGGATGTTTTACCGGCAGCCGGTTTTGCCGTTGCCGCGACTTTCTTTTCTTTGGGAGCTGTGTTTGCAGGCAATCGTGTCGCCGCCGCCTCTTTTCTGGTGATCGTATCGGCGGGTTTGGTTGGCATTTTCGGTAGTGGCATCAGAACCTCGTTTCGTTTGATGGTGTTTGCATCGCAATGTATGTACTAGTTCAGATTACATTTGACAGTCAGGACTTGCTGCAAGTGGTTTTTTCC
>CAVKGJ010000045.1:0-2457 GCA_963655605.1 Oscillospiraceae bacterium
TGGACGGCTGTCTTTGTTCCGCCCATCGACGCAGGCTATCAGGATATCATCAACCACCCGGTTCTTCAGTCCGGTCGGGATACCCGGCCAGAACTTAGCCCCTTCGGTTTGCGCTAGCCACAGGCACGGCAACTCTTTTTCTCCGTCGTAATTGACTCTCGACGTCAGATAAACAGACTTGTTCTGCACGTTGCCGGTTTCACAGTAGCAGATCACTAAACAGTCCAGATAAAAATCATTGATAAAAAGTTGACGGATATTTCACTCTGCCATCATGAAAATACCGAACATTCACGCAGCAACTCATATATCCGTCATGAAAAAAGACAGCCCAAAAACCTTATTTTCCAACCGTTTCCGCTTTGACAGCCGGTGGCTGACCGTTCTTGCAGCGCTTTATTTCACAACCGTACTGAATCTGGGATTATGGCGTTATATCCTGAACCATCTTGCCATTACCGGTATCAACATGTTCTTTTTCGGTATCAGTCTTCCGGTTCTGATCTTTACAGCACTTTACCTGATCTTCAATCTTTCCTTATTGCCGTACGTCACCAAACCCCTGCTGATTCTTCTGCTAGTTTTTTCCAGTGCCGCCAACTATTTCATATTCAATTTCGGAATCTTCATCGATTCGAACATGATCCGGAATGTTTTCGAGACCAATACGCGCGAAGCACTCGATCTCATGACATCCGGTTCCGTGTTATGGGTCGTTCTCGGCGGTGTGATACCTGCGGTACTGCTGCTTTTCACCCAGATCGAATACCGGTCTTTCTGGAAGGAATTCCGCTTCCGCATTCTCGCCATAACAGGCTGTCTTGCCATGACAAGCATTATCGCGGCTCTTTTCTTCAAGGAATACGCAGCTTTCGGAAGAAACCACCGCAACTTGCCGCGACTGATCAATCCCACCAACTACGTTTATGCCACAGCACGCTATCTCCATCTCCAGTCAATGGTCAATCGCCAACTTCAGCGGCTGGATGAAGCTGCCAGACTAGCACCTTATAAAGATGCCGCACCGACCGTATTCATTCTGGTAGTCGGTGAAACGGCACGCTCGGCCAACTTCTCTCTGAACGGGTATCCACGTACAACCAATCCGCTTCTGGCAAAAGAAGATATTATCTCTTTCAGCAGCGTCTATTCCTGTGGTACAGCAACCGCCATTTCCGTTCCCTGCATGTTTTCCAACATACCGAGAAGCCACTTCAACGTCAATGATTCCCGATATTCCGAAAACATGCTGGACCTGATACAGCAGGCCGAATTCGAAGTGTTATGGCGCGAAAACGACGACGGCTGCAAAGGCGTCTGCAACCGTGTTCCCAATGAGGATATGGTCAAAACAAACGACATCCGCTATTGCGACGGCCAAAGCTGTTTCGACGAGGTTCTGGTCGAAAATCTGGAAGAATATCTGGCCAATGTCAAAAAAGACGCCTTTATCGTCCTGCACACCATCGGCAGCCATGGCCCAACCTACTACAAGCGTTATCCCGACAATTTCCGCCAATTCACCCCGACCTGTGATACGGCCGATATTCGGAACTGTTCCCACGAACAGATCGTCAACACTTATGACAACACAATTCTCTATACCGACTTCGTCGTTTCCAGAGCCATCCATATCCTCAAGAAATTTCCCCATCTCGAGTCCGGATTGCTCTACGTCTCCGATCACGGCGAATCGCTGGGTGAAAACAATATTTACTTGCACGGATTGCCTTACCCGATCGCCCCTGAAGAACAGAAAAAGGTTCCCATGATCCTGTGGATGTCGGAAAACATGAAAAAACTCGACCATCTGGACTACAGCTGTATCGCAAAAAAGGCAAAAGAAGATACTTTCTCTCACGACAATATTTTCCACACGTTACTGGCCCTGATGGAAATCAGATCGAAAACCTATGACAAGTCGCTAGACATGTTCGACTCATGCCGTCTCGAACCGCTTCCGTAAACCGTACCAGCCAACGGCCTTCATGAAAAAAGTATTTGCGTCATATACGCAATATTTTTCCTGCCTGATTGATCATGAGAAATTTTCCCGCAAAATTATTTGCCCACCGGTTCCATCTTCAAAGCCAGTGGCTGATTGCACTGGTGGCATTCTATTTTACTACTGTTCTGAACCTGGCTCTGTGGCGTTATTTCATTTCCCATCTGGAAATAACCGGTACCCGTGCGTTTTTTTTCGGAATCAGCATGCCGGTTTTCATCTTCACCGCCATCTTCCTGTTTTTCAATTTACTGCCCGCCTATTTCATCAAACCGGTTCTGATCGTTCTTTTGCTTATCTCCAGCGTCACCAGCTATTTCATGTTCCAGCTGGGTGTTTTCATCGATGCAGACATGATCCGGAACGCTTTTGAAACCAATACCCGCGAAGCGTTTGATCTGGTGACGTTCCGCATGATCCTCTGGAGTGTTTTGGGGGGCATTGTCCCGTCT
>CAVKGJ010000045.1:2467-5147 GCA_963655605.1 Oscillospiraceae bacterium
CTTGTCTGATTGCCGTTACCCGAATCGAATACCGCTCTTTCTGGAAAGAATCTTTTTTCCGTCTGATCGCAATAAGCGGATGCCTGCTCGTCATCGGTCTTATCACCGCCTTTTTCTACCGGGAATATGCCGATTTCAGCAAACGGCATCGCGAAATGACAAAACTCATCAATCCATCCAGCTATATTTACGGCTCCATCCGTTACTGGCATCTCGAATCATTCGTTTTCAAGGCTTTCATGTCGCTAGACAAGGAAGCTGAACTCAAACCCTATGACGATGCCAGACATACCGTCTTTATCATGGTGGTGGGTGAAACCGCCCGTGGAAAAAACTTTTCACTGAACGGATATCCGCGTGAAACCAACCCGCTTCTGGCAAAAGAAGACATCATTTCTTTCAAGAATTTCTATTCCTGCGGAACCGCCACAGCCATATCCGTACCTTGCATGTTTTCTCATCAGCCCCAAAAATCGTTCAATATCCAGGAATCCAAATTTTCGGAAAATCTGGTTGACCTGATCAAACAGACCGGATTCGAGGTCCTCTGGCGAGAAAATGATGACGGCTGCAAAGGGGTTTGCAACCGTGTTCCGACAGACAATCTCTATAAAAGCAGAAACAGCCGTTATTGCGATGGCGAAAGCTGTTTCGATGAAATCCTTGTGGACGGTCTGGAAGAATACCTGTCCGATCTGAAAAAAGATGCCTTCATCGTCCTGCACACCATCGGCAGCCATGGCCCAACCTACTACAAGCGTTATCCCGACAATTTCCGCCAATTCACCCCGACCTGTGATACGGCCGATATTCGGAACTGTTCCCACGAACAGATCGTCAACACTTATGACAACACAATTCTCTATACCGACTTCGTCGTTTCCAGAGCCATCCATATCCTCAAGAAATTTCCCCATCTCGAGTCCGGATTGCTCTACGTCTCCGATCACGGCGAATCGCTGGGTGAAAAAACCGGCATGTATCTTCACGGAACCCCCTATGACATCGCTCCGGAAGAACAGAAAAAGGTTCCCTTGATTCTGTGGATGTCGGAAAATATGAAGAAGTTCGACCATCTGGACTACAGCTGTATCGCGAAAAAGGCGGAAGAGAACACCTTTTCGCACGACAACCTTTATCACACATTGCTGGCCCTGATGGAAATCAGATCGAAAACCTATGACAAGTCGCTGGACATGTTCGACTCATGCCGTCTCGAACCGCTTCCGTAAAATCGCTTCTCATGAAGGGACAGAAAAAGCGGCACGACAGCAATACTGCCACCGGTCATTTTCATGACCGTTTTTCGTCAATCCCGCACATTTACTTTGCCGATAAACGGTGGTCTAATAAAAAACTGCATTATGTGGCTCAGCTTCCGAGTCTTATTACATCTAGGAGATTTTTCATGAACGAAACGATCAGTGCAATGCTGTCCCGCCGAAGCATCCGTTCCTATAAAACCCGGCAGGTTTCCGACCGCGACCTGAACTGGATTCTCGAAGCGGGCATTTATGCCGCCACATCCAGAAACATGCAATCCTGGTATCTGACTGCCGTACAAAACAGTGACCTGCTGAAAAGACTGAGAGATGCCGCCTGCGAAACCATGCTGAAATCGGATAACGAACGCAACCGCGAAAAGGCTCTCGATCCTAGTTTTTCTCCTTTCTACAACGCCCCGACCTTGATTATCGTCTCCGGCAACGAGTCGAGAAATGCACGGGTCGACTGCGCCAATGCCACCCAGAACATGTGTGTCGCAGCAAATTCTCTCGGACTGGGGTCATGCTATCTGGCCAGTTTCACCATGGCATTCGAAGACCCGGGCGTCGCTGTCACCCTTTTGAGAGACCTGGGCATTCCGGACGGTTATTTTCCTCAATTCGGTGTGGCGCTTGGCTATGCAGCCGAACACCCTGAAACACCACATCGCAGACGGGATGTAATCCGTATCATCAAATAAACGGCGATACAGATGAAACTGTTAGGAAAACACTGTGCGGGAATGCTGGCGATACCACTGGTATTCCTGTATACAGCGGCACAGGCGGACATCACCCTGCCCTCTCCGCAAACCAAAGGCGGTCAGGGTATTTTTACTCTGCTGAAATCGCGTCATTCGGCAACACCTGCCGACTTCCCACTGAAGGACATTTCCCGACAGGAACTTTCCAGCCTTCTCTGGGCAGCGACCGGACAAAACCGTTCTCCAAGAGGCTGGACCATACCTCTGGCCATGAATGCCGCTCCCTACAACAAAATCTATGTCCTGGACAACAGCGGCGTTTACCGGTACAGCTGGAAACAGAACAGACTTGTCGGAATTTCCGCACAAAATCTCAAAAGCGAAATCAGTCCGCAAGAAATCGTCGGCAAATCGCCTGTTGTGCTTGTTTTCGTGTCCAGAAACAGCGTCAGAAGGGAATATGCCTATACGACGACAGGAGCAATGACCGAAAACATTTATCTAGCAGCAGAATCAATGGGGCTCGAAAGCCGGTTCGTCATCACCATGAAAGAAAACGCCATCCGGCAGGGACTGAAGCTGAAGGCTGACGAATATCCGCTCAATCTGATGCTGATCGGCAGAAATTGACATCCTCCCCCGCCGAGCCTGTAACACATTCTGTGGACATTTATCAGAGAAAGGAAGAAACTCTTTCTCCGAATTCGATGC
>CAVKGJ010000046.1:0-5476 GCA_963655605.1 Oscillospiraceae bacterium
AGGTTGCCAGCAGCAGGAACCCACCGAAGAGATCAGGGCGCAGGCGCTCTGACTCCGTAGGAATCTCCCGCCTTCAGGCGGGGAAGGATGTCAATTTAGTTTTCCGATTACAAAATCCGGGTGCAATTTTTTCCAGTGTGATTGCAAAATGATCTTATGCTTCGCTTCCATCGGCAACTTATCAAGCAGGTGCGGCCAGATATCACGCGCTTTTGTCATGACATCAACCAGATGCACCCGTATGGCAGGCCAGGGAGCACCAATACGCTGGGCCCATTTTTCAAAGTGTTCCATAGAGCATATATACCAGTTTTTCTGACGTGCCAGATTCAGGGCAATTTCAGTCTCATCCGGGATATACGGAAGCGTTGACACAATATCGTATGCCGGCGCCAGTTTCGGATAGATCCGGTCTGGATAGACGACACTCCAGTTTTTAATGTGGGCATCACCATTGGCCAGCAGGATATTCACAAGCAGTCGCCGTGCCATCTGTTGCAAGTCAGCAAGTCCGTTCCGACTGAATTGGTATATCGTCCGACCGATCTGTTCGTAGTTGGCAGAACCATATTTGTTGTGTGGATACAGCGTAAATATTTGAGCAAAGTCCTCGCTATGTATCCTTTTATCTTGCTGACGGTCAAAGCGTCGGATAGCGTAGGCATATTTCTCATCCGGCAGACGAATATCTGGCAGATTGTCGATTGAACTCAGCGGAACCAATCGGATTTCCGGTATATATACTCCTGCTGCCTCAGCCAGCCGCATGGATGTGTATTCATTTTCCGGAACGTGGGAATGTACTGTCGATGGCGTTTTGACAATCCAGTAATCATTGCCGTCAGAAGAGCCAATCCGGTAACGACCATCCTGATGGATTCCGGAAAATTTCATCTGAACACCAGCCAGTGAGAAATGTAGCTTGTACCTGCTAGTCTCGAGAGTGACAGGTTCCGTACGACTGTTTTCTGGCAAAGCCCAATCTGGAATATTTTGTGCAGCCAGAGGAAGGGCAGAAATCGCACCAGGCAAATCTGCACCTGTGCAGGCCAAGAGAGCAAATTCATCATCTATGTGAATTTTCAGCTGTTTCGCCATCCATTCCCGCAAGCTCCCTTCCGGTAACAGATTCGACAGTACTGGATCAAGCCTGAGTTGATAACTTCTGACCTGCTCAAAATAATTTTTACCTGCCAGCTGGGCTAATGTAAATGTTTCCTGGCGATTGGAAGGAATGGCTATATAGTCTGGACTGAAAACGAGACGATTTCGGCTGCCGGCATAATGGGTCTGTACAGCGACTTGCTTGTCATATAGTCGTATATCAAGCGCCTCGATGGTCTGTTGCGGCATTTCAATCCTCCAGATCTTTCATGGTATCGAGCAGGGTAGATGCATTCATCATTTTCCTGGGATGGAGTATCTGATCGATCTCATCCATCTTTTCATTGGGAACCAGTATCATGGAAGCATCCAAACCTTCCAGAATACGAAATAGCGTTGAGAGACGGATGTCTTTACCGGACTCAATGCTCTGATATTGTTGCTGCGACATACCTATCCGAAAAAGCATATCCTTTTGACGCAAATTTCGCGCAAGGCGAATTTTGCGTAATTGTTGCCCGAGAAGTGCAGAATCTTGTTTCATGCCTGAGTTTACAATTTATTGATTGTATTTGTTCCATTATACAACTAATAAATTGTATTAGTCATCGGTTTGACATAATAGTGGATTATGCGAAGTCATAACGATTTCCATATCCCTGAAAGGCATATGGATTCAAAAGCAAGCGTTTCATGAACAACTCTTTTTCTATGTGTGACAAACGTGCTTCATCGCTTACTTCGTTGAAAGTTTGCAGGATGGTATCAACCTGATGATCTATTATGGCTCTGGTTTCGTTTTTTCCCAACATGAAACTTCCCGCACTTTCCAGGCAAATCTCGAGACGACTTGAATTGTTTTGTCCCGAAATCAGCATGGCTTGCGATGCTTCACCTCCCGTGCGAAGCTGCGGGCAAATATCGTAAGCTGGCGTCAGCACCATTTCTTTCCCATTCCAGAAGGCGGCATGATTACGAGCATGATCATCTGTATTGCTAACCAGAATATTAAAGACCATTCGGCCGAACAATTCTCGCAATGTCTGTCGTGGCTGACGGAAACGCAAGCGGATTTCTTCCGCAAACAGTTCATAACTCGCATAACGTGCCGTCATTTCATCCAGCCCCAACAGTGTCAATGCTGATAGCATCAGACGACGAGACCAGCCATCCGTCTGACGAATACGGTCAAAACGCTCAATCAACAATATATCTTTGCCGGAGAGCTTCTTCAGGCTGACTGGCGCAACATCAAGGCCGCATTTTTCCGCCAGTTTCATGGCAACAAATTCTGCCTTGATGACATTATATCGATCGGTACTGGATGAAAATTTGGCGATATATTTCTTTTCGTCGCCATCTATCAATACTTTGGGACGTGCACCACCAATAGAAGTACCATGATTCATGGCCTGTGCCAGCGCCGGTGTCAGTGGAATACCACGTTCTACACGATCCACCATTTCCATTAATTCCTCCAGTCTCGCCTGTGTGGATAATCGCGGAATATATTCGTGTGGAAACACCTGAAAATCCAGCGCACCGATACGATCGGATCCGGATTCCAGCAAATAGGTTATTTCATCCAGATTACCTGTATCAGCATTTTTTCCCTTCACGCCAAATTTGTGGTTCAGGATTACTCTCCGTCCCCATGCATCGGGCGAACTGTCCCGGATACACCCGAACAGGCGATCCGTCCCCCTCGTTTTTTCCTGTACTCCGGTTTTCAGCGGTAATTCCCTGTCATATATGGGAATGGCATCAGATCGTTTAAGGTAACTCTGCCCGTAAGTGAACAAATAATTATGATCATGCAGGACAATCCGGCCAGCGACAACAGGCTGCGTCTTTTCGGGTAGCCATATCCAGACAAAGCATTCTTTCCGATTATCAGAAATCATCATCAACCTTTACAGAAGAGGAACGGATCCTGTCAGACATAAGCGCCAGCTTGT
The DNA here is from genome assembly GCA_963655605.1 of Oscillospiraceae bacterium. Lineage (GTDB taxonomy): Bacteria > Pseudomonadota > Gammaproteobacteria > Burkholderiales > Burkholderiaceae_D > Oxalobacter. The sequence goes on from CAVKGJ010000046.1 coordinate 3,063, forward strand.
CACGAGCCAGCCTGTTTTGCTGCACCAGCTGATCGTAATCTGATTGAAACAGGGGGATTCCCAAAATACTGGCCACTTCAAAAACGACACCGATAGAACATGATGGATCGCCGTTTTCAATACGATATAACAGGCCACGGGAAATATCTGCCCGCTCGGCAAGTTCTGCCGTTGTCATTTTCCGTTCAAGGCGTGTGGTTCTGATCAGGGCAGCCATACATTGAAGTGCCTCGGCAGTATAACGGCTATAAGCCCTTTCCTTTTTTTTCATGTCGTTACACTTGTGTTATATATAGCACATAAGTGCATATTATGTACCATAAATAGAACAAAATGTGTTTTTTGTAATGTCTTGAAGATTTTTTCCACAGCAATTCCCTATCTTGCCCATTTGCCTTTTGGATTCTTTTCAACTTCTCCTCGACGAGCTTGCATAGGTGAATCATATACCATAATATAATACTGGTTTTATATACAGTATCATGAAATATGAATCATCCTGTTCATGTTCTCATATCCCCTATATCAATAATCAAAACAGACAACTTCCTTCCCGCAGGCTTCCCGATATCACATATGGATTCCATTCACACACGTATTGATCTGAACGATGAGCTGCTACTCAACAAAAATGCATCCTACCTGTTTCGGATTCGCGGCAATTCCATGAACGGTATTGGCATTTTTGATGGCGACACAATCATTGTCGATCGTTCCATTGAACCTCATCACGGACATATTGTATTGGCTGTACTCAACCGGGAATATACAGTGAAACGCCTGTTTAAACAGGGTCGGAAAATCCGTTTGCTTCCAGAAAATCCGGATCATGATCCCATTGAAATCCACGATGGTGATGAATTGCAGATATGGGGAGTTGTTACCGTCAATATCAGAAAACTTTTTTGCTTCAATCCACGGTCATCCCCACTCGACGACTGACTCCGCGCCGACAGATAGGGGTCATGCGGAATGCCTCTTCATCAGGGAGAGGTTACAGGAAGGGATCTCAACAAACCCCATGTCTTGTCACGAACTATTTCCCCCTGAAGGGAGTGGTATCAAACCACAAAGGAATTTCTGATGAAAAAAGCGATCGCTCTTGTCGACTGTAACAATTTTTTCGTATCGTGCGAACGGGTATTTCGCCCTGACCTGTCAGACAAACCGGTTATCGTCCTCTCAAGTAATGATGGCTGTGTGATATCCCGCAGCAATGAAGCCAAAGCACTGGGAATACGCATGGGTGAACCCTGGTTCAAAATCCGGCACTTACCCAGGTACAGGAACGTTACTGTCTTTTCAAGCAATTTTTCTCTCTATTCTGATCTGAGCAATCGTGTAAAAAACATTCTGATGAAATTCTCACCCTTACACGAAAGCTATAGCATAGATGAATCTTTTCTTGATCTGACCGGATTTGAAAATATCCGTAACCATTCACACAAAATACGTGAAACCATTTTGAAAGAAACTGGAATTCCTGTATGTGTCGGAATCGGTCCAACTAAAACATTGGCCAAACTGGCCAATTATGTTGCCAAGAAAAACCCGAAATCAAAAGGTATTTTTATTTACAATACGCTGGACGAGAACCAGAAAATGAGACTACTGTGCCATATTCCGATCCGGGAAGTATGGGGAATCGGTCGCCACCTGGACAAATCACTGACCGATCTGGGAATTGTGACCGCTGACCAGTTGCGCTATATGGATCACCGCATGATTCGGGCCAAATATGGTATTACACTGGAAAGGTTGATTCTGGAACTGAATGGAATACCCTGCCTTGCTCTGGCCGAGGTTGAGCTACCTAATAAGCAAATTCTGTCAAGTCGCTCATTCGGAATAAATATTACTGATATTCAGGATCTTCAAAACGCCATTGCCTTCCATGCAACCAAGGTCGCAAGAGAACTCAGAAAACAAAAATCCATGGCAAAACTGGTTCATCTCTTTCTTTCCACCAACCAACACAATAAAAACGTTCCCCAATATCATCCTTACATGACTCTTCCTTTCCCTGTTCCGACAAATGACACGATAGAGATATCCCGTTATGCGATAACCGGACTAAAACAGATTTATCGTAAAGGATATAAATACAGAAAAGCGGGACTGTGTGTGACAGAACTGGTTAATGATTCGGAACACAACATGGACATGTTTGCAAACACTTCAAAACATCAGGGTCAGGTCATGAAAGTTATGGATGAAATCAACGGTCGATTCGGTCATGGAACTATTCGTATTTCCATAAATGACACGGTCCGTACATGGGCACCAAAACACGAAAACATCTCACCAGCTTATACTTCCTGCTGGAATGAAATCCCAGAAGTGAAATGCTAGATAGCTTGGAGCCTGTAACGCATTTTGTGGACATTTATCAGAGAAAGGAAGAAACCCTTTCT
>CAVKGJ010000047.1:0-9189 GCA_963655605.1 Oscillospiraceae bacterium
GTGCTCGGGCATGGTGGTTTGTCGGAAACTCCTTATCGTAAAGCTATAGGATACACGATTTGCAAAATCGGGCAATATTTTGAAATAAACGGATGTTCACGTGTTAAAGTGATGTCGGTAACGCTTTCTTTCGTTGCCGTTGTCTTTTGCTGGTATTGGGTAAGCGGCCAGAGCTGTTTCGCCCTGCTGTTGGCAGGATATTCGCGGGTTGGCCGCTGGGTTTGTTTTTTTTACCGGAGTGTGACGTTATGGTGAACGATAGTCAGTCTGGAAATCAGGCCGGCATGCTGGAAATGGCGAGCCTGCTGACCGATATGGGACCGCCTGTCCTGGAACTTTTCGCGCCGAAGGCGGGTGAAAGGGTGCTGGATCTCGGTTGCGGAACGGGTGTATGGTCGGAAGAAATGATGAAACGGGGTTGTGAAGTAGTCGGCATCGATATCAATCCGCAGGCAATCGCTGCTGCCCGTGCAAAAGGTGTTGATGCCCGGCAGATCAATGCCGAGTCAATGACGTTTGATGCGGAATTCGACGGGGTGTTTTCCAATGCGTCGCTGCACTGGATGCGGCATCCCGGCCGGGTAGTGGCCGGAGTGGCCCGTGCGTTGAAAAAGGGTGGCCGTTTTGTCGGGGAATGCGGCGAGAAAAACAATGTCAGGACGGTTGTCGAGGCGGTGACGATGGCACTGGACAGGCGTGGTATTGATGTCGACAATCTCCATCCTTGGGTATTTGTCACGAAGGAGGACGCAACCGCGATGCTGGAAGCGGGCGGCCTTGTCGTTCGGTCTGCGGAAGTGATTGAACGGCCGACGGTGCTGCCCGGGACGATCGCGCAGTGGCTGTCGGTTTTCGCGAACAATTATCTATCCTCGCTGCATCCAAAAGAGCGCGAGGCGTTCCTGGACGATGTGATGGCATTGTGCCGCCCGAAACTCATGCGTGATGATGGCAAGTGGTTTGCCGATTATGTGCGGCTCCGGTTTTATGCGGTCAAGCCCTAGATACTCCTTCCTGATACGGAAGGAGCGCGGGCAGCCGTGCTGCAGTGGAACGGTTTTCCGGTGAACGGCCAGAAGGGAGCGTCTGTTTTTTCAGGGAGCGATATGGGGCGTGAATCGGAACAGTCGTGGGATGCTTTTTCTTATGCCGGTGGTATCTTCAGGATGGCATTTCCTTTGCCAGCCCGTTTCATACCGGAGGCCGGCATATTTCCTGTTTTTGCGAAAAGTTCCGGTTTTCGGGCAGTTTGGGTGAAAATCCGGGAAAAACAAGGAAAATTCCCTGTTGAATCGGTAAGGAATCCATTATTGAATGGTCAGAAAATGACATTGGAAATCAGACCTGTTGCACTGGAAATGTCTGCTGGTTGTCTGTTTCAAATGAGGTAATCCAGAAACGTCCGGACGGCGAGCGGAACGGTTTTCTTCTCACGCAGAGCGAATCCGATGTTGCGGAAGGCGGGGATGTCCAGTTCCCGTATGACGATACGGTACGGGATGCGTTTCAGAATGAGTTCGGGCAGGATGGCCACGCCGAGGCCGCTTTCGACCATTGACATGATAGCGTAATCGTCCCAGAGGGTGAAGCGGACGTCTGGAGTCAGGCCGCACCGCGAGAAAATGGCGGCCACTTCGGTGTTTTCACCTTTTTCCAGCAGGATGAACGGGTCGTTGCACAGGGCGGCCAACGGCACGCGTTCGCATGAGGCCAGCGGGTGGCCTTCGGGCAGGATAGCCAAAAACCGGTCCTGTCTGAGAAAAAGAGTTTCGAGTCCAAGCCGAGCAGGCAGCCACACGAAACCGCAGTCTACCCGACCCTGTATGATCCATTCCCCGATTTCGGCATAGTCGCCCAGCAATAGTTCGAAGCCGATTCCGGGGTAATCCTTGCCGAAAGCGCGGATAACCGACGGTAGCCAGTGGGTGGCGACGCTGGAGAAGGTACCGATGCGGATGAGGCCGGATTGCAGGCCGTTGATGGCATCGACTTCGCGTTGCAGGTTCCTGTGGGCTTCGCAGACATGCCGTGCGTGGGCGAGCAGTCGCTGGCCTTCCGGGGTGAGACGGAGACCGGCCCGGTTGCGTTCGAAAAGGGTGACGTTCCATTCTTTTTCCAGATCGCCGATCATGCGGCTGACGGCAGACTGGGTATGAAAGAGTTTTTCACCGGCACGGGTGAAGCTGCCAGTTTCCACGGCTGCGATGAAGGCGCAGTATTTCCGAATGTTCGTGTCCACGGTTGGTCATTCCTGTATTCTGTGTTTTGTATGCGATTTTTTCATGAATTGTATGATAAATATTCGCTTTTCGTATGGCAACAGGTCTGCCAGAATGGTTCCGTCATTTGAGGAAATGAAAGGGGAAAAAGATGGGGCTTTACGGGAACAGACTGGTGGTGAAGGTGGGAACGTCCACGCTGACACATGAGACGGGACAGGACAATCTGCGTGCTTTTGACCGGTTGGCACGAGTGCTCTCCGATATCCGGAATCGGGGGTATGATGTGATTCTGGTGTCTTCGGGGGCGATTGCGGTGGGGGCAAACCGTTTGCGGATGGTGCAACGGCCGTCTAGCATGCGGCTCAAGCAGGCAGCCGCGGCCGTGGGGCAGTGCAGCATCATGTTTTTCTATGACCGTTTTTTCGCGGATTACGGCAAGACGGTCGCCCAGATTCTGTTGAGTGCAGGGGACGTGGAACAGGAGGACAAGAAGGAAAACTTGATCAATACGTTCGATACCTTGTTGGAGATGGGGGTGATTCCGGTGGTGAACGAGAATGATTCGGTCAGTTATACGGAGATCGAGTCAGAACAGCGGCTGTTCGGGGATAATGATATGCTGTCTGCTGTAGTTGCCGTGCTGTGCAGGGCGAATCGGCTAGTGATTTTTTCCGATATTAACGGACTGTATGACCGCGATCCACGCCTGCATCCCGAAGCGAGGCTGCTTTCCCGGATCGAGTGCATCGATGATGGCGTGTATGCGATGGCGGGCGGCGCTGGCTCGCGGCGCGGCCGGGGCGGGATGAAGACGAAATTGCAGGCGGCCCGGCTGGCGACGGCACAGGGGGTCGATACCATTATCACAAACGGGGCACGTCCGGAGGCGCTCTACGACATTGTGGAGGGCAAGGCGGCGGGGACGCTATTTGCTGGAAAGAAATAAATACCGGAATAGACAACGGAAAAAAGAAGTGTCCGGAGTCATAAGCCATGTGGTGTTAGCCGCTGTGCCGGAGGGTTTTGTGATGGCGGAAAGGTACGATGATGAAAAAAGGGTCGCTTTTCCGGTTGCCGGTATATTTGCCGGTGCCGTTCATGATGGTGGTCCTGCGCCTGAAAGACGGGGTCCGGCCGGAAAGGGACTGGGAGGCAGGAAGGCGCCTCGCGGTTCTGAAGGCAAGCATACTTCCAATGGAAAACCGGGCTCAAGAGTACGGGCCGTTTCCGGAAATGGCTTGCGGCCGGTCGGGGCACGGGAGATAATGGCACACGGGTTCCCGATATCAACGGGGCAGAGGTACCGGCGGTGTGGCCTGCCGTGCGGTGGCGATGGATGGACAGGACAGAAAAATGAGATTTGTGATTGATGGCCGTGTGTTTGCGGCGATTCCGGATATGGTGGTGGGCGTTGTGGTAGCGTGCGGAGTGGACAATACGAAGGATATGCCGGAGGTATCGGCGATGTTGGCGCAATCGGTCGCGGCAGTGCAGGCCCGGTTTTCCGGACAGGATGTGAAAAAAGCCAGGGAGATCGTGCCGTACCGCGAGGCTTTCCGTGCGCTTGGGATCAATCCGAATCGTTTTCCCTGTTCGGCTGAGGCACTGTTTTCCCGGATCGGAAAGGGCAAGGGAATGCCGTCGATCAATTCGCTGGTTGATCTGAACAATGCCGTGTCGCTGAAATATGTGATCCCGATGGGGACGCACGATCTGAAAGATATGCCGGATGCAATTGAAATGCGGCCGGCGACGGAAAATGACCGTTTCTTGCCGTTCGGTGGGGGTGAGGAGGAAGTGCCTGATTCCGGTGAGGTGGTGTATGCGGTCGGCAATCAGGTGCGGACACGGCGCTGGACATGGCGGCAGAGCGAAAATGGTAAGATCACGGCAGAAACGTCCACGGTGTTTTTCCCGATTGACGGGTTTGCGGGGTTTAATGACGTTGCGGTGAAGGCTGCGACGGATGAACTGGCGGAAAAGCTAGTATCTTTCTTCAATGCGGAGGTGAGAACGGGGTTCGTTGATCGAGATCATCCGGAGTTCGTCTGGTCGTTCTAAGGGAGACCATATGCGGGTCTTTCGTTCCCGGAGGGCATGGTGGTTCGTGATCAGTCGGGGGTGAGGTATTTTCCCGATTGATGACGGATTTCAGGGCCGGTTCGTGGTAGTCGCCGGGATGTTTTTTGCCGTTTTTTCATGGATGGCGATGGCGGGCGTGTTGTGGAATTTGTCGCAAACCGGCATGAGGTGCGCGAGCAGTTTTGCTTTTTCGCAGGTGGAGTGCTGAATGATCCGGTAGATTTCCTTTCCGCCGGTTTTCCTGTTCCGTTTTTATGTGTTGTAACCGCTCCCGTATGTGCCAGCAATATGGGGTGTTCTTTTGACGAACTAAAGGTCTGTCATGGTATCGTGGGAAAATGCCAGTATCTGTTTTCAGGCAAGGGCAGGCGATGATCTGCCATGCGGAAAAAGTTGATGGTACCATTGCCGGAGATACCGGCGCGGTGGACTGGTACTGGGAAGAACGGAAAAGGGAAGGCGGATACGGTTCGCCGTGCAGGGAGGTTTGGCATGATGGACAGGGACGGAGGGCTGGCTGCGCTGAAAGAACGGCTTTGCGGACTACTTGCGGAACCGGGCCGTGTGGAAACGGAGGTTCCCGGATTGGCGTTGTCCCGCTTCGACGGGGAGATGGCGGGTGAAAAATGTTTTTATTCGCCGATGGCTGCCCTGATTGTGCAGGGAGGCAAGCGGTCGGTGATCGGCAGCCGGGAGGTGAATTACGGCGAGGGCCAGTACATGGTGCTGGGGGTCGATATGCCCGGAGTCTACCAGATTGCCCGCGCATCGGAAAAATCGCCTTTTCTGTCGTTATCGGTCAGGCTGGACAGGCAGATCATTTCCGGGCTGGTGACGGACATGCCGTCGCTGGTTGCACCGGTTGCCGACGCTTCCAGTCCGATGGCGGTCGCGGAAGGGACGGGGGAGCTACTGGAAGCGTTCATACGGCTGGTCGATCTGCTGGGAACACCATCCCGGATTCCAGTGTTCGCGCCCATGATCTTGCGCGAGATTCATTTTCATCTGTTGTCAGGCGATCAGGGAAGCATTCTCCGGCTGTTCGGTTCTAGTGGTACACAGGCCGGCCGGATCGCGCAGGCCATTTTATGGCTTCGGGAAAACTTCGCTGGTTCGTTTGATGTGATGGAGCTGGCCGGCCGGGTCAATATGGCGCCTTCGACGTTCAATCGCCATTTCCGGCAGCTGACGGGGTTGAGTCCGCTCCAGTTCCGGACGCAGTTGCGCCTGTATGAGGCGGAGCGCCTGATGTTGATCGAGGGCATGTATGCCAGTCAGGCGGCACTGAGGGTCGGTTATGAGAGTAGTTCGCAGTTTAGCCGGGAATACAAGCGCTATTTTGGAGCGCCGCCCCGGCGGGATGTCGCGGGCAAGTGCACTTGACTAGGCGATGCATGCGGCCTGGAAGGCCGAGGGTGAATGACGCGGGCAATCCGTTTCGGATTCCCGCGTTTTTTTGCGTACTTTATCAGGTGTGAGCGGATCAGGCAACAAATAGGGGCGTTCGTGTATGGAATGTCCGCCGGGGAATCCCTAATCTGTCAGGTATGAAAAACAGTTCTGGCCTGTGGCTGTATGAAGGAGGTTTCCATGTGGTGCAGAAAGATGGCGGTGATGATGGCGTGCTGCTAGTGCGCGGTGGCCGGTGGATTTGCCTGTGCGCAGTCGTCCGGTACGGCCGGGGTGCTGGATGCACGGCAGAAAAGCATTGTTCCGACCGCGGCGTTTGCGGCAAACGGCTAAACCGAGAAGTTGCGCGCTGCGCTGGCTGATGGGTTGGAAAACGGACTGACGGTTAGTGAGATAAAGAAAGTGCTTATCCAGATGTATGCCTATACCGGTTTTCAGAGTAGCCTGACGGTGCTGGAGACATTCCGCACGCTGATTGCCGAGCGCAAGGCGCAGGAGATCCGGGACGAAGCGGGATGGGACCCCATACCGCTGCCATCCGGTATGGATATCCGCCAGTACGGCACGACAGTCCAGATGAAACTGACTGGGCGGCCGGTCACCGGGCTGGTGTATGAATTCGCGTCGGTGATTGACATATTTCTGAAGGAACATCTGTTCGGAGATATTTTCGCCTGCGATGTGCTGGATTTACGGCAGCGGGAACTGGCGGCGGTGTCTGCACTGGCTCCCTTTCGGCGGAAGCCCAGTTGTGTTCTCATTTGAAGGTCCGCCTGAATGCCGGACTGACGGTGCCACAGCTGCGTGAGTTCGTTTCCGTTCTGGAAGAGAAGGTTGGTCCTGCCGAAGCGGAGCTGGTCAACCGGCTTCTGGAGACGGTGTTGTGGGAAAATCGGTAGGACGGAATTGACAAGGGAGGAAAATGATATGAGAAAGAAGGTCCTAGCGTCTCTGCTTATGGCATCGGCCATGATTTTCTTCGGCAGCGCGGCTGGTGCGAGTGCGGACAAGTCTCCTGCCAATCCTTTCGGGCTGGTGTACCGGGGAGCTATTACGGAAAATGCTGCGGGCAAGGTGGCGATTCATCCGGTGAGCTATACCTTGAATGGCCTGAAGATCGCCGCGAATGTCTATACGCCGCCCGATTATGATGCAGTGAAGAAATATCCTGCTATTGTTGTGGCCCACCCCAACGGAGGCGTGAAGGAACAGGTGGCCGGATTGTATGCTCAGCGTCTGGCAGAAAACGGTTATATCACCATTACGGCGGATGCTTCTTATCAGGGGGGGAGCGAAGGTACACCCCGGAACGTGGACAAGCCGTATTTCCGGACGGAAGATATTCATGGTATGGCCGATTACATCAGCCGTTATCCCGGTGTGAATACGGCCCGGCTCGGAGCGCTGGGAATTTGCGGCGGCGGTGGCTATACGCTGAATGCGGCTAAGTCCGACAAACGGTTTGGAGCGGTCGCTACGTTGAGTATGTTCAATACTGGGCAAGTCAGACGCAACGGTTACATGAATGCGCAGATGGATTCCATACAGGCGCGCCTGGAGGAGGTATCCGACGCCAAAGCGAAAGAAGTTAAGTCCGGAGAGGTCAGCTATTCCGGCGATGTGGATTTCGATGTCCTGACGGAAGAAAGCATCAATCGGATTCCTGTCGATCTGTACCGTGAAGGGATGATGTATTACGGAAAGACACACCGGCATCCGAATTCCACGTTCCGCTATACGACGGCTAGCCTGATGGAGTTGATGAGCTGGGATGCGACGGATCATATTGAACTGATCGATGTGCCGCTGTTGCTGATTGCGGGTGAAAAGGCTGATTCGCTGTATATGTCCGAGGAAGTATTTGAGAAGGCGACGGGTACGAAAGACAAGGAACTGTTCAAAATCCCGGGTGCTACTCATATCCAGACCTATTATGTGCCGGAGTATGTGGATCAGGCCGTTGCCCGGCTGGTGGCGTTTTACGGCAGGAATCTGTGAGGGAACCGTACACGGAAAAGCCGGGCGGCATACTTGAACGGACGGGTTTTCCGCCGGTTGTCCGGCACAGGCGTTTTTCCGTATGGTCATCGTTCTGAAGGGGAAGTAGTATGGAATTTTCAGGGATTTGGCGGATGGCATCCGGGAATGGATGACGGAATTGGGATACCGAAAAAAATGACGGAAAGGCCGGATGACGATGAGATGGGAAAAAGGAATGAAACGGAGAAGGTTTTTCGCTGCCTTGCTGATGGTGGCGGGGAGTTTCGTGGCGTCTGGCAGCAAGACGGGCGCAGGGGAAATATCTTTGTCGCTCGTGATCGAACAGCAGGGCAGTTTTACGACGGGCGGGACGGTCATTCCGGCAAGGCAGGCGTATGATCCCGGAAAACCGCAGGCGGCGGGACAGACTCTGCACGGGGATCATGCCAGTGTCTCTTACCAGATACCGGCGGATGCGCGTCGTTATCCGCTGGTTTTCCTGCACGGGGCAGGCCAGTCATCCCGGTCGTGGGATACCACGCCGGATGGTCGTGACGGTTTCCGGAACATTTTCCTGCACCGCGGATTCGGGGTCTATCTGGTCGATCAACCCCGGCGCGGGACGGCCGGACGCAGTACGGTCGCAGGTACTGTTACCGCCGAACCGGACGAGGCATTCTGGTTCGGTCAGTTCCGGATGGGAATATGGCCGGGCTTTTTCGAGGGAACCCAGTTCGCCCGTACCGACGGGGCGCTGGAGCAGTTTTTCCGGAAGATGACGCCCAATACCGGCCCTTATGATGCCGATGTGATTTCCGGTTCGGTTACTGCGCTGTTTGATCAGATCGGTGACAGCATTCTGGTCACACATTCACAGGGATGCGGTCCCGGATGGCTGACGGCCATGAAAAGCGGTCATGTACGGGCTATTGTCGCGTATGAACCGGGCAGCGGTTTCGTGTTTCCGGAAGGCGAGTTGCCCGAACCGATTCCGAACGCCAGTTTCTTTGGGCCACTGAAAGGGCTGGAAATTCCCCGGGAGCAGTTTATGGCGCTGACGCACATTCCCATCGTGATTTATTACGGTGACTTCATTCCGGACGAACCCGTTTCCGCGTCCCATCAGGATTACTGGCGTGCCAGCTTGTGCATGGCTCGGCTTTGGGCAGAAACGGTCAACCGTCATGGAGGGGATGTCACGGTCGTGCATCTGCCGGATGCAGGTATTACGGGGAACACTCATTTCATGTTTTCCGATCTGAACAACATCCAGGTGGCCGATCAACTGTCGCAATGGCTGAAGAAGAAGGGACTGGACCGGAAGTGAAAGGACCGGTATGTCGGCAGTGAGGGCTAAATAGGCACCAATAGACAAAAATTTTTTGGCTCTGTTATACAAGGATGTTGAATCTGGAAATGTCATAAAACCAAATAGAATCAATCTGTTAAACAAGACGTTCCACCACCATCTTACAAAAATCCTGTTTTGGCGAGT
>CAVKGJ010000048.1:0-2971 GCA_963655605.1 Oscillospiraceae bacterium
TAAATAATATTGATAAAAATATAGAAGACTTAAAAGATGATATTAATAAAAAGGGTAATTGGGAATGGTTTAAAGGAAATATTTTTCGTGAAGGGTGCAAAGAAACTAGTGTATACGAAAAAGTGTTTCGCCATGGCAAATAGAACCCAGTATTTATCAGGTGTTCAAACTGATTATTTTTTGTGCATGGCGAAACGAAAATTTAACTAACCTGTTGATTTTGAATGATTTGCAAACTGCCTTCTAAGCCGTAGGTCAGTGGTTCGAATCCACTAGGGCAGGCCAATATAATCAATCACTTATCTTCATTGACAGTCTTTTGCATGTTCTCTATGCCGAAAAGACTTTTCGGCATGAGAGGATCGATTACTTCTTTTTTATCCCGTCGGTATATCGTTGTCGTGTTGATATTTCGGTGTCCAAGCAGCTTCTGCGCGGCTGTTTGAGTGTCTGAATCGGTTGCCGCCTTTGCACGGATGTCCTTGAACTGGAAGCGGTTGAACATGATTCCTTTTTCTCTAGCGTCCAGTTCTGCCATATCTCTGGCATGATCGAAATGGTAACGAAACAGACCAAGCTGATTTACGCTGTTTCCGCGATCGTCGCATATGACGGTTTTTCCGATGATTTTTCGTGAGCGAATCCGGTCGAATACCTCGGCCAGTTTTCCGGTCACAGCGATTCTGACATGTTCGCCGGTTTTGTTCTGTTCGATATACAGTACGCCGTCCGATATGTCTGACCACTTCATTTTGAACACATCTGCCGGACGCTGGCCTGTCAGATAGGCAATGTCCATGGCATCTTTAACAAGGTCGTTTCCATGCTGGTAAACCAGCGCAAAATCGCTGTTCGTAACATATATTGTTCGTCGGCTTGTCGCTTTCATTTGCCGGATGATGCCGGTTGCCGGATTCTGGACAGACATCAAGCCTCTGGCTCGCGCCCAGTTGAAGATCAGGGACAGGAACTTGACTTCACGTTTGGCACGGTATTTCGACGAGCGTTCGTGAAAGTACCGCATGAGGTATTCCGGTTTCATTTTGTCGATATCGACTTTCCCGAAAACCGGTGCCAGGAATTTCCAATAGCTTTCGTAATCGCGTAGTGTTCTTTCTGACAAACCGGATTCTTCCGGTGTTTTTGCCCAGATGAAAAATTTGTCCAGGATTCCTGATAGGGAGTTTTCGGCAACGAATTGCCGTCCTTCCAGTTCCGCCCACTTCCGTTTGGCTTCCGCCAGATCGGAACCCAGCGGGATGGCGATCTTTTTGCCGTTTTCGTCTCGTGGGGGAGTGTAGTAGTAGCCTACCCAGACTTCGCCTTTTTTGTTGGTGTAGGTGCGCCTTGCCATGTAAGGAGGAAGGTCGCGGTTTTTTTTCTTGATCCCGACCATCAGGCAACCTTGGAAAAGTCTGGCAGTTCGGCAGTGTCGAGATTCGACAGACCGCCGGCCATTTTGGCGTTGCAGTATTCACGGCCGACGACCGGAAATCCCTTCGTGTTGACGGAATATATCCACCCGTTTCGAGCAAGCCAGTTCATCTGGTTCCTGTTTTCCTTGTATCCCGTCAGGATAAAAAGTTCTTCCTTACTCAAAAAAGCATTCATCACGCCACCTTTTTCACTTCATTGTTGTGGTTCCATTTCAGAAGGCATTGCCACAATCGCATACGCATTGCCATGTGGTATGCGGGATAAACTCGCCAGCAGCTGAAGCATCGGTCGATCATGTCTGTTCTCCTCAAAACGGTATGTCATCGTCCGGGTCGTTGGCAGGCGGGTTGTTTCGTCTGCCAGTCTGTTTTGCCTCTTCATAGCTGTTGCGCTGCGCAGGCTGTTTCGTGCCGGCTGGCTGCGTGCTTCCGTCCTGCTTGCTTCCCAGCATCTGCATCACGTCAGCAATGACGTCGGTCTGGTACCGGTCTATGCCGTCCTTGTCCGTATATTTGCGCGTCCGAAGCTTTCCTTCAATATAGACCTGTGAGCCTTTCGTCAGATACTGCCCTGCGATTTCGGCCAGCTTGCCGAAGAAAGCCACACGGTGCCATTCGGTCGCTTCCTTCTGTTCGCCGGTGGCCTTGTCACGCCAGCGATCTGTTGTCGCTACCGTGATGTTCGTAATCTGTTCCCCGCTCGGCATGTACCGGACTTCCGGATCGCGGCCGAGATTGCCGATGAGAACGACCTTGTTAATCGATGCCATTTTTCGCTCCAATCAAATATCGCTTAAATCGCCACAATGTGCTGGCAGCTTTTCTGTGACAGTTCCTTCTAAAAATTCCTTGAGCCGCTTCTGTGTGCCGTTTCCCGGTTTGATTTTCCCGACACGGACAAAATCATCTAATCGCCCTATATCCGTTTTTATAATCCGGAAACGCTTTCCACCCATTCCGAAAAACTGGAACACATTTAAATCGTATCCGTAAAAAACGAAATAATCTTTTCCTTTTGAAACAATGTCACCGGGTTCAAGTTTCATTTTCAATTTGACACCTCGATTGCATAATATACGGCCGGGTAGCAGTCTTCTCTCGGCACGATTACCGTTGTCACGCTATGTATATAGTCATATCCCATGCTTTTCGCGAATTGAGCAGGCGTTTTACTGCCGTCACAACGCCCACCGCCATAAACGCTGCACACCACAACGTGGACATTCTTTTTACTTGACTTCAAAGCAATCGGATTCTGTACGGGGTTTCCTTTTTTATTCCCTTCCGAAGCTCCGACATAAGCGCCAACAGTCGAGCCGGCAACGGTTAATAATCCCGCATTGGCGTTTGCCGCGAATAAAGAAAATAAAATTGCAATGATCAGTTTTTTCATTCGCCGCTCCAATCCTTGTTCCATAAATTTTTATACGCCACAAACAAAGTCTTTTGATGGCAAAAATAAAAAGATAATTCCTGCTGTAAGAGCAAGAAAAATACCTAGAAAAAGCACCTTTTTCATTCCCACTGTCGTCATC
>CAVKGJ010000049.1:0-2132 GCA_963655605.1 Oscillospiraceae bacterium
CGCCTTCTGATACGCCAATGCACGGTTGAATACGAAACGGGCGCAACCGCAAAACTGTTTCATTTTGCGGATATGTTCTCCCCTTGGCATCAGCTCGTATCGGTAGGCTTTTCTGATTTGCATGCTATCCCGGATCTCGCTCTTCTTTTGATTTTTACCGGACCTGAAGCCTTGCAGTCATAATCGGAGACTTCCTGTTGAAAAATCAGCATAAGCGTAATATGCGGTATATATATCCAATTGCAGGAAGTTGGACGAAAAACAGATGTAACACTTCATTACAAATCGAATTCATCGTGCAGAAATGAATTTCGTTACAATAATAGTTTGTGGAAACTGTTTGTGAACGGTACCGGAAAGGGCTGCAAACCGGAATTCCGGACGGAAATAAAAGACGGTTTTCGCCGTTATATGGTCGAACAACGATTTGTAGTTCCATTTTATGCAATCATCCCTTGAATTCGTTCTGTTGATGTTGGGGGCCGCTGTTATCGGAGTGGTTATTTTCCGTTATCTCCAATTGCCCTCGATTCTGGGATATCTTGCAGTTGGTGCCGTGATCGGTCCCCATTCGACAGGACTTGTCAGCGATGCGCAATCACTGGCAGGATTGGCGGAATTCGGGGTGGTCTTCCTGATGTTTACGGTCGGTCTGGAATTTTCGCTTTCCCAGCTGCTGTCTATGCGCAAGATCGTTTTCGGGCTGGGGTTGGCGCAGGTATCGGCTTCTATTATCGGCGCGATTATTGTTACATTTGTTGTCGTTTCCATTTCTCCCTTGCTAGGAGCTACGACATGGCAGGGGGCGTTGGCATTGGGCGGTGCCTGGGCGATGTCCTCGACGGCTATCGTTTCCAAAATGCTGGCCGAACGCATGGAACTCGAGACGGAATATGGGCGTCGTGTCATCGGTATCTTGCTGTTTCAGGATCTGGCGGTAGTATTGCTTCTGATTATCGTGCCGACTCTCGCAAAAGGGACAGGTGACATATGGCTGATTATCGGCATGGCGGTGGGGAAAACGGTTCTTGTCCTGATGTTCCTGCTTTTTTTCGGAAAAAAACTGATGAACAAGTGGCTAGGACTTGTGGCCAGACGGCAATCGCAGGAACTGTTCATGCTGAACCTGCTGCTGATCACACTGGGAGCGGCATGGATAACGGAACAGGCCGGGTTGTCCAAGGAACTGGGTGCGTTCATCGCCGGTATGCTCATATCGGAAACCCGTTATAAGAATGAGGTGGATGTCGATATCAAATCGTTCCGTGATGTCCTGCTTGGGCTTTTCTTCATCACGATCGGCATGATGTTGGATATACGTCTGGTTTTGCAGTACTGGTGGCTTATCCTGTTCATTATCGTCGTTGCGTTTATCAAGAAATTCGCACTGACGGCATGGCTGACGAAACTGTTCGGCGCATCCAAGGGCGTCAGTATCAGAACCGGTCTGGTTCTGGCGCAGGCCAGTGAATTCAGTTTCGTTCTGGTTAACCAGATTGCGGATTTGAATATGGTCGAACCCTGGCTTGTACAGGTGACTATGGTTTCCATGGTGCTGTCGATGCTGATCGCACCGTTCGTCATTCTGAATTCCGACAAGATCGTCATGCGTTTCGCCGCCAATGAATGGGTTCAGCAGTCGCTGGAATTGACGAAAATCGCCAGCAGTTCCATGTCCTTGCAACAGCATGTCATTCTGGCCGGTTTCGGCAGGACAGGGCAGAATATCGCCAGATTGCTTGAAGATGAACAAATTTCCTATCGGGCGCTGGACATGGATCTGGAACGGGTAAGGAAAGCGGAAACGGCCGGTGCCAATGTTTCCTATGCCAATGCCACCCGCAGGGAAAGTCTTGTCGCGGCGGGTATTCATCGGGCTTCCTCTCTCATCATTACATTTGCCGATATTAATGCGGCATTGAAGGTGCTTTATTACGCCAAGGAACTGGCTCCGAATTTGCCGGTGATCGTCCGGAGTTATGACGATTCCGATTTCGACCGGCTGAAAGCGGCAGGAGCCGATGAGGTCGTTCCAGAAGTGATCGAAAACAGTCTTGTGCTGGCGTCTTATGCTTTTATGTCATATGGTGTTCCCATGAATAGGATCATCAAGCGAGTTCAGGGAGCGAGAA
>CAVKGJ010000050.1:0-51277 GCA_963655605.1 Oscillospiraceae bacterium
GGTTTTTCTCCTAAATTAGCAGATTTTGAATTTCCACAGAATCCTTTACAGGCTTCACTGAATCGGTTCTGCATCGAATTCGGAGAAAGGGTTTCTTCCTTTCTTTGATAAATGTCCACAGAATACGTTACAGGCTCGAAACAGACAAAAAAAAGGACCCGGATCCTTTTTCTCCCGGGTCCCCTTGTTGAGGTGAATTTCTTTTAGATAACACCTTGAGCCAGCATGGCATCCGCCACCTTGACAAAACCGGCGATGTTCGCGCCGCTGATATAGCTGACCGATCCGTCAGCACGAGTACCGTATTTGACACATGCATTGTGAATGTTCTTCATGATTTCGTTCAAATGCCGATCCACTTCTTCGCGTGTCCAGGACAAGCGAATGGCGTTTTGCGACATTTCCAGACCCGAAGTCGCGACACCACCTGCATTGCTTGCCTTGCCCGGAGCATACAGAATGCGTGCATCTTCGAACAGTTTGGCGGCTTCGATCGTCGAAGGCATGTTGGCGCCTTCCGCAACACAAATAACGCCATTCTTGATCAGTGTCTTGGCATCGTTTTCATCCAGTTCGTTCTGTGTCGCGCACGGCAGTGCAACATCGACAGGAACATTCCACGGTCTTGCATTCGGAATGAACTGTGCGCCCACTTCTGCAGCATATTCACTGCAACGGCCATATTTGACGTTCTTGATTTCCATCAGTTTGGCCAGTTTTTCCGGAGTAAAGCCTGCTTCATCGATGACTACACCACCCGAATCGGAAACGGTGACGACCTTGGCTCCAAGCTGCATGGCTTTTTCAACGGCATATTGTGCGACATTGCCGGAACCCGAAACGGAAACGCGCATGCCCTTGAGATTCTTGCCAACCCGTTTCAGCATTTCTTCAACGAAATAAACGGTACCGTAACCGGTTGCTTCCGGACGGATCAGGGAACCGCCGAATGAGAGGCCTTTGCCTGTGAAAACGCAATCCGTGCGATTGGCCAGTTTTTTGTACATGCCGACCATGAAACCGACTTCACGACCACCCACACCGATATCGCCGGCAGGAACATCCGTATCAGCACCGACATGTCTGTACAGTTCGGAGACAAACGCCTGGCAGAAACGCATGATTTCATTGTCGCTCTTGCCTTTCGGATCGAAATCGGAACCGCCCTTGCCCGCTCCCATCGGCAGAGTCGTCAATGCATTCTTGAACGTCTGTTCAAATGCCAGGAATTTCAGGATGGAAAGATTGACGGATGGATGGAAGCGCAAGCCACCCTTGTACGGGCCGATCATCGAACTGTGCTGGATGCGATAACCGCGATTGACCTGTACTTCACCCTTGTCGTCAACCCAGGATACACGGAACTGAATGATGCGTTCCGGTTCAACCAGACGGCGCAACAGATTCTGATCGGCATACTTCGGATTTTTTTCGATGAAAGGCCACAGGCTTTCCATGACTTCCGTAACCGCCTGAAGGAACTCGGGCTGGTTGGGATCGCGCTGTTTAACGCCTTCCAAAAACTCTTCAAGACTTTGTTTCATTGAAACGTCCAATCAAAAAAATAAAATATCAAACCATGCACAGACAAAAGCCATCTTGCCTCTTTCTGGTGACCGAAAATGGCAAAAATGCCTCTTGCCAGTACGTTTTCCCCATCAAAAGGCGTTTATCAACCTGTTATGGGGCATTTATTATTGCAAGATAATTCCTGCAAGTAAATGCGCGATGGAACAGAATCGTTTTGTCACGGCAATTTTTTCCGTTTTTCACCATGCCCTGGCCGACATGCACACGACAAACCGCTCGGGACATTTCTTCCCTTGCCACGATATTTTCCGGCTTGAAACAGGGTATTAAATTTTTCCAAAGAACGCGCAAGTTGATACAATGTGTTTTTTGTCACTATTGTTCTTACCATGATCGATATTCAGCTCCTTCGCAAGGATATTGACGCTGTCGCAACCAGACTCAAAACTCGCAACTTCGAACTTGACGTAGCCACTTTCAACGCGCTCGAGACACGGCGCCGCCAGCTTCAGACGCAAACCGAAGAAATGCAGGCACGGCGAAATGCGCTTTCCAAACAGATCGGCATTCTGAAAAGCAAGAAAGAAGACGCATCCGCTGTGATGGCTGAGGTAGGCGGCATCGGAGACAAATTGAAAGCCAACGAAACGGCCTTGTCCGAACTGCAGGCAAAACTGTCCGAGTTCATGCTCGCCATTCCGAATCTTCCCCACGAATCGGTTCCCGTCGGTGCGGACGAATCGGCCAATGTCGAAGTCCGGCGTGTCGGTACGCCAAGAGAATTCGATTTCGAGGTGAAAGATCATGTCGATATCGGCGTACCGCTCGGACTGGATTTCGAAACGGCGACAAAACTGACCGGTGCGCGGTTTTGTGTCATGCGCGGAAACATGGCACGTCTGCACCGTGCGCTTGCCCAGTTCATGCTGGATGTCCAGACAATGGAGCACGGTTACACCGAATGTTATACCCCCTATATGGTCAATGCCGACAGTCTTTACGGAACAGGCCAGCTCCCCAAATTCGAGGAGGATCTGTTCGCTGCCAAAAAGGGAGGACAGGACGGCGAAAGCGAGAACCTTTACCTGATTCCGACAGCGGAAGTTACCCTGACCAATACCGTTCGTGGCGACATCCTGCCGGCAGACCGCCTGCCGATCAAACTGACGGCGCATACTCCCTGCTTCCGTTCCGAAGCCGGCAGTTACGGACGTGACACCCGAGGCATGATCAGACAGCACCAGTTCGACAAGGTCGAAATGGTGCAGATCGTCCATCCCGACAAATCATACGAGACACTGGAAGAAATGGTCAAAAATGCGGGACGTGTCCTTGAAAAACTGGGTTTACCCTATCGGGTCGTTTCGCTTTCCACTGGCGATATGGGATTCTCGGCTGCGAAAACCTACGATCTGGAAGTCTGGCTTCCGGCACAGAATACCTATCGCGAAATTTCTTCCGTCTCAAATTGCGAAGCCTTTCAGGCACGACGTATGCAGACAAGATTCAGAAACGAAAAAGGACGCCCCGAACTGGTCCACACACTGAACGGTTCCGGTCTGGCTGTCGGTCGCACACTGGTCGCTCTCCTGGAGAACTTTCAGCAGGCTGACGGCAGTGTCACTATCCCGACGGCATTGCAACCCTACATGGGAGGACTGACTCGCCTGACGCCTGTCACTTCCCAAAAGAATTAGCCCCTGATACATACATGAAACCGGCCGGTTTTTTCATCACCTCACAGCATGACACCACCGTTCCCGTTTTTCATTACCACCTGACATTTTCATGAAAAAAACGGCATATGGAAACATATGCCGTTTTGTATTGGCTCCTGTATAACAGGAAAACCTGATCCGAAATCAGTATCCTACAGCCAGACCATCACCACGCGGATCGGTTGCGCTGTAACGGAGATTGGTTTCAGGATCGATCATGATCGCACCGGCGTGTCCCATCGTATCGGTATAGGCGTCAACTTCGGCAACCGGATGACCACGTCTCCTCATTTCGTCAAGCGTTTCCCGGGGAATACGGCTTTCCATCTTCAGATCGTTGGAAGCTGCGCCCCATGTTCTGCCATGCAGCCAGCGTGGTGCGGCAACGGCATCCTGCGGGAACATGCCGAAATCGACCACTCTGGTAGCGATGGCGGCCTGAGTCTGTGGCTGGCCTTCACCACCCATCGTGCCATAAACGAGGAACGGTTTATTGTCCTTCAGCAACATGGCGGCATTCAACGTATGGAAAGTCCGTTTGCCCGGTTCGATATGGTTGATATGCGCAGGATCAAGCGAGAAGAAGCTGCCACGGTTTTGCAGAAGCACACCGGTACCTTCAGGAACAATACCCGAACCGAAATCATGATAGATACTCTGGATCAGCGAAACGGCATTTCCATCCTTGTCAACGACTCCGATCCAGACGGTATCGCCCTTCGGATCCAGCGGTTTGACCGTGGCGGAGGCCTCGCTCATGCTGATACGTGCAGCCTGATCCTTGCCATGCTGTTCGGACAGCAGATAATCCAGCGGAATCTTGGAGAACTCGGGGTCCGTCAGATATTTGTCACGATCGGCAAACGCCTGTTTTGTCGCCTCGACCAAGACATGATAATAATCCGCCGTGCCTTCGCCCAGCTTCTTGATATCAATATTGTTCAGGACATTGAGGATTTCCAGCGAAGCCATACCCTGGGTATTGGGCGGCAGATTGTAAGCCTTGTAATCCCGATAATTGACAGACAACGGTTCGACCCAGTCAGCCGTATGCCTGGCGAAATCGTTCAAAGTCAGAACACCGCCATGTTTTTGCAGATCGGCGACGATTTTTTTTGCAATGGAACCGCGATAGAACTCATTGGCCCCTTTTTCGGCAATCAGCTTGTATGTGTTTGCCAGCTGGGGCAGTTTCATGATTTCACCGACTTTATAGGGTGAACCGTCCGGTTTCAGATAAGTCTGTCTGAAACCTGAAAACCGCTGAAGATTGCGGAATTCCGAATCGGTCGGATCGACATTGATTTCCTGCCAGCGTGCCAGCGAGGCGGTTACAGGAAAACCGTCCTGCGAGTAAAGAATGGCACTGTCAAACAGGTTTTTCCATGGCAAACCGGGATTGCTCATATTGGCGCGGGCATATTTATGGGCCGCTTCCCATCCCGAAACCGTACCCGGAACGGTATTGGCAGCCAGATAGCCCCTTGACGGGATCTTGTCAAATCCCTTTTTCTTGTAGAAATCGATAGTCGCCAGTTCACCGGCCCGTCCACTGGCATTCAGCGCCTTGACTTCTTTCGTCCTGGCATTGTAGATGAGCCAGAAATTGTCTCCGCCCAATGTTGTCATTTGGGGATAAACGACGTTCATGGTTGAAGCGACGGCAATCGCGGCATCAACGGCATTTCCGCCTTTCTGCAACACTTCCAGTCCCGCGACCGAAGCCAGATAATTGGGAGAAGTGATGGCACCGTATTTGGTGATGGGATTGATGCAGCGTGATGGAGTATCGCAATATTTGCCCGGAGATTTTTCCGCTGTTACGGTTCCGGCAGTCATTAGTAGAGATAATGTCATAGCTGAGAAAACAAAACCTTTCAATTGTTTCATTGCTGCCTCCTCGAAAAATAAAGAAAACTCCTATCTGTTTTCGCATTTCCCATACCAGTTTTCACCCGCATATGAAAACACAAAAACACATAGAGCCCGCAGGCCATAATTTCCCTTATCCTCGCGACAATTTTAACCTGAAGTAATATTTTTCAAAACATTCTTTTACAAATATCATCTCTTTATCAACCGTGCCGTAAAACCCCGTTCTTAAGGACGAGGATTCAAAACGCGGATAGCGAAGCGATCCTGTATCCCAAAACATCCCTTTTCTTTTCTGTGTTAAACTCGTCACCGGTGGCAGGGCATCCATGTCAGCCTGTGGAAAATCGTGAGGCTTGGGGGAATATGAGGTTGGTTCGATACGCAGAATTTCCCACTGCGGGAATATTTGCGACAAAAACCAGGTCTTTTCCTCTGGGCGGTCTCGTTGAAGCAGGCACCTGCCGAAGAGACCGGAACGCAAGCGTTCCAGCTCGGCAGGAATCTTTCACCTGAAGACGGGGGAAGAGGATGTCAAGGACGTTCCGTACTGTCTTGCCGGTCCATTCTTTTTTCACTGCATGCAGAAAACACGGCTGACAGCCGGACCATTTCCGGAAAACATTCATGTTGAAATCAATCTGTATCTATTGCGGTTCATCGGCGGGAACCTCAAAAGCATATGCCGACGCCATGCGCCAACTCGCCCGTGACATGATCAATGAAAACATCGCCCTGGTGTACGGCGGCGGCAAAGTAGGCCTGATGGGTATCGTGGCTGACGAAATGATCCGTCTCGGAGGTGAAGTCACCGGTATCATTCCGAAAGACCTGATGGAAAAGGAACTGGCCCATGAGGAACTGACACGGCTTTACATCGTCAAGGATATGCATGAACGCAAGGCCATGATGGCCGATCTGTCCGACGGCTTTATCGCGGCTCCGGGTGGAATCGGCACGATGGAGGAACTGTTCGAGATATCTGCATGGTCACAGCTGGGATTGCACGAGAAACCGATCGGAATCTATAACGTCAACAGCTACTATAACTGCCTGATCGAACTGGTCAGCCATTTCGCAAAAGAGGGATTTGTCCGCGAAAAATTCTCCGAATCGCTGATCATCGAAAATGACCCGGGAGAACTGCTGGGCCGTCTGAGAATGGCAGCCACACAGAAAGAAAAAACGGTCAAGCCATCCGGCCGTTTTCTTATCTAGCCAAGTACCCTCATAGCCTGTTCAAGATCCGCAATCAGATCCTGCGGATCTTCCAGTCCGATATAAAAACGGATCAGTTGATGTCCCCGTTGCGTCCAGTCACGACGATCTGGACGGATGCGATAGGGAACGGAAAGACTGTGCGTCCCACCCCAGCTGAATCCCAGTTTGAACAGCTTCAGCGCTTCAAGAAACCGGTCGGTTTGCGCTTCGGTATAACGCTCGTCGAACAGAACGGAAAACAGACCGCTGGCCCCCGTAAAATCCCGCTTGTAAATATCATGCCCCGGGCAATCGTCGAAAGCGGGATGCAATATTCTGCTGATCTCCGGACGTTTCTTCAGCCAGTTCGCAACGATCATGGCCGATTCACCGCTTTTTCCGAAACGGACTTTCATGGAAGGCAGACTGCGCAATACCAGATAGGCGTCGTCCGCCCCGACCCCCATTCCCAGCCGCATGTGCGCCACGCTGATTTTGCGGAACAATTCGTCATCCCGGGTAATAAGCGCTCCCATCAGCAGATCGGATGCGCCTCCCTGATATTTGGTCGCCGCCTGAACCACGACGTCGGCACCATGTCCGAACGCATCGAACACCAGACCGGCCGACCAGGTATTGTCCAGAACGACCAACGCTTCTCTTGCATGGGCCGCCCGACTGATGGCCGGAATATCAGGCACTTCCATCGTGACAGAGCCCGGCGTTTCGGTCCAGACGAGCCGTGTATTGTCCTTCAGCAATTCCGCAATACCGGCTCCGATCATCGGATCATAATAACGGACACTGACGCCGAAATCCCTGGACAGCCAGTTTCCCAGCTCACGGTTCGGGTTATAGATATTCTCGGAGATCAGTACATCGTCTCCGCTTTTCAAAAAAGCAAAATCGACAATGGCAATCGCTGCGAGCCCGCTGGGCGCCAGAACGGCATATTTCCCGCCCTCGATCCCGGCCAGCTGGGCTTCCAGCGTAAACGTGGTCGGCGTGCCATGCAATCCATACGTATAGGAATCCCGTCCGATCCATTCACGGGAACGCAAGGCTTTCACGCTGTCAAATATCACGGTGGAAGC
Source organism: Oscillospiraceae bacterium (assembly GCA_963655605.1). Lineage (GTDB taxonomy): Bacteria > Pseudomonadota > Gammaproteobacteria > Burkholderiales > Burkholderiaceae_D > Oxalobacter. The sequence goes on from CAVKGJ010000050.1 coordinate 7,415, forward strand.
ACGATATGTCGGTTCCGGAAAAGCCTGGAATCCTTCCGGAGCGACGTATTCACTATGGTTGATCCGGGTTTCTTTCGATATGGGTCTGTTCATGCCTGTTCCCCTGTTTTTTCAAATGGTTTTGCACTGATTTTTCCAGACGGAGGCGACATCTCACCCCACAGATCATGCGCATCCGCTTTCCGGACCAGTACATCAACAAATTCACCGGGCATCAGCTTGCGCCGCATCCCTTTCGGCTTGCGGACATGCACGACACCATCGATTTCCGGTGCATCGGCAGATGAACGGCCGATTGCTCCACCTCTTACTGTTTCATCAACCAGAACCCGGACCGTTTTCCCGACTTTCTCCTGCAAACGTTCATATGAAATCTTCTCCTGCAACTGCATCAGGCGAGCCCGTCGTTCCTCGCGGACTTCTTCCGGCACCGCTCCCGGCAATTCGTTGGCTTTCGCCCCCTCGACCGGGGAATAGGGAAAACATCCCAGCCTGTCGATCCGCGCTTCTTTCAGGAAATCCAGCAAATATCCGAACTCCTGCTCCGTTTCCCCCGGAAACCCGGTAATAAAAGTCGAACGGATTGTGATGTCCGGACACATCTTCCTCCATGCGGCAATACGCTCGAGATGCCTTTCGCCACTGGCGGGCCGTTTCATGCGTTTCAGTACATCAGGATGGGCATGCTGGAAAGGGACATCCAGATACGGCAGGACACCGCCTTCATTCATGATCGGAATCAGATCGTCAATATGCGGATAGGGATAAATGTAATGCAGCCGCACCCAGCCACCATATTTTCGTGCCAGACGTCCCAGCTGCCCAGTCAGTTGCGTCACATGGGTTCTGACCGGCCTGCCTCCCCAGAATCCCGTCCTGAACCTGATGTCGAGACCGTATGCCCCCGTATCCTGCGAAATCACCAGAAGTTCCTTCACACCGGACTGAAACAGCAATTCCGCCTCATTCAGCACCTTGCCGACCGGATAAGACACCAGATCTCCCCGCAAATCCGGAATGATGCAGAAAGTACAGTGATGACTGCAACCTTCGGAAATTTTCAGATAGGCATAGTGTCGTGGCGTCAGCTTGATTCCTTGGGGCGGAACAAGATCAACAAACGGTTCATGCAGTCGCGGCAAATGACGATGGACCGCATCCACCACTTCCTGCACGGAATCCGGCCCCGTCACTTCCAGTACCTTCGGCAAGACACTCCTGACGAATCCATCCCCACGGATATCCTTTTTGGCGCCGAGACACCCTGTAACGATCACTTTTCCATTTTCTTCAAGCGCCTCTGCAATGGCCTCGAGCGATTCCCTTTCCGCTGCATTGATGAAACCGCATGTATTGACGATCACCAGACCGGCATCCTCATAAGTTTCCGCCGTCTCATAACCTTCCGCCCGCAACCGCGTCAGAATCCTTTCCGAATCGACCAGTGCCTTGGGGCACCCCAGCGAAACAAACCCGATCGTTCTCCGTTTATCCATTTTCACTCACTGATCCGCTACAAATTACACATACTCACCACCCTACGGAAATACCGGATTGCGGCTTTTCCGATACAGCCAAAACGAAATGATCGTTACAACTTTTTCCCGCATTCATGAAAAAATGTCATGACACATCGGCCATCTGTGAAACTGTCCAGATACCCGTCGCCATTCTTCCCGTTACCCCGTCCCTGCGGTAGGAATAAAAACGCGCCGTATCGGATACGGTACAGTCATTGCCACCATAAATCCGGGTAATATCCATTTTCTTCAAGGTTTGTCTTGCCAGCTCATAAATATCAGCCAGATATTTTCCTTTTCTCGCCGCCTCCGGTCTGAAGGCTTCCGCCATCCGCCTGTCTTTGCCCACAAAAGCCTTTCTGACATCCATACCGACTTCGAATGCACCGGGACCGATCGCAGGCCCGAGCCAGGCCATGATTTCCGAACCATCCATTTTCCGTATAGCCGTAACAGTATTTTCCAGCACACCTGCTGCCAGGCCCCGCCAGCCTGCATGGACTGCCGCCACGACCGCGCCATTGGAAGTGCACAGCAGAACCGGCAGACAATCCGCTGTCATGACCACACAGACAATGTTTTTCCTGCTGGTGAATGAAGCATCCGCATCGGGCACTCCGGTACACATTGCGGCATCAACAACAACGGTACCATGCACCTGATTGAGCCATACCGGTTCCGATGGAAGCATTTTTCTCAGAAACGCCCTGTTTTGCCGCACCGTTGCAGGATTGTCCCCGACATGCAGTCCGAAATTCAGCCCTCCGGCTCCCGATGCATCGCCATGATAGGGCGACAGGCTGAAACCGCCACTCCGCAAGGTCGAGAACGCCTTCACACAATCGGGAGCGGGCCACTCAGGAATAATCGGACTCATACCACTGTTCCTTCTCGGGAATCATCGATCCATTCAGCAGGACCTTCATATCGTCAGGCAAGGGCGCAATCCATTCGCAGGGATTGCCGGTCGACGGATGTTTCAGCCCCAGTCTGAAAGCATGCAGCGCCTGCCGGTGAAAAACGGATGCCAGATGAGGTTTTCCGTAAAGCGGATCGCCCACCAGAGAATGACCGGCAAATTGCATGTGTACCCTGATCTGATGTGTCCGTCCGGTTTCCAGCCGGCATTTTACCAGACTGACAGGGCAACCGCTGCACGTGCCCGTTTCAAGACGTCTGTAATGGGTAACTGCCGTTTTTCCCGAAGCCGTCGGCAAAACAGCCATTCTGACCCGGTCTCTCGGATGCCGGCCCACAGGCTGATCAATGGTACCGGACTCCGGCGTCTCACCCCATACCAGTGCAAGATATTCCCGCCTCACCGTTCTCGCCTGCAGCTGCCTGACGAGGCACGTTTGTGCCTCAAGCGTTCTCGCCACCACCATCAGCCCGCTTGTTTCCTTGTCGAGCCTGTGTACAATCCCCGCTCTGGGAATGGATATGTTTTGCGGATAATCATGCAAAATACCGTTCAGAAGCGTTCCGGACCAGTTGCCGGCTGCAGGATGCACGACCAGACCGGCCGGTTTGTTGACAACGACAATCTCATCATCTTCAAACATGACAGGAAAATCGACCGGTTCCGGCGTAAATGCAAGTTCTTCCCCGGCAAGTTGCGGCAGCACTGCAATTTCCTCATCGCCTGTCATCATCTGTTTGGCCGGTACCGTTTTTCCATTCACCGTCACATGGCCGTCTTCTATCCAGCGCTGGATACGGCTGCGTGAATATTGCGCAAGATGCCTTGCCACGATCTTGTCCAGCCGTTCTCCGCCTTCTTCCGGGGACAAAACGAACCGAACCGGGTCCTGTTCTGTTAATATTTCTCCTTCATCCGTCTCGGTTCGGTTCATGAGCGGACTGTCCGGGTTTTCAGTCACATTGAGTCCTATCGGCTATAATTCTGAAATTAAACGTTTTCTGGCCAATCTGCCGTCGGCAAATATTATGCAAAAGAATTTGTTAAAGCTTCTCGCCCTTCTTCTACTCGCCGCATCGCTGACTGCCTGCGGCCTGCTGCCTGAAAAAATAGACGAAACGGCATCCTGGCCCGCAGGCAAATTGTATCGCGAAGCGAAGGAAGAAATGCGATCCGGCAATTATGAAAAGGCGATCGAATATTACGAAAAGCTTGAATCCCGCTATCCTTTCGGCGTTTTCGCACAACAGGCCCAGATCGACATCGCCTATGCCTATTATCGCGACAATGAACCGGCACAGGCGCTGGCAGCCGTTGAACGTTTCATCAAACTGCATCCCAACCATCCGAACATCGACTACATGTATTACCTGCGCGGGCTGATCAATTTCAATGATCGTGTCGGGTTGCTGAATTTCGCTTTCCGCCAGGATCTCTCCGAGCGCGACCCCAAAGCCGCACAGGACGCGTTCGACTCCTTCAAACTTCTGGTGACCCGCTATCCGGACAGTATCTATTCGAAAGACGCCATATACCGCATGAAATATCTGGTCACGATGCTGGCGAAATATGAAGTGCACGTGGCGAAATATTATTACCGTCGCGGCGCCTATCTGGCAGCGGCGAACCGCGCACAGCGCGCCATCAGCAATTACCCCGATTCCTTCGTTGTGGAGGAAGCCCTGTACATTCTGGCTGAATCATACAAGAAACTCGGTCTTTACGACCTGAGTAACGATACAAACCGGATTTTCAAACAGAACTATCCGGACAGCAAGATTCCTTATGGTGGCAACGCCAAGGACAATCCATGGTGGCAATTCTGGTAGATATTTCCCGTACAAACCGTTTTACAAAAAACGTTTCAAAATGACTCAGATCGCACAGCCCGTTGCCGGCAGCTCGCTCTTTACTGTTACCGCCCCGTCCGGCGCCGGAAAATCGTCGCTTCTCGCCGCATTGATCCGCCAGAATCCCTCGCTGCGTCTTTCCATATCGCATACGACCCGTCCGCCACGCCCGGGAGAGGAAAACGGACGTGAATACCATTTCACGACGGTCGGCGATTTCAGAAAACGTCTTGAACAGGGTGAATTCCTGGAACATGCCATTGTGCATGGCAATTACTATGGGACATCGAAACTGTCGGTCATAAACCAGTTGAACGAGGGACATGACACCCTGCTGGAAATCGACTGGCAGGGAGCGCGGCAGATCCGCAAACTCTTTCCCGAGACCGTCAGTATTTTCATCTTGCCGCCATCTATCTCCGCACTGGAAGAACGACTGCAAAAACGGGGACAGGACGCTCCGGAAATCATAAAACAACGGATTGACGCTGCCGAAGAGGAGATCAGGCATGCATCCGAATCCGATTATGTTATCATCAACCATGACTTTGATCTGGCATTGGTCAAACTGGCAGCAATCGTTGAAACGGCGCGATGCAGAATAACCCGGCAGGCAATCAGAAACAGTAAATTGTTTGCACAATTCGGCATCCGGTGCTGTACCGGTCTGTAAAATGAAATCCGGATCGTATTTGTATTTGGCAGGATAAAAAATGGCTCGTATTACTATTGAAGATTGCTTGAAAGAAATTCCGAATCGCTTTGAATTGACCCTCTGTGCGACTTATCGCGCCCGTCAGTTATTGCAGGGACACACTCCGAAAGTCGATGCCAAGGACAAAATGACGGTATTGGCATTGCGGGAGATTGCGGCAGGAAAAGTTGGTCTGGAAATGTTGAAAAAAGTACCGAGCTGAGTGTTGGTTCAATGACCGGGCATACTTTGCCCGCGATATTGCCAGGCAATTGTCGTTCTACAACACAGCGGATACGCAAATGACCACAACGCCATCTGAAAGCCATCTGGATCACAAGATCGATCTCAGTTATTCTTCCTGGCCTGTTAATCAGATTGACAGTACTGGTCTCATAGTATCCCACCCGAAGCCTGAAATAGTCACCTTTTCCCATCTGTCAAAAAAACTGGAAAGCTACATTTCTCCGGGCGAGATGAAGCAGATACGGAGTGCTTTCCGTTTTGCGGATGAAAAACATCTGGGACAATTCCGGAAATCAGGGGAACCCTATATTTCCCACCCCTTGGCTGTCGCGGAAATCTGCGCCGACTGGAAACTGGATGCGCAGGCGATCATGGCTGCACTGTTGCATGACGTAGTCGAAGATCAGGGAGTCAAGCTGGAAGAGCTGATCGAACGGTTCGGTGCCCCGGTTGCGGCAATGGTCGATGGTCTGTCAAAACTGGAAAAACTCCAGTTCAAGACTTACGTTGACGCGCAAGGCGAGAATTTCAGGAAAATGTTGCTAGCGATGGCCCGCGATGTCCGGGTCATTCTGGTCAAACTGGCAGACCGTCTGCACAATATACGGACACTGGATGTCATGTCGCTGTCCAAACGCCACCGGATCGCGCTCGAGACAATGGAGGTGTATGTTCCGATCGCCTATCGTCTTGGTATCAACAAGCTCTTCCGCGAATTGCAGGATCTGTCGTTTTACAATCTGCACCCTTTTCGCCACGAAACCCTTCTAAAAGCCGTAAGAGCCTCGCGAAGCGACCGCCGGTCTCTTATTGAAACGGTACATTCGGCTGTCAGCAATGCCCTGAAAGAAAACGGCATACATGCCGAAATCTATGGTCGTGAAAAGACTCTGTACAGCATATACCGTACCATGCGCAGCCAAAATCTCCCCTTTTCGCAAATACGGGACATCTACGGCTTCCGGATTGTCGTTGACAGCATTCCGCAATGTTATATGGCTATGGGTATCCTGCACGCGTTATACAAGCCCATTCCAGGCAAGGTACAGGATTTCATCGCCATACCGAAACTGAACAATTACCAGTCGCTCCACACAACTGTGATCGGCCCGTACGGCGATCCGGTCGAGTTCCTGATCAGGACACAGGAAATGCATCATGTCGCCGAAACAGGCATTGCTGCACACTGGCTGTACAAGACAGGAAACGAGTCCCTGACAGATCTTCAGAAAAACAGCCTCGGCTGGCTTCAGTCCCTGCTCGACATCCAGCAGCAAACGGGCAATTCCACGGAATTTATCGAACATATCAAAGTCGACCTGTTCAAGGACTCTGTTTATGTTTTTACACCGAAGTCCAAGATCATCGCTTTGCCTCGTACCGCAACCGCACTGGATTTCGCCTACAACATCCACTCCGATGTCGGCGACCATACCGCTTCGGTCAAGATCAACAACAGTGTCGTGCCATTGAGAACGGAATTGCAGAACGGTGACATCGTTGAAATCATTACCTCGCCCGATGCACAACCGACACCGTCCTGGCTTGAATTCGTCAAGACCGGAAAAGCCCGTTCGCGCATCAGAAGTTATCTGCGTTCGGTCAATCAGGCGGACTCCATCAAACTCGGCCAACAACTTCTTCGGCAATCACTGAAATCAAACCATCTGGATGAAACCGGAATTCCCCAGCCTGTCATCGACAGGTTGCTGTACGAAACAGGCTCCAAAACCCTTGACGATATCTACATCGATATCGGTACCGGGAAACGGCTTGCCGTATTGGTCGCCCGCCGGATAGCGGGACTGCTTGAGGAAATCGGTCACAAAACGGGATCCGTTATCGAAGAGGAACCACAAAAAGTCGAACCGGTCATCATTTACGGCAGCGAGGGAATCAATGTCCAGCTGGCGACATGTTGTCTGCCGATTCCGGGAGATACCATCATCGGTGAGCTCAACAAGACCCATGGGCTTATGGTACACAACGCAGAATGTCTGCAAGCCAAGAAACTGGTCGCCAAAGAACCGGAAAAATGGATCAACGTCGACTGGGGTGAGGACCTGAACCGCAGCTTCGACTGTTACCTGCGTTTGCTGGTTGTCGAGGAAAAAGGCATACTGGCCCGCGTAACGGCGGAAATCAGCGGATCGGATGCCAACATCACGGCTGTAGAAATGGAAACTCAGGGAGAATTCAATCTGCTGAAATTCACCGTACAGGTTGAGGACCGGGTGCATCTGGCCCGTCTGATCCGCCGGGTCCGCCATGTCCCGGGCGTCAGGAAAGTCGGCCGGGACCGTATCTGATACGGTCCTCTTCCTCAGTTCAGCGTCACCCTGGCAAATTTGCGTTTGCCGACCTGCACGACAAATGTGCCGGCACTCAGCTTCAGCCCCCTGTCACCGACGGGAGCGCTGTCCACCCTGACTCCGCCCTGATCGACCATCCTCAATGCTTCCGAGGTAGAAGCGCACAATCCTGCCTGTTTCAACACCTGTCCGATACCCAGCGGCGCGCCATTCAATGTCACGGATGGAATATCATCCGGAATTCCTCCACGTGAACGCGCGACGAAATCCTCCAGCGCTGCATCAGCATCCGCTTTAGAGTGGAAACGGGTCACGATTTCCTGACAGAATTCCACCTTGACATCACGCGGGTTACGTCCGTTTTTGACTTCTTCCTTCAGACGTTCGATGTCCTGAATCGATCTGAACGACAGCAGATCGTAATAGCGCCACATCATGTCGTCGGAAATGCTCATCAGTTTTCCGAACATGACATTCCCGGGCTCGGTAATGCCGACATAATTGCCTTTTGATTTCGACATTTTCTCGACACCGTCCAATCCTTCCAGCAATGGCATAGTCAGAATGCATTGCGGTTCCTGTCCATACTGGCGCTGAAGCTCGCGCCCGACAAGCAGATTGAATTTCTGGTCCGTCCCACCCAGCTCCAGATCGGACTGCAATGCCACCGAATCGTACCCCTGCATCAGCGGATACAGCAACTCGTGAACGGAAATCGGATAACCGTTCCTGAACCGCTTGGCAAAATCATCGCGCTCCATGATCCGTGCCAGCGTGTATTGCGAAGCCAGCTGGATCATTCCTCTTGCGCCGAGACCGTCGCTCCACTCGGAGTTATAACGGATTTCCGTCTTTTCAGGATCGAGAACGAGACTGGCCTGCGAAAAATAGGTCATGGCATTTTCCTTGACCTGTTCGCGGGTCAGCGGTGGCCGCGTGATATTCCGGCCGCTTGGATCACCGATCATGGAAGTGAAATCGCCGATCAGGAAAATAACGACATGTCCCAGATCCTGCAATTGACGCATTTTGTTCAACACAACCGTATGGCCCAGATGGAGATCCGGTGCCGTAGGGTCCAGTCCCAACTTGATCCGAAGCGGTTTTCCGGTTTTTTCGGAACGTGCAAGTTTCTGGGCAAATTCGGATTCGATCAGCAGCTCGTCACAACCGCGCAACGTGATCGCCATCGCTTCCCTGACCGAATCGGACAAAGGCAATTCTTCAACTGGCGCTGACTGGGAATTTTTTTCGTTCATTTGACTTTTTACGACTGATTGTATTGATATAATGTGTACTTTGAGCAATTTTGCCACAGGCCAATAACAAGAAAAGCATCCTGCGCAAAAAAGTCAATTCTAACTGATTGCTGCAATAAGAGGAATTCAATGCGATTCATCGACCGGGCGAAACGTGTCTTACTGGGAACTTCACGAAAAACACGGATTGTTTCATTTGTTTCCCTCTGTTTCGCCTTCATCGCATTCGGCGCCGCGGCTGTTGCGCCCGGCGATCCTCCCGATACCCGCCAGATCGCTTTCCGCATCATCGAGGAAGAAATCCGGCTTCCGTTGCTCGATACGCAAATTGAAAAGATCCGGCAGGAAAAACAGTTCTATACACGCGAAGACAAGGTCCGTCCGGGAGATACTCTTGGCACGCTTCTGACAAGACTGGGTATCCATGACAGAAACGCCGCGGACTTTATCAAGACTCACGAAAAATCCAGGATTTTCCTGCAACTGAAAACCGGACAGACCGTCCATGCGCAGACCGATGACCGGGGTCTGCTTTACATGTTGGCCACCCGGCTGAATGATTCCGGCGATATCCAGACAAATATGGTTGTCCGGCGGACAGATTCCGGTTTTGATATCTCGGAAGAAAACAGCAAAATGGAACGGATTGTCGAAATGCGTTCAGGAACCATTCAGTCGTCGCTTTTTGCGGCAACCGATGCTGTGGGGGTTCCTGATCCCGTCACCCGCAAATTCATTGAAATGTTCTCTACCGATATCGATTTCAATTCGGACCTGAGACGTGGCGACCGTTTCAACATCGTTTATGAAACGTACTGGCAAAATGGCAAATTCCTCAAAAACGGCAATATTCTTGCCGCCGAATTCACCAATAACGGTACACCTTATCAGTCCATATGGTTCGAACGTATGCCTGGCAAAGGCGGATACTACGATTTCAACGGAAAATCCCAAAAAAAAGCCTTTCTGAAATCACCGCTTGAATTCTCCCGTGTCTCTTCCGGATTCGCCATCCGAGTTCATCCTGTGACAGGAAAAATCAGACAGCACAAGGGCATTGATTTCGCTGCACCGACAGGGACACCGATCCGCGCCGCCGCTGACGGCGTCATCAGTTTTTCCGGATGGCAAAACGGGTACGGGAACTTCATCACCATCAAACATTGGGGAGCCTATTCGACAGCGTATGGGCACATGAGCCGGATCGCCCCCGGAATGACGCGTGGCAAGAAAGTCAGTCAGGGTGACGTGATCGGGTTTGTCGGCTCCACCGGTATCAGTACCGGTCCTCACCTGCATTATGAATTCCGGGTCAACAACGTCCAGCAGAATCCTTCACAGATGGACATGCCGAATGTACACCCGCTGACTGCCCGCGAAATGGTCCGTTTCAAGGCCAATCTGGCTGAAATGAAACACCGCATCGCCCTGATGGATCCGGCTTCGGGACATCAGCAGCTTGCCTACCACAATCCGTAAACGGTCCACTGGAAGAAATAGCGACCATGGCACTATTCATCGGCCTGATGTCCGGTACAAGCCTTGACGGTATAGACGGCGTGCTGGCATCTTTTCCGGACCATTACGCTGGCGGCAAACTGGAGATTCTTTCCGCCGCCAGCATACCTTTCGATCTCTCTTTCCGGAAACAGCTCATGGCGCTTCAGGCTCCGGGTGAAAACGAAATCGAAAGAGAGGCACTGGCCGCAAACAGACTGGCGATGCTCTACGCCGAAAATGTCAACGAACTGGTCAGGAAAAGCGGTATTTCCCGCAACGAAATACTGGCTATCGGCGTACACGGACAAACTATCCGGCATCGTCCCGATCTCGGTTTCACGCGGCAAACCAACAATCCGGCCCTGCTTGCCGAACTGACCGGAATCGATGTCATCGCCGATTTCCGGAGCCGCGATATCGCGGCTGGCGGTCAGGGTGCCCCACTCGTGCCTGCTTTCCATCTGGCCGTTTTCGGTGACAATGCGGTACCCCGCGCTGTTATCAATATCGGTGGCATAGCTAATATCAGCATACTGCGACCAGACGGCTCTGTTTCGGGTTTCGATACCGGTCCCGGAAACATGCTTCTCGATGCATGGATACAATCCAGAAGAAACCAGCCATACGATACGGATGGCGCATGGGGAAATAGTGGACAGTATTCGGACAAACTGTTGAAAGTCATGCTGGCCGAACCGTTCTTCGGCAAATTGCCGCCCAAGAGTACCGGACGCGACCTTTTCAATCTGGAATGGTTACGCGAAAAACTGTTTCAGGCCTTCATGTCCGAGCCACCGGATCCCGCAGACATTCAGGCGACATTGACCATGCTGACAGCGACTTCGATCGCCGAAGCATTGCAAGATCATGCGCCTGAAGTCCGGCAAGCCTACGTATGTGGCGGTGGCGCAAAGAACCGCTTTCTGATGGCCCTGCTGAACCAGAAGCTGCACGAAAAAAACATTTCCGCGGAACTGTCGACAAGCGACGCGTTGGGAATCGATCCCATGCACGTCGAATCGTTGGCGTTTGCATGGCTGGCTTACAGGTTCATCTCCCATGAATCCGGAAATCTGCCCCGGGTTACCGGCGCAAGAGGCGCTCGCGTGCTGGGAGCGCTGTATCCCGCATGAAATATCTTGACCGCAACAATACAGCGCCCGCCATTGGTTTCCTGACAGAACAAAACCGGATTTTGCCCTATCCATCCTTACGAAAACGGAACTATCCGCAAGAACATCTTTTACAATACCCATTCAATTCCCGTTTAATACAGATCGACAAGGAAAGCTCCGATGATTTCCCTCTTGCAACGAGTCAGCCAGGCCAGTGTCACCGTCAACGAAGAAGAAATCGGTCGAATCGGAAAGGGATTGCTGGTATTGTTATGCGCAGAGCGGGACGATACCGAAAAAGAGGCGGACCAACTGCTGGAGCGCATACTGAATTACCGTATTTTTTCGGACGAAAATGGCAAAATGAACCTGTCTGTCACCGCAACAGGCGGAGAACTGTTGATTGTTCCACAATTCACCCTGGCAGCGGATACAAAATCCGGAACGCGCCCTTCATTCTCGCCGGCAGCTCCTCCGGATATCGGGAAAAGGCTGTTCGATTATTTCATCTGCAAGGCGAAAACACGGCTGCCCCGTATCCAGACAGGCAAATTCGGCGCCGACATGCAGGTCGCCTTGATCAACGACGGCCCGGTCACGTTCTGGCTGGATACATCCAGCCGGAAAACGGCAGGTCGGCAAACCTGAAACAGATGTTAAAACCGCCTGTATCTGGCACAATAACCATATTGTTTCCACTCAATTTTTCAGGAGATGTCATGAAACTCTGGAGCGATTCCTTCAAGGATGGGGCGAAAATCCCGACACCCTTTGCCTTTTGTAAAATCGACAATGCCACACACGTAGCCATGTCAGACAACAGAAATCCCCATCTTGCCTGGAGCGACCTGCCTGAAAATACCCGTTCGCTCGTTCTGATCTGCCACGATTACGATGTACCGTCCAAAGGAGACGATGTCAATCAGGAAGGCAAAACGGTCCCGGCCGACTTGCCGAGGATCGATTTTTATCACTGGGTACTTGCCGATCTGCCGGCCAGCGCCCGTTCCATTTCCGAAGGCGAATTCTCCAGCGGCATTACCGCCAGAGGCAAGAACGGTCCTGAAGCATTGCACGGTTCGAAACAGGGCATCAATGACTACACGGCATGGTTCGCCGGCGACAAGGAGATGGAAGGCGATTACTATGGCTACGATGGTCCATGCCCTCCCTGGAACGATACTATCCCGCACCATTATGTTTTCACTCTCTATGCTCTCGATACTGAAAAACTGCCGCTCACCGGTCGTTTCACCGGTCAGGACGTTCTTGCCGCCATGAAAGGACATGTTCTGGATCAGGCAAGCATCACCGGCGTCTATTCCCTGAATCCGGAAATCGAGAAATCGCTTTGAGTCTGAACGTGAGACAGCCGACCGATATCCTGATCATCCGGCATGGGCAAACGGCATGGAACAAACAGAAACGGTTGCAGGGACACAGTGACATTCCCCTGAACGAAAACGGCCGTTTGCAAGCCGTCACGCTGGCGGAAACCCTGCGTGACGAGCCGTTGGATGTCATTTTTTCAAGCGATCTGCAAAGGGCATACCAGACGGCACACGAAATCGCCAGTAAACATGGCCTGCCGGTTCACAGGGATCGTTCCTTCAGGGAACGCTGCTATGGCATTTGCGAGGGCATGATGGACGGTGAAATCAGGGAAGCCTATCCTGAATCCTACAAAGCCTGGTATGCCGCCGATCCCGACCACTTTTTTCCGGACGGCGAACGTAAAACAGAAAGTCCCCGGCAATTTCACCATCGTGTCCTGAATGCCATCCGCGAGGTTGTCATCCGCCATTCCGGGAAAAAAATAGCGATCGTAACCCATTTCGGGGTCATCGAGACCGCTTACCGCATAGCCAGGAACATCCCTTTGGGAACCCGCTGCAAAATGCCCGTCCTGAATACCAGCATCAACCGTTTCCGCTGGATCGACGGTACACTTGAACTGCTGCAATGGGGAGAAGCATCCCATCTGGAAGAAGGCAGAAACACGACTATCGATTATTACAAACATTACTGAACCACCGGTCGACCCGTTTTCGCGCATTCCGGCAAATACTGACTTTCGCTTCATCGTCCATCATGCAAATCGGCCCCTATATTCTTCCAAACAATCTTGTCGTCGCACCGATGGCCGGTATTACAGACCGCCCATTCCGCCAGCTGTGCAAGAAACTCGGCGCAGGCTACGCCATATCTGAAATGGCCGCAGCCAACCCGCTGCTGCGCAATACGGCAAAAAGCCGGAAGCGCATCATGCATGGCGGTGAAAAAGAACCCCGCGCCGTCCAGATCGTCGGTTCCGATCCGGCCATCATGGCAGATGCCGCCCGTTACAATGTCGACCAGGGTGCCCAGATTATCGACATCAACATGGGATGTCCTGCCAGAAAAGTATGCAACAACTGGTGCGGCTCGGCACTTTTGCGAGACGAGCATCTGGTCGGTACGATTCTGGATGCCGTAACCCGTGCGGTGAGTGTCCCCGTCACACTGAAATTCCGCACCGGTTGGGACCATACCCATATCAATGCACCATCCATCGCCAAAATCGCGGAATCGGCCGGCATAGCCATGCTGACACTGCACGGCAGGACACGCGCTGACGGCTATCGTGGAGAAGCGGAATACGATACCATTGCCGAAGTAAAATCGCTTGTTTCTGTTCCGGTTGTGGCCAACGGCGACATTGATTCACCTCAAAAGGCTAAAGCCGTTCTCGACAAAACAGGTGCCGATGCGGTCATGATCGGCCGTGCGGCGCAGGGCAGGCCCTGGATATTCCGTGAAATCGGACATTTTCTCGAACATGGCACCCTTTTGCCTTCTCCGGCAATCGGCGAAATATGGCGGATCCTGCAGGAACATCTGGAAGATCATTACCGTTTCTACGGTGAAACCATCGGTGTTCGCAATGCCAGAAAACATATCGGCTGGTATGCCAGAAACCTGCCTGACGGGGAGAAACTGAGGCAAAAAACCAACACCGCCCACACGTGTGAAGAACAGATTAACGAAGTCAATCGTTTTTTTACATCTCTACTTGAGCACGGCGAGAGGTTACAATACTAATGTTTTAAAACCGGATTGACTGGCCGGTTGACAAAGCCACTATTGGAAACACAATATGAGCAAAGAGCATATTCAGGAAGTTGTTCTGCAAAGCCTGCAGGAATATTTCAACGATCTTGACGGGCAAAAGCCGACGGATATCTACAACATGATCATGCATACGGTGGAAAAACCGGTTCTCGTGGCCGTCATGACTCATGCGAGAAACAACCAGTCGCATGCTGCCGAAATGCTGGGTATCAACCGGAATACCCTCCGGAAAAAACTGCTCGAACACGATCTTCTGTAACCGGTTCTTCCCATTTTCTTCTTTTGTTTATTCAAATTTTTTCATCATGACTCAATTTGCTCTGATATCCGTCTCTGACAAAACAGGCATTATCGAATTCGCCAGAGAACTGTCCGCCATGAATATCACCATCCTTTCTACCGGCGGAACGGCAGAATTGCTTCAGAAAAACGGTATCGCCGTCACTGAAGTCGCTGACTACACCGGATTTCCGGAAATGCTGGATGGCCGTGTGAAAACCCTGCATCCGAAAATTCATGGAGGCATTCTGGCCAGACGCGACATTCCAGCCCATCTGGACGCCATACAGGAACACGGCATTCATACCATCGACATGGTTGTCGTCAATCTGTACCCGTTCCAGCAGACTGTCGCAAAAGAAAACTGCACACTGGAAGACGCCATTGAAAACATCGATATCGGCGGTCCCGCCATGCTCCGTTCCGCCGCCAAGAATTACCGGGATGTCGTCGTCGTTTGCGATCCCGCAGATTACAACGGAATCATCGCCGAAATGAAAAAGAACCGCGGTTCGCTTTCCGTCGATACACGTTTCGAGCTGTCCAAGAAAACTTTCGCGCATACCGCACAGTATGACGGTGCGATCGCCAATTACATGTCGAGCCTGAAAGCGGACAAAAAACACGAAAACCGCCGGATATATCCGGAAATCCTGAACCTGCAGTTCGAAAAGGTACAGGATATGCGTTACGGCGAAAACCCTCACCAGTCCGCCGCATTTTACCGGGAAAAAAACATCGCGCCGGGAACACTGGCCAGTTACCGGCAACTGCAGGGCAAGGAACTTTCCTATAACAATATCAGTGATGCAGATGCTGCCTGGGAATGCGTCAAGAACTTCGATGAACCGGCATGCGTCATCATCAAACACGCAAATCCCTGCGGTGTCGCAACAGGCAAGGATCTGTTGGAAGCCTATCAGAAAGCGTTGCAGACCGATCCTGAAGCGGCATTCGGCGGCATTATCGCATTCAACGGAGAACTCGATGGCAGTACTTCGGAAGAAGTGTCCAAACTGTTTGTCGAAGTGCTGATCGCCCCCTCCTTCACGGAAGAAGCCAAAAACATATTCAACCGCAAGAAAAACCTGCGTCTCCTGCAAATCGCATTGGGCAGAAATGCCAATGCGTTCGACCTCAAACGGGTTGGCGGCGGCCTGCTCGTCCAGTCACCGGACATCGTTGATGTCGTCGCAACCGACCTGAAAGTGGTCACGAAAAAACAGCCGACGCCACAACAAATGCAGGACATGCTTTTCGCCTCCAAAGTCGTCAAGTTCGTCAAATCCAATGCAATCGTTTTTTGCGGAAACGGAATGGCGCTCGGTATCGGCGCCGGCCAGATGAGCCGTGTCGATGCCGCCCGGACAGCCACCATGAAAGCGGCCAATGCCGGTTTATCCCTTCAGGGATCGGTCGTGGCATCCGACGCTTTCATTCCGTTCAGGGACGGTCTGGATATTGTGGCCAATGCCGGTGCCACGGCCGTTATCCAGCCCGGAGGTTCCGTACGTGATCCGGAAGTGATCGCTGCCGCGGATGAACATGACATCGCGATGGTCTTTACATCCATCCGCCATTTCCGTCACTGACGCAAAAAGGGATTTTCATGGTGGCTCCCTGCATTGTCCGGTAAAGGTCTGGCCATGAAAATCCTCGGCATTGATCCCGGACTCAGAACGACTGGTTTTGGCATCATTCACAAAAAAGGCCACACCTTGAGTTATATTGCATCCGGAACCGTCAGAACACTGCCGGAAGAGGGATTGCCTTCACGCCTGAAAACCATTTTCGATGGTGTCAGCGAAATCATCGCAACCTATCGGCCGGACTGCGCCGCCATCGAAAAGGTTTTCGTGAACGTCAATCCGCAATCGACCCTGTTGCTGGGACAAGCGCGTGGCGCAGCCATCAGTGCCCTTGTCGCTTCCGAACTGGCCGTTTACGAATTCACGGCACTGCAAATCAAGCAGGCTATAGTCGGACATGGCAAGGCCCAGAAAAAACAGGTTCAGGAAATGGTGCAACGCCTGCTGTCGCTCCCCGGAATCCCGGGAAGCGATGCGGCGGACGCGCTCGGAGTCGCCATTTGCCATGCACACGGATTCGATGCTATCCGTACACTGGAAAAAGCCGCCGTATTGGACAACAGGAACACTTTCCGCATCAGACGGGGTAGACTTATCCGGTAAACATACCATTTCACTACATTGTAGGATCAACATAACATGATCGGTCGCATACACGGGACTTTGCTGCAGAAAAACCCGCCACAGCTTTTGGTGGACTGCCAGGGCATCGGCTATGAAATCGACGTGCCGATGAGTACGTTCTACAATCTTCCATCCATCGGCGAGAAAGTCACCCTTTTTACCCATCTCGCCATCCGTGAAGATGCACATATCCTCTACGGATTCGGCAGTCTGGATGAAAAAGCGCTTTTCAGGCAGCTGATCAGGATTACCGGAATCGGGGCCCGAATCGCACTTGCTCTTCTGTCTGGGCTGTCCGTGACGGAAATGGCACAGGCCGTCGCCTTGCAGGATGCTTCCCGTCTGACAAAAATTCCAGGTATCGGCAAAAAGACGGCTGAACGACTTTTGCTGGAACTGAAAGGAAAACTGGATTCCGGAGCATTATCCTCTGTTTCGGCAACGGTCCCCAACGACACCTTGTCCGATATCCAGAACGCACTTCTGGCACTGGGTTACTCGGAAAAGGAAACGCTTGCAGCCATCAGGCAGATACCCGGAAACTGTAATGTATCGGACGGGATTAAAATGGCATTGAAAGCCCTGTCCAAAGGCTGACTCCAGAAAACGGAAACGGGTTCAACATGAGCATTCAAACCGACGACTTCAGTGAAAAAAGAATTATTGATGCCTCTCCGGCTTCTCCTAATGAAGAAGCCATCGAAAGGGCATTGCGTCCAAAATATCTGAACGAATATGTCGGTCAGCATAAAACCCGTGAACAACTGGAAATATTCATCGCGGCAGCCAAAAAACGCAATGAAGCACTGGATCATACCCTGTTGTTCGGTCCACCAGGACTGGGTAAAACCACACTGGCCCATATTATTGCCCGTGAAATGGGAGTCAATCTCCGCCAGACTTCCGGCCCCGTTCTGGAACGTGCGGGAGACCTGGCCGCCATTCTGACCAATCTGGAAGCCAACGATGTCCTTTTCATAGACGAAATCCACCGGATGTCGCCCGTTGTCGAGGAAATTCTTTACCCTGCGCTTGAAGATTACCAGATCGATATCCTGATCGGCGAAGGTCCTGCCGCCCGTTCGGTCAAACTGGACTTGCAACCTTTTACCCTGATCGGCGCGACAACCCGTGCCGGCATGCTGACCAATCCGTTGAGAGACCGGTTCGGTGTCGTGGCTCGGCTCGAATTTTACGATATCGACGATCTGACCCGCATTGTCACCCGTAGCGCCATGCTTCTTAAAGCGCCGATCGTTGAAGACGGTGCCCGGGAAATCGCCCGCCGTGCACGGGGAACCCCCCGCATTGCCAACCGCCTGCTTCGCCGGGTACGAGACTATGCCGAAGTGAAAGGAACAGGTGAAATCACGCGTGAAATGGCCGATGCCGCACTGAGAATGCTGGACGTCGACCCAGTCGGCTTCGATCTGATGGATCGCAAATTGCTGGAAGCAGTTCTTTTCAAATTCAGTGGCGGTCCTGTCGGGATCGCCAATCTGGCCGCGGCGATAGGAGAAGAAATCGATACGATCGAAGATGTTCTGGAACCCTATCTGATACAGCAGGGATATTTGCAAAGAACCCCGCGAGGACGTATCGCCACGACAGCGACCTACCGGCACTTCGGCGTCGTCGCCCCCTCTTCCGACCCGACCGGCCACTTGTGGGATGACAGGGAAAAATGATATCGGGAAAAAAAGCGCCCGTTGATGTTGCAGTCGGTATCCTCATGAAAGAAAACGGAGATGTCCTGCTGGCACAGAGACCCTTTGGAAAACCCTATGAAGGTTATTGGGAATTTCCGGGAGGCAAGGTCGAAACCGGTGAAACGGTTGAAGAAGCACTGAAGCGCGAATTCATGGAAGAACTGGGAATAACGGTCCTGAATGCGACTCCCTGGTGCTGCGTCGAACATGTTTATCCCCATGCCCATGTCCGCCTGCATTTTTTCATCTGCCGTCAATGGAAAGGAATTCCGCAAAGTCGTGAAGGCCAGTCATTCAGCTGGCAAGGTTCCATTCATGCCGAACCGCTTTTGCCTGCCACGATTCCTTTGATCCGATGGCTGGATGCGCTGCGCTATCCCTACCATAATACTGTCCAACCATGACAAAACGGTATGAACCGGCTGTTTCGATGATAAAATGCCGGTCTTTGCATATCAGGAAAACAAATGATTCTTGAACTCGTCGACATTCTGATACAGCCCGGCAAACAAGCTGAATTCGATAAGGCCATACTACACGGCATCACTGAACACATTGCCAAGGCAAAAGGATTCATCGGATACCAGATCAATAAATGTATTGAATCACCGGAACGTTATGTCCTGATGAACTACTGGCAAACACTGGAAAATCACACAGTCGATTTTCGCGAGTCGTCGGCTTTCCTTCAGTGGCGTGGTGTTGTCGGTCCGTTCTTCGCACGTCCGCCAATCGTCGAGCATTTTACGATTTTAGAGACAAAAAACACCTGAAAACAAGCTTTTGAGTTGCTCTGAAAAGGCAAATCAGCGATAATGCTCAGGCGTTGCCGGGGTGGCGAAATTGGTAGACGCAGCAGACTCAAAATCTGCCGGTGGAAACACCGTGCCGGTTCGATTCCGGCTCCCGGCACCAACAACCAGTTTAAAGCAGTCTGATACAGTATAAAAACCCGTGTAAAACCAAGTGTTTGCGCGGGTTTTCTGTTTTATGCGGTCTAATGCGGTATTGCCGAATCTAACGATTTTAGGTACCGTTATGGGTACCTTTTTAAAGGTACCTATTTTTTAGGTACCCATTTTTTGCTTGAAAAGTACCAATATGGCAAAACGGATTACCCCACTGGTACCCGGCGCAAAACTCAAAGACAGGGCTTTCATACCGTTTTTCCATACTTGGATAGTTTGACGTCCTCCCCTGCATGAATGCCGGAGATTCCTGCCGGGTGCAGTGGAACCGCAATCCCCTCGGCGGGTTCCTGCTTCATCGAGACTGCCCAGAGGATTTTGCGCCTGGTTTTTGCTTCAAATTCCCACGATGGGGAATTTTACGGCTTCGAACCAACCTCATATTCCCCCAGGTCTCACGGATTCTCCACAGGCTGACACGGAACACCCCGCTGCCAAAGAGAATTTGGGCACAACCCGCTCCTTATATCTCCGACCTGAAGGGCATCGTTTCACGGAACATCTTGACAAGCAGAGAAGGAAAACTGAACGGTCCCCCAAAAGTTAGACACAAAACTTTTGGGGGACCGTTCAAAATCTCACTGATCCGGTTTTATGAACAACAGGAACATTTGAACTGTTCCTTCGCTTTCTGGCGCCATGTCTGCAACAATGGATCTGTATAGCCTGACGGTTGCGACAACCCTCTGAACACCAGATCACAAGCTGCCCTGAACCCCGGTGAATGGGTAAAATCATCCGTCATTTTACGGTATGTCGGATCACCTGCATTCTGATGGTCGACCACAGCCGCCATTCTTTTCAGGGTATTCATGACCTGAGGCATCGTGGCAACGCCATGACGCAGCCAGTTGGCGATATGCTGACTGGAAATCCGGAGTGTTGCACGATCTTCCATCAGGGCGATATCGCTGATATCAGGCACTTTCGAGCAACCGATTCCCTGATTGACCCAGCGGACGACATAACCCAGAATACCCTGAGCGTTATTGTCGAGTTCCTGCTGGATCTCTTCCGGAGACCAGTCCGGCTGATCGGTAACAGGAATCGTCAGAAGATCGTCCAGGACATCCACAAACGGCTGTTTCTCCATGGCTGCCTGTGTTTCCTCGATATTGACCTGATGATAATGCAACGAATGCAGAACTGCCGCTGTCGGAGACGGAACCCAGGCGGTATTGGCTCCGGCCCTCAGATGGTCCCCTTTTTGTGCAATCATGTCGGCCATCAGATCCGGAGCGGCCCACATGCCTTTTCCGATCTGAGCCTTGCCTCTCATGCCACATTCCAGTCCTACCTGGACATTGTTGAGTTCATAGGCATTGATCCACGACGTTTTTTTCATGTCTTTCTTGCGGATCATCGGGCCGGCTTCCATGGAAGTATGGATTTCATCGCCAGTCCGGTCAAGGAAACCGGTATTGATGAACGCCAGACGGTGAGGTACTTCAGCGATACACGCTTTCAGATTGGCGCTGGTACGGCGTTCCTCGTCCATAATGCCCAGCTTGACCGTATTGGGTTCCAATCCGAGCAATGCCTCAACCCTGTTGAACAGTTCGTTCGTGAAGGCGGCTTCCTTGGGACCATGCAGTTTCGGCTTGACCACATAAATGGAACCGCGACGGGAACTGATTTTGTTTTGCAGATCACGCTTGACGATCAGTGTTGTGATGACGGCATCCATGATGCCTTCGAAAATATCGTTCTCGTCACGATCCAGAATAGCCGGATTCTGCATCAGAAGACCGACATTGCGGACAAAAATCAGACTGCGTCCTGGCAACGTGAATTTCTCACCGGAAGCGGGAGACAGATATTCACGATCCTTGTTCATCCGACGGACGAAAGTCGTTCCGTTTTTGGTCACGTTTTCTTCCAGATCGCCTTTCAGAACACCGAGCAGATTCCGGTAAACTAGCACCTTGTCATCGGCATCAACAGCCGCCACGGCATCTTCACAATCTAGAATGGTCGTCGTCGCCGCTTCCATGATGATGTCACGGATACCGGCAGGATCACCGGCACAAACCGGATCGTTCTTGTCGAAAAGCAGATCGAAATGAAGCTGATTTTGCTTGAACAGCAGGGATGTCGGATTTTCCGGATTGCCGTTGTACCCCGCCAGCCACCCAGGCTGTTTCAGCGACGTTTCATTACCACTCTTCAATACAACAGCAAGCTGTCCGTTTTTAAGATAATAACGGACAGCATCATGATGCGACCCGGCGACCAGCGGAATGAATTCATCCAGCATTGAACGTGCATAGGCAATGACTTTCTGGCCTCTTATGGCGTTATAGGGGCCACTCTTGCTAGCACCGCCTTCCTCGCTGACGGCATCCGAACCATACAGGGCATCGTAAAGGCTGGCCCATCTTGCATTGACGGCATTCAGGACATACCGTGCATTCGTCAGCGGAACGACCAGTTGGGGCCCCCCCTGTACAGAGACTTCCTCATCAATATTTTCAGGATCGATTTTGACATTTTCCGGTACAGGAACCAGATAGCCGATGTCGCTCAGGAACTGCTTGTAGGCGGCCATATCCCTGACAGGACCGGGATTCATGCGATGCCAGCAATCCAGTTCTTCCTGAAGGCTTTCCCGCTCGGCCAGCAAAGCGCGGTTTTTCGGGCTCATTTCATCAACAATCGTATCGAAACCGCGCCAAAAACTGTCGCTGTCAATTCCTGTACCGGGTAACGCTTCCTCTTCAATAAAACGGTACAGATTTTCAGCGACCTGAAGACGATAACATTTTTTACGTTCTGTCATATAACGTTTCTCTTATGTACTAATCTGTGCGTGTTGACAACTTTGTTACACCGTTGCCCGCCAGACCGGTTAGTCGGCAGACAAAGGCGAGAATGATTCTCATTCTTTTTGGGCACAGGCAGGACCGGACTCTTACCGCCGCCCTGTCCGGGCAAACATATCACGCGTTGTCAGATACAGTTGATCAGTTTGCCCGTTTGTAACGCGTATTCTTGTGTGAACACGACTTGTGCGCATGGAGAAGGATTGCTTCTTTTTTCACGGGTATATATGTTAGCAATAAAGTTCCACAATGACACACTATTTTTTATACAACAGCCCGCCGGACATATATAAAAAAGTTTTTTTGTATATTTCCTTCATCAAAAACCGGCATTTTTCCCAAGAAAAACAATCCTGAAAACCGGTAAACGGAAAATCCCGCATTCCGTTTGTCTGTGCAAGAATTCACTGTACTACCGGATGGTCTTCCCTTTCCTTCCTTTTTTTCTGACGGTACAACTGATACGAATTGACGAGATTGTGCCAAATACTGTAGAAACCGCCGACAATAGAAGTGACCGGTGTAAAAAAGGCATATCCCATCCAGATAGCCAGTACGGTATTTTTCTGTCCCAGTGATTGGGAGGCACTGATTGGTGTGTTGTAGCGCAAACCGATTTTCCGGCCGATATAAAACTGAGCCAAACAGCATACCAACGATACGATAACAAGCCATATCTCGGTCAAAAAACCGACTTCGCTATGCATCACGCTTCGAACCGTGACGACCGTGGCAAGAGCAAGCGCAATCGTCCATAAATAAAACGATAGTTCCTGATGACGGGAAACGATGAAATGCAACCTTGGTGACAAATAACGCAACAGGATAGCGGCGAAAAGGGGAAGCAACAGTAACGGAAAAACCTTTCCGAGAATCATGGCGGAAGCGTTCCACCAGGTTTGATCCGGATGGGGATGGACAAACGGAAGCAATGCGGGGACCAACAATGCGACGACCAGATTGATCAAAATGGTATACGTCGCAAGACCGGATGCATTCCCACCCAGTTTTTTCGTAATAATCGCCCCCGCTGTAGCGGTCGGACAAATCAGACAGATCATGGCCCCTTCAATGACGACCCGCATACCGCTATGCGGAAGCAGGATCAAAATGACCGACAACAAGACAAACGTTCCGACCTGAAACAACAACAACCATAAATGCCACTTGCACAAACGAAGTTTCTTCGGACTGATTTTGCAAAAAGCAAGAAAAAGCATGGCGAAAATCAGCAATGGCTGAAGAATCCCGACCGCACCTTTGAAAAACGGCCGCATGGCGCGAAGAAAAGGGACATTCACATAGATGAAATAAGCTGACACTCCCACCACCATGGACAGGATCAATGCCCAATTCTTAAGGAATTGAATGATTTTCATGGTACTTCGTTTTTTCAGTCAACGGCATAACACTATCATTTCGATAACGGATTGGATATATTTATTGAATGAAACTTTTTCATAAAAACCATTTGTGAAATTCATGGAACTGAAGCAAATAAGATATTTCGTCAAGCTGGCGGAAATATTGAACTTCACGGAAGCCGCCGGCAAACTGTTCATCACGCAAAGCGCGTTATCTGTCAGTATCAAACAACTTGAGGAAGAAATCGGATACCAGCTGTTCGACCGTATCGGCAAAAAAATTTACCTGACAGACGAAGGAACGGTTTTTCTGGACTATGCCCGCTCAGCTCTGGAAAACATCAGCAACGGTGTGGAAGAAATCAATGCGGCCAATCACGTTTTCAAGGGAAAATTGTGTATCGGGGTAACCTACAGTACCAGTAGCGTACTGAACGCCTGCATCATCCGGTATACGGAAAAATACCCCAATGTTCAAATGACGGTTATGGCTTCGACAACCGTCAAGGAACTGATAGACGATTTACTGTCGAACCGTCTTGATATGGCGATTACTTACCGCCCCGAGAAACTGCCGCCCCTCATTGAAGAACGGATCCTGTTTAAAGCACCTCTTTCCGTGATCGCCCACAAAAACCATCCACTGGCATCGAAAAAAAACATCACTGCCCGGGAATTCGCCGACTATCCTGTCGTAACATTCCTGCACGATACACTGACTCAAATGCATGTCGACCGTTTCCTTGAAAAAAACGACCTGCACATCAAACCCCAGATGGAAGTCAACGATACCAACCTCATTCTGGAAATGATACAAACCGGACACTGGATTTCCGCATTATCGCCTATTAGCATCAGAAACCGTGCCGATCTGAAGGCGATTCCCTTTGCCAGCAAAACCGAATACATCACGGTCAGCGTACTTTGGTTGAAAGGAAAAAGCAAACAACCTCTTTACCGGACCTTGCTTGACGAAATCACTGATTCTGTCAATGTCTTCTTCGCCAACGAGATAAATCCCGTCAGGAAAAACGGCAGGTATATTTCCTTGCAGAAAAAAGTGTAATCCAGCAACAGACCGTAACGTTCCAGACCTCCCATACACCGGATCCAATACTGTTCTCCCTCCAGATACAATAACGGACCATTCCGATATCGTCCGGGGAAAACGGTCCAGCCTCTTTCTTTTTCCGACACGATATTTGTGCAAAAGAGCCATCCTGTCATGAATGACGGGAAAAATCGGCTGTTTGTCGCCCGTACTGCAAAAACGCAACCATGATCAATACAGGCAACATGAATTCCAGAAATTCCTCCTGTGAAATCTGCAAGGCGAGAAGCCAGTCAGGAAAATGCATATAGAAAAGTTCCGACAGGACATTGAGCGATCTGTCAATACTTTTCGAAATGGCCAGAACAGCAAAGAAAACCAGTACACTGACTGACCATGCCTGCCTGTTTCGCAATCCGCTGATGAAAGTGCGGGTGCCATTCCAGATAAAATAAACGATCCCCCATACCAGTGGAAGCAGAATCAGTATGGCCAGCAGTTTGTCTGTCGCCGGAATCTGGCTGCCCAGCCAGAATTTGCTTTTCAGAATACTCTGGGTGCTGACCAGCTTGTGCCAGTCCATTTCTCTCATGAGCATATAAACCAGCATTATGGCAAGGGCGCATCTGGCCGTCAGACCAATTTGCTTTCCCATACCTATCACTACAAAAACAGCCACGACATAAGCGACCAGCGTCATGTTCTCAACCATTCCGTTTTCCTGAACGAAAGCAAGCATATCCGCAGCCGGCAATACAACCCAGCAAGCAAACGCCGCCAGGGAAGCGAGCACGACCAGCCAAATGGAGACAAAAGGGGAAGTGGCCGTTTTCCATAATGTGCCATGCACTTCCCTGTATTGCCAAAACGAAACCAGAACAAGCAACGGGAGAATGCATTCAAGATATTCTTCCTGACCAGTCACCATCGCTTCCACCCATAAATCGAAATGCCATCCCCACATTTCATGCATCATGTTCAGCGAACGATCCAATATTTTGGAAACAATAAGCACGACCAGAAAAACAAAGATACCGACGGCATAACCATCCCTGCGACGGAAATCCATCCACCATCTCCGGATATATCTTTTCAGAAAATAAAAGAGTGACCACAAAATCGGTGCAAGAATGACAATAGCAAGCAGTTTATCGGTCCATGGAACCTGGCTACCCAGCCAGAACTTGCTTTTCAGGATGCTTATCGTACTGACCGATTTATGCAGGCTGGCCTCTCTCATGAACATATAGGCCAGCAAAATGGTAACGGCCAGTCGTGTCCTGACCGCAAGAACCGACCTGCTACCATACAGGATACATGCTATCGCAACGACATAAAAGACCAGAGTCAGATTTTCAATGGGACCGTTTTCCCGAACCAGCAAAATCATGGATTCACTCGGCATGGAAAACCAGCTCACGAATGCGGCAAGTGACGCAAGAACGGCTACATACACTGTCAGCCAGGACGATTTGAAAAGAGTCACGGCAATAAACACTCCAACATGGTGCTTTCAGTCAATACCATGTTAAGAAATTGTTAAAAAAAAGTGAAACTCTATTCTAAAAAAAGCGCCTCGGCAATTCAATGAAACAAAAAGCAAACAAACTGTTTTTCTACCAAAAAACGACAGAAAAACCATTCCTTGTCGCCACTACAGTATGATGCCGACGGTAAGGATGACCGGAAAAGAAATACAAATACGGCCCGGTTATTGTTCAGAATTGTCCTGCCTGCTCTGATCCGGCGGAAGCGGAACACGGCTGTTCCATGTATAAACAGACCATGCTGTTGCACCACACTGGTCACATGCAGGACCGGAAGCACCGCCATTTGCGCGCCACCCGTCAGGATTGGCCTTTCCGCCACAGAACGGACATGGAAGCAACTCCTTCTCCTCGGCATGGCCTTTCCAGACAGCCCGGAAAACTTCATGAAAATCGGCCAGTGTCAATTCCACACTTCTTCCGATTCTGATACCGAAAACGATCAAAAGATAAAACGGGGAAAACAGGATCAAGAAAAAACGCCTTAATCCGGCAGATTTGAGATGAATAAGCGGCGGCATGATTCGACCATATCGGGAAACGACATGCAAAAACAGACAGAACCAGCTTTTATAACCGGATGTTTCAAAAAAACCGTAAACAACACGATATTTCGGAAAGCCAACCTCAGTCCAGCTTGCCTTTGTGTTTAAGCCATTTTACTACGATAAAACCAATGATGGCCGCGACAAAAAGCGAATTCAGAACCCATTCACGTATACCGTCACTGGAGAAATTGCTCTCGAACAACTGGTAGGACATGATGGCACCGCCAAGCAGAAGCGTTACCAGAAACACGTGCAATTTACGCAATTTTTTCATTGGTTTTGCCAATACAAAAGAAGCTTTCTTGAAAACGACAAGACAACAACGCCTGCGGAACGAAAAAACACCATTCCGGAAAAACGGGCAGGCTTGTGAATTCCGACGGAAAAGCCGCCATGTTTTCCATTATTCTCTACAGAACTTGTACGATTATATATGATTAAACAACTTCGTCCCAAACAAGTCCTCATGAATCTCTTCATTATGGCATGACTTTCATGGAAAACCAGTTGCTTTCCTGTTCAAAACGAATCATGGAGCCGATTGCAGCCTAAACAGCATGCAGGACAAAAACGACCCGTCCGAAAAAATCATGTCATTTCCTTCAGGAAGACATGTCAATAACAACCATAGTATCCACAAGAGCTTTCCGGACACAGACCGGTTCATGAAAAGTGAAAAACGCGATCCGTTCACGTTCTGTTTTCTTCCATAACAAACTGGTTTCAGTGCCGTTTAACCTGCATGACTCCACCGACCTCGCTGATCATTTGTATTGCCTTGTTGAGGCTGTCAGTCGAGACAATTTCCACTGTAAAGGCCATTCTGGCCTGCCCTTTGCTGCTCTGTGTCCGCACACCGATCACATTGATTTTTTCCCGCATGAAAACATCGGAAATATCGCGCAGCAACCCCTGACGGTCTCCAGCAAGGACATCAATATCCACCGGATAAACCGTATCGGGTTCCGGCATTCCCCACGTTGTCTGGATGACCCGTTCCGGTGCCTTCTTTTCCATTTCAAGAAAATTCTTGCAATTTTTGCGGTGAATCGAAACGCCCTTGCCTCGCGTGACAAAACCGACGATCGGATCCGGCGGAGCCGGGCGACAGCATCTGGCCATCTGTGTCAGCAAACCTTCCGTTCCAACAACCAGAATGCCGGACTTTGCCCCGCTTGCGACACTGGATGCCCGGCTTTTGCGAATGATGTCGTCGTCATTGCCGGTTTCCTTCACGGTCTCCTGACCATGAAGCGCCATTTCGACATTGCGCAAATTGAGTTTTTCCTTGCCAGCGGCGAAAAACATTTCCTCCACCTTGGAAAATTCCAGCTTGCGTGCCAGCTCTTCAAGATTGACAGCCGTCTTGCCTTCCCTTTGAAGCAGTTTTTCAATGATGGTTCTGCCGCTGGCAATGGTTTCCTGATATTCAATGCCGTTGAACCATGCCCGTATCTTGGCATGTGTTCTGGGATTGACGGCATAACCCGGACTCAACCAGTCGCGGGAAGGACCGATATTTCCTGTCGCTCCTTTCGCTGTAATGATCTCAACAGTCTGTCCGCTTTTCAAAGGTGTATTCAGCGGCACCATGACACCATCCACACGGGCACCGCGGCACCGATGGCCGACATCGCTATGCACCTGATAGGCGAAATCGATCGGTGTCGCACCCTGCGGCAAATCGATGACACGTGCCTGCGGTGTCAGTGCATATATCCTGTCATCCAGCGTCGTTGACTTGATTTTCTCGACCCATTCCTTGTGTGTCCCCTCTTCCGCAACCGCATCATCCACATCGGTTTTCCAGGACAGCAATTGCCTCAGATACGAAATCTTCTCGTCATACTGCTGCGCGACAAACGTCGAACCGCCTGTTTCCTTGTAACGCCAGTGAGCCGCAACCCCGAATTCTGCCAGCCGATGCATTTCCTGTGTCCGGATCTGTACCTCGAAAGGCTGTCCGTTTTCCGCCATGACGACTGTATGCAATGACTGATAACCATTCGGTTTCGGCCTGGAGATATAATCGTCGAATTCTTCCAGAATCGGCGTCCAGAGACGGTGAATAATGTCCAGTACGGTAAAACAGGTCTTGATATCGGAAACGATTACCCTGAAAGCACGCAGGTCATACATTTGCGAAAAGTCGAGCGACTTGCCGCGCATCTTGTTGTAAATACTGTAAATATGTTTCGGACGTCCTGTCACATCGGCCCTGATGCCTGCGGCATCGAGCTCTTCTCTCAGGCGAGCCATGATTCTGCGGATAAAATCCTCACGCTCTGTCCGTTTTTCTTCCAGACTCTTCGCAATCCTGCGATAGGCCTCCGGATCAATGAACCGGAAAGAGAGATCTTCCAGTTCCCACTTCACCTGCCAGATTCCAAGCCGGTTCGCCAGTGGCGCATAAATCTCGAGCGTTTCCTTGGCATAATGCCGGCTGACGTCGCTGTCTTCCTTTTTTTTGGCCAGAAACCGCAATGCTGCCATTCTTGCAGCCAGACGGATCATCACAACCCGCATATCGGAAGCCATGGCCAACAGCATTTTACGCAGTGTTTCCGCCTGTGCCTTTCTGATCTGCGCCGCATTCTTGCCATGTCCGATCTCTGCAAGGCCTCCAGTCAGATCCCGCAATTTGAAAAGCTTGCGGACACTATCGACCAGATTGGATACTTCCACTCCGAACCGTGTCTCGATCTGTACTGCAATATCAGGATTGTATTTCGGCAGAACCGCCAACAATCCCGCAATACGTGTCTGCGCATCGCTGTTCAATTCCGCCAGAATCAGACCGATGCTTTTCGAAAAATCAATGGCAGGCTGTCCGCTATCCAGATTAATTCCGGCATAAGATTCCCGCGCGAATGCATAGGCATCCATGACAAGTTTGCCGTCCTCTCCGGAAAGCCCTCCTGTCAGGTTCTCAACTGCATCTGTAATCAGTACTGAAGAAACCATAATTCAACCCATTGTCCATCAAATGCGCCACTCCCGCGACTGGCCGTCAGGCCAGATAAAACGTCATTGTAAAAAGAAAAAGCAGGACAAGCCACAAAAGCAGGGTACGCCAGATCAATCCCAGCGTACTTTGCAGAAAACGGATCGTAGGCTGTCCGCCATGCCGGTAATTAGGACTATCTGCAGGGACATTCTCGGAACCGGCGTCCTGCAAAATATCCTGTCCCCCACCCGCCGTCATACCCAGTCTGATGCCCATCGCTCCACCGGCAGAAGCTAGCAAAACGCCGATATTGCCGTTCTTCCATCGTGAGGATTCATTTTTCCATCCCAAGACGGCGTCTTCGAAATTCCCGACCATGGCGAATGAAACCGCCATCAGCCTGACCGGAATCCAGTTTATCAGGTAAGCCATCCTGTTTGCGAAACGGCCGAAATCATTATCGCTTTCCATTCTATCGTTCCAGTATTTCTGCAGCCCGGAAACAACACGATAAAATACGGCTCCAGCCGGGCCAAAAGGCAACGTGAACCAGAAAATAACACCGAAAATGTCTTTTAGAACCGTTATCAGTGATTTTTCAATCGTCAGGGACGGTATTTCCGAATCCTTCACGTTTTTCATTCCACTATGGCACCATTCCGCCAGCATATTCCGTGCCTTCAGATTGTCGCCATTCAACAACGCCATCTGAATGAATGTGAAATAATGATTGTAGTGTCGGAACCCCATGCATAAATACAGGATCAGGACATTCCACAGCAACCCGAAAAACGGATGGATCATCAGGCATACCCAGTAAATCACAAGAACGGGAACCGCAAAAAACGTCACCACCATTATCCAGCCCGCCCTGACATGATGCACCAGACCGGTATCGCACCATTTCCTGACATGAACGGCAGCGGCTTGCACCGATCTGGAAAAAAGATTGCTCATCCGTGCCGGCCTGAAGTGGTCGATCAGCAAGGCGAACAATAACGAGAAAAAAATCATGGGTTTTCCGGTCAAACCGTCTTGTCGTTACAATAACTGAGCCGGTCACGATAATCAAACACCAAACCGTCCGTGACAGATCGTGTGGCACAGTTCGTGAATACGTACCATCATGCGAAACCCATTGCAGCCGGTGATATCAGAAAATCAGCCCGCAGGAATAATTCTTACGCTTTCAGAAAATGGTATAAATTCCGCAACATTCCGGCCGTCGCTCCCCACACGAAACGATTCCTATAGGGTACGGTATAAAAAGTCCGCTTGCCGGCACCGTTCGGAAATTCGGCAGATCTGACCTGATAATTGGAACCATTCATGAAAAAGGAAAATGGCACCTCGAATACTTCGGCAACCTCATCCGGATTCGTATGGACGTCAAAAGGCGGGGTAACAACCGAAACAACTGGAGTCACCCGGTACCCGCTTCCGGTTCTGTACTCCGGCAATGTGCCAAGAATATCGACATGACTGCGGTCAACACCGACTTCTTCTTCCATTTCGCGCAAAGCCGTTTCGATACGGGTACTGTCCGTCAAATCGACACGTCCTCCCGGAAAACTGATCTGTCCGGGGTGATCGTGCATATGCATCGCTCTCTGTGTCAGCATCAGGGACAGGCCATCTTTCCGGTCAACGAGCGGAACCAGTACAGCTGCCGGAATCCAGCGGTCCCTGTGTACAAAAGCAGGTTCCGCATTGATTTCCGGCTTCCATACGGGAGGATTGGAGAACCGGTTCTTCATCCATTCAGGATTCAGATGTTCTTCCGGAACGGCATCACCGCCGCCGAATGAATCGACCGGCAATTTTTCCGGATCAAAACCCAATTTGGCCATGTTTCCTCCTGGCAATGCAAAAAGGGGACATCAAAGATGCCCCCTCTGAATTGAACCATGTTCAATCATTCTGCGCTTTTGGCGCTCCGGCTGGGCAATTTTTCCTTGATACGTGCCGACTTGCCTGAACGTTCACGCAAATAGTACAGCTTTGCGCGGCGGACGTCACCACGACGTTTCACTTCGATGGAAGCGATCAGCGGCGAATAAAGCTGGAAAGTCCTTTCGACACCTTCACCGGAAGAAATCTTGCGAACGATAAAATTGGAATTTAGACCACGATTGCGGCGCGAGATAACGACACCTTCATAAGCCTGTGCACGCTTGCGGTTTCCTTCGACGACCATAACGTTAACCACCACGGTATCGCCCGGGGCGAACTCCGGAATGTTTTTTCCGAGACGTTCAATTTCTTCTTTTTCTAACTGCTCAATCAGATTCATTTCAACTCCTGATGCCATCATGCCGGCGTACTGGATTTTCCTTTTTTGTCTTTATGACTGTACCCGGTATAGGATGACGGGTTAATAAAACGTGAACAAATGTTCACAGCGCTACTATACACTAACTGCTACTGCTTAAAAACTCCCTGTCCTCTCTGGACAATTTTCCCTCCCGGTCCGCTTTCTCAAGCAGATCCGGCCGTTTTCTTCGCGTCATCAACAATGCCTGGCGGCGACGCCATCGCGCGATTTCAGCATGATTACCTTCCAGAAGCACACTCGGAACAGCTTCTCCCCTGTACAGAGGCGGCCGTGTAAAATGCGGGCAGTCCAGAACACCTGACACAAAACTGTCTTCCACCGCCGACAATTCATCATTCAACACCCCCGGCAACTGACGGATGATGGCATCCATCAATGCCATTGCAGGTATTTCTCCCCCGGACAGGACGAAATCCCCCAAGCTGACTTCCTCATCGACATACCGGTCTATCAGTCTCTGGTCAACTGCCTCATACCGGCCACACAAAAGAATCATTCCGTCACAGGCAGCCAGTTCCATGACTCTTGTATGATCAAGTGGCTTTCCCTGCGGGGAAAAATAGATTACTCCCGTATGACTGATGCCTGATTGCGCCAGACGCTTTTTCGCTGCGGCAATCGCATCTTCCAGCGGCTGCGCCATCATGACCATGCCCGGACCACCGCCATAAGGCCTGTCATCCACTGTACGATGCCTGTCATGTGTGAAATCACGCGGATTCCACAACGTCAGTGAACATCTGTTTTCCTCAAAGGCCCGTCGGGTGATTCCCGAACCGGTCAATGCCGAAAACATTTCCGGAAAGAGCGTGATCACATCAAACTGCATGGCAGGTTCCCCCGAAAAATGAATGACTGGAAAACAATATGCAACTAATAATCCAGTTCCCAATCAACGGTTATTTTTCTGCTTTCGCAATCGACTTTGCCGACATACGAATCGACAAACGGGATCAGCAATTCCTTCTTGCCGCCATCCGGCATATCGGCACAGACTTGCAATACGGAATGCGCGCCGTTATCCATCATACTCCTGACTGCCCCCAAGTATTCATCACGCAGATTGAAAACGGAAAGCCCGATCAGATCGACCCAGTAATATTCATTTTCACCCAGCACAGGAAAACAGTGCCTTGAAATACGAACGGTCGAACCACGCAACGCTTCCGCTGCATTCCGGTCCGGCACTCCAGCCAGTCGTGCGACAATTTCGTCACCATGCCATCTTGCCTGCATGACTTCCGCTACATGCCATTCAGGCGAATCCAGCCACCATTCCCTGACTGCTAGCAATGCGTCCGCTTCAGCGGAATAAGGCCGGACCCGTATCCAGCCATGAACCCCGTACGCGCTACTGATATGACCGACTTCAACCAGATCGGTAGGAAGCTGCAAGACCGGCATTCCGGATATTTCGGGAAAAAACGGAATTTACTTGGCGGCTGCGACCAGACGTGCTACGGTCTGGGACAACTGCGCACCGACACTCTGCCAGTAAGCCAGACGGTCGGTTGCGATACGGATGGCCTGTTCATTTTCTGCAGCAAACGGATTGTACGTTCCCAGCCGTTCAATAAAACGGCCATCACGACGATTGCGCGAATCGGCTGCAACGATTTGATAAAAAGGACGCTTTTTGGCGCCGCCACGAGCTAAACGAATAACGACCATAAGTCTTCCAAAAAAAAGTTCGAACGGAAAAATCCAGAGATTATATCCGAATTCGCTTCAAAGCAATAGCTTATTTGCGACAGAATCCATCTCCTGTCACGATATCGGACATTCACCCCACACGTTTCCGGTCTTTCATTTTTTTCTGACAAGAACGAGTTTCTGGTACAGATCTCCGAAATAGGTTTCCTGCCGCTCGACAAGACATTCGGAACGTTCTGGCAAATAATGTATCAGCTCATGACGCCACATATCGGTCGCGAACGGTTCGAAAAGCAGAAATACCAGACGTTGCCACAGACGAAACGGATGCCACCACTTCGGCCGGTGAAATTCAACCAGTACGACCTTTCCTCCCGGCTTGACGACCCTGACGGCTTCCGACAATGCCTGGCGACGCCTGTCTTCGGGAAGTTCATGGGGCAAAAAGAACATCAGTACCTGATCATATGACGCATCCGGACAGTTGAGGTCGGTTGCGTCGCACTGGATCAGCCTGACCTGCTTGCCGGGCCACTTCAACTTCCGGCGAACGTTTTCAAGCTGGACTTTAAGGACATCAATGACATCCAGCCTTCCATTTTCCTTCAATCGACTCTCCAGTCTCGGAGTCAGTTTTCCGTAAGCGCACGATATTTGCAGAGTATCACCATCCAGCCCGTCCGGAAATTCGTCAAGCACAGCATTGACCAGACGGTCGTAATTGCCCAGCAAAATGAAATTGATGAGAAAACCATGATCCCAGAAACGGACAGCCAACGGATGTTCATATGCCCACCAGTAAACCTTGTGCAAATAACCCGGAGTTTCAACAGGGACCGGAGATTCGCCGAACGCGACAACATCTTTTTTTGTTGATTTCGGTACATTCATTCTGATTTCCAATTGCCTTGTCCCGCCAGGATAACGACGCGAACCATCTGGATTTTATCCTATTTACGGGATTGTCCGGAAAAACATGTGCACAACAGATCCGCCAACAACCATTCGAAATCAAATGAAACCGATACTGCCGGAAAATCCGTGTTCCACCACAAAACTGTCCCCTTCATTTCACTAAAGTCTGACTGTCAAACAGAATGGCATCTTTTCCCGAAAACCGGGCGGATATACCCGATCTCGGGCTATTATTGCGGTAACAGATTCATGTCCATGCCGGAACCAATCCGGTTTGTCTTGCGTAATGGAAGCCGCACAGGAGAAAAACAGATGAGTGACAAGAACAATCTACCCGGACAGCGCTTTTTCGCCGTCATCAACGCTGGCTCATCCAGTCTCAAATATTCACTGTTTGCCGAAACCGACGACGGCCGTCTGGAACGTCGTACCGATGGCGGAATAGAAGGCATCGGCAGCGACAGGCCCTATTTTATTGCCTACGACGACGACAAGTACAAGATGGACGAACATTACTGGACAACCGCCGAACCATTGGAAACGCTGCTGGAATTCCTGATCGGATGGATCGAGAAATTCCTTGCTCCCAACCACTTGAGCGCTGTCGGCCACCGGATGCTGCATGGCGGGACCCTGTATGACGAACCGATCATCATCACCCCTGAAATACTGGACAATTTGAGAACGCTGATACCGCTGGCCCCGTTGCACCAGCCTCGTATCCTCAAGGTCATCGACACTCTGGCAGACCGTTATCCCGGGCTTTGCCAGATCGTCTGCTTCGATACATCCTTTCACAAAACCAATCCGTACATTTCAAGACTGTATGGCCTTCCACGGTCACTGACCGACAAGGGACTGATTCATTACGGATTTCACGGCCTCTCATTCGAATATGTCAGCATGGAACTGAAACATATCGATATGCATGCCGCCATGGGGAGAACCGTCATCGCTCATCTTGGCAGCGGAGCGAGCATGTGTGCGATGGTCGGAGGGAAAAGTGTCGCCAGCACCATGGGATTTTCCGCACTGGATGGCCTGGTTATGGGAACACGATGTGGGCAACTCGATCCCGGCGTGATTCTTTACCTGCTGCAATACGAAAACATGAATGCCAAAGAACTGGAAACTCTGCTTTATCAGGAATCCGGCCTTCTGGGAGTCTCCGGCATCAGTAACGATGTAAGAGATCTCATGGCAAGCGATGCTCCATCCGCAAAAACGGCACTCGACCTGTTCGTTTACAGGGTTGTGCGGGAAACAGGATCATTGGTGGCGGCATGCGGCGGTCTGGACTCATTTGTCTTCACCGCAGGTATTGGCGAACGGTCGCCGGAAATCCGCGCGGCAATTTGCGAACAGCTTGACTGGCTTGGACTCGAACTGGATGAACGTGCCAACCGGCTGGGCGAACTGAAAATCAGTACAGATAGCAGTCCCGTCTCGATCTGGATCCTGCCGACCTATGAAGAACTGATGATCGCCCGTCATGGCGCACGCCTTTCGGCACAATGCGAAGTGCAAAAACGCTGACCCCGACCGAACGCCGTCCTACCTTGCCACCAGTTCCTCAAGCGGCCAGCGCGGCCTGACCGTAAATCCGTAATCGTAATGCGCCAGCGCCGGATTCTGCTTCAGCCTCATGGCTCCGGCAAATGCGATCATGGCGCCATTGTCCGTACAGAACTCAAGCTCCGGATAAAAGACACGGAAGCGTTTCCGAACCGCCATCCTGTCCAGTGCATCTCTCAGCTGGCGATTGGCTCCGACACCTCCGGCAACTACCAGTTGGTTAAGTCCTGTCTGACGCAATGCCGAAACGCATTTGGTCGCAAGGACATCGACAATGGCATCAACAAAAGCACGGGCGATATCGGCTCTTGTCTGCTCATCCCCCCCCGCTTCCTCTTTTTTCAGAGTAGTCAGCACAGCCGTTTTCAACCCGGAAAAACTGAAATTCAGATCTCCGGAATGCAGCATGGGACGAGGCAGCCTGAAAACGCCGGAACGTCCCGTTTCGGCAAGTTTCGATATTTCCGGGCCTCCCGGATAAGCCAATCCAAGCAACTTGGCCGACTTGTCGAATGCTTCCCCTGCCGCATCGTCAAGCGTCTCGCCGAGCAATTCATAACGGCCAATGCCTTCCACTTTCATCAACTGGGTATGTCCGCCTGAAACCAGCAATGCGACAAACGGGAAAACAGGCGGTTTTTCCGCCAGTAGAGGGGAAAGGAGATGCCCCTCAAGATGATGCACGCTAACAAGCGGTTTTCCCAGTGCCATTCCCATACCGGACGCTACAGAACTTCCTGCCAGCAATGCACCGGCCAGTCCGGGCCCCTGCGTATACGCAATGGCATCGATTTCCTTCGGAACGACCGACGCTTTTTCAAATGCCTGCTCCAGAAGCGGAACAATACGCCGGATATGGTCACGCGACGCCAGCTCGGGAACGACACCACCGTATTCGGCATGCAAGGCAATCTGAGAATAGAGAGCATGCGAGAGAAGCCCCTTTTCCGTATCGTACAGGGCGATTCCCGTCTCGTCGCATGACGATTCAATACCCAAAACAATCATGAAAAA
Source organism: Oscillospiraceae bacterium (assembly GCA_963655605.1). Lineage (GTDB taxonomy): Bacteria > Pseudomonadota > Gammaproteobacteria > Burkholderiales > Burkholderiaceae_D > Oxalobacter. Next base: position 44,881 of record CAVKGJ010000050.1, read on the forward strand.
AACTGTTCAAAAATGAATACATTATTCTATCAAGTTCTTGACACTTTCATCCATCGATATCTATAATGCAAGCCTTTCGGGTCGTTAGCTCAGTTGGTAGAGCAGCGGACTTTTAATCCGTTGGTCGGGCGTTCGAGCCGCCCACGGCCTACCAGATAACTATTTGAAAAGGCGCGTTTTTTCGACGTGCCTTTTTTTCGCTTTTTCACTGTGACAAATTTTTGTGACAGACAAGCCCAAGGCATCGGAAACGATTTTCGCGTTTTTCTTGAGTTTGACCGGCGTAAAGTGAATACGTCATTTTACCATTTCCGCGCTCTGCCACGATCCCATTTCCTGTAACTCATACGAACCGGCGCCATTCTGGACAAGTGTTGAAACCCATGTATGGCGATTGTCATGGAATCGGTTTTCTCCGGAAATACCCAGCCGGCTGCCATGAACAGGCGCATTAATGAATATTTGCGAACTTTTCCCGCTGGATATCCTGTCTATCCGGCGCAATACTTTCCATACAGTCCATTCACCTGAACTGGCCGATATGCCGAAAATTCCCTGATTGTGTCCGATCCGGCATCCCCATAATAGCTACCGCATTTTCCCGGAAACCACTCCTGCCTGTCTCCGCCCCTCCTGCCTGTTCTTTTGCAGAAAAGGCGGCATCCATTAAAATAAAATTCATTCAGCCGAACCGGACGGCTTTATATGCAAACCGGAAACGATCGGATTCAACCGCAAACTCTCAAAGGAAAATCATGAAAATTCTTGTCACTGGCGGCTGTGGAAACATGGGACCGCATATTATTCGCAAACTGGTCTCGTCCGGACACGACATACGTGTGCTTGATCGCAACAGGGAAGGTCTTGCACAATTCGACCGGAACAGAACCGAAACCTGTTGCGGTGACCTTGCTGACAAGGAATTTGTCAGATCCGCAGTCAAGGGTGTTGATGCCATTATTCATCTGGCATGGAGCTTTTCCGACAATTTGCCGGATCTACTCGACATCGATGTCAAAGGATACCAGTATCTGTTGGATGCGGCTGTCGAATATGACGTAAAACACGTCATCAACACCACTACAGCCGTTTCCTATGGAAAACCGCTTTCCCATCCGGTTTCCGAAGATCAGGCGCATCTGATAGCGGTTTCAAGAAACCCGGTTTATGCACTGGCCAAGCTGATGACGGAAGAACTCGGCAAGATCTATGCCATACAACATGACTTGCAGGTCAACAACGTCATGGTTTGGTATGCCTATGGCGACGTGATCGGTGGTCGCAACATACGCGGCATGATTCGCGATGCCATTGAAAAGGGACACATTGAAGTTCCGGCGAAAAGCGGTGGCAGTTTCCTGCAACTGGATGATTTCGTTTCTCTGGTGCTCGCACTTTTTTCGAGCAACCTCAAAGGCGAACTCTTCAATGCGGCCAGCATTTATCTGACATGGGAAGATGTCGCGAAACTGATCACAGACCTGGTCAATCCCGATGCAAAAGTCATCGCAATTGATGCAGACAAATGGAAAGGAAGCGCGTTCCTGACGGATGACTGGCCACTATCCATCGAAAAGGCCGAAAAAACGCTGAATTTCAAAACCAATCTGTCCCGTGAACAGGCCATCGCCAATCTGTCCGATGCATTGAAAATATCCGCAGACAAAGTCAGGGCACAACTTTGATATCGGATTCTTTCCGGAAATACCGGAAAGAATATGCTAATACAGGTATCCGGCCGAAGCGGAAGATTGCCTGCCTGTATCGCTGTTACAGGCAGGCTGTTATTTTTCTGGTCTTTTCCCTGAATCAGGTCCCGAACACTTTAACAAGGAGTGGTAGTGGAATTCGAACTTTCCTTTACACAGGCAAGCTATCTGCTCGCCTGTGTCAGAAAAGAATCACAGTTGGCAAAACTGCTTTCCGCACACGAATTTGCCAATGGAAGAATGCTGGTTCCCGACTATCTTTTCGATGCCGGATCTCTGGAACAGTTGCAACGGATGGCTGAAAAGGATGGCGACACATCACTCATGTTTCAGATAATCGCCCTTCGAAACATCCGGAACAGTTCCGTACATACTCCCATTGTGTCCAGACTGGAAATGCTGGTACCGGCACTTGTCAACTATTTCGAAACCGATGCCATTGATGGCTGGTTATATCGTCGCAACACGGACGGTATCCTGCTTCCCTGGCTGATCGATAGCGTGGAGTATGTCCAGACACGTGACGGTCCCTACGCAGGGACGCCTTTCGTCAGCATCCAGTTGCTGGCCAATACCGTCACCTCAAGCGCCCCTGTCGATAACGATACCCCCGAACAGTGGCGTTCCGGAATGACAAATGCCATTCTTTTTTATCAAAGAGAATTGGGAAAACTGACCATTCCGGAATTGCTGGCCCACAAAGGTTTTTACAGGGAATGTCCGGAATTCAGGGAAGAATACGGAAAACAGGTCGTAAGATTCCGGAATTTCCAGCCTTTTCACGGAAAACAGTTCCTCGCGAGGCATTCGGGATTTCTGATCGGCGAAGGCGACAGCCGCCTTTTCAAAAAACTGGAATTTTTCCGTATCAATCCGGAAACAACCGTCAAATGTGTCAACGATGAGGAAATTCTCGAACGACGGATCGAAACGCATTCAGACAGAAAAAACCGTACAGACAATACATACAGCCGGATTCCGCTTCATTGCTATCTGCACATGTTCCATCTCGAACTGCACCAGAATTGCTGGATTCACGTCAACCATCTCGAAGAATACCGGTACAGGCCAGAATTGAAAACCAAGCTGATTCTTCCACCGGAACACCGGAAACTGATTGACATTCTGACATCAGACATGGATGTACCGATGGATGACATTGTCGAAGGGAAATCCGGAGGGACAACCATTCTGTGTATGGGTGCTGCTGGTCTTGGCAAAACGCTTACCGCAGAAGTCTATTCCGAAGTGGTCGGTAAACCGCTATACCGTATCCATTCCGGTCAGTTGGGAACATCGGCGGAAAGCGTCGAAACGGCACTTTCCGGCATTTTAAAGCGTGCATCACGCTGGGGCTCCATTTTGCTGCTCGACGAAGCGGATGTTTACATCCGAAAACGTGACAATGATCTCCAACACAACGCAATCGTTGCCGGATTTTTGCGAACACTGGAATATTTCAACGGTCTGCTGTTCATGACGACCAACCGGATCGATGATGTGGACGATGCCATCCTGTCACGCTGCATTGCCGTCATACGGTACGACACACCGCCTCGCAAGGATGCCGTCCGGCTCTGGAGAACCCTGTCCGACCAGTTCCGGATCGATATTTCCGATGAACTTATCGACCTGCTTGTCCATCACTTTCCGGATTCCAGCGGTCGCGACATCAAGGAACTACTCAAGCTGACCGACCGACTCTGTTCGAGCTGCAATATGCCTGTTTCGATTGAGGCATTTCATCAGTGCGCTATTTTCCGTGGCAAGAGAAACCTCCAGTGAAAAAAGAGAATGCCTCTTTTCGTTCCTGCGATGCATCCGCACCTGTTTTTTGCCCGGTTTCCCGGATATGCCTGCACAATAAACAAGCAATGATAAAATATATTGTTTATCCAGTTCATTTTTCACGCTCATGCATTACATGCCAATAAGATACATCGATCCCGTTTTCCGTCCGCCAAGCGAAGCCAATTCACTGATTCTGCAAGTGACCAACGGTTGCAGCTGGAACAAGTGCACGTATTGCGACATGTACACCCAACCGCAAAAACGTTTTTCCGTCAAACCGGAAGAAGATGTCCGTCGGGAAATTGAATGGTTCAGCCGGCACCATTCCGGCATACAAAGAGTATTTCTGGCCGACGGCGATGTGGTTGCCCTGCCGGCACGGAGACTGCTTTTCATATTGGACACGATCCACCGCTACCTGCCGGAAGTCACTCGTATTTCTTCCTACTGTTCGCCACGAAATGTCACCCGCAAATCGGACGAAGAACTGAAAGCACTGCATGATGCAGGACTCAGGCAAGTTTATGTCGGCGCCGAATCAGGCGATGATTTCGTACTCAAATCCATCAACAAGGGAGAAACGCATCAATCGACCGTTGATTCCCTGAACCGTCTGGCCGATGCTGGCATCAAACGTTCCGTCATGATCATCAACGGAGTAGGAGGAACCCGTTTCAGTGAACAGCATGCCCTCAACTCGGCACTGCTCGCGAACAGGACACAACCAGAATTCCTGGCCGCGCTTGTATTGAACCTGCCTCATGGCGAGGCCCGTTTCCAACAGGGATACAACGGGCAGTTCATCAAAATGAACCAGCATGAACGTTTTCTGGAAATGCGGCAATTTGTCGGCGCACTTGAACTGAAATCAACCATATTCAGAAGCGATCACGCCTCGAACCAGCTTGTACTGAAAGGGATCCTCGGCAAAGACAAGGAACACCTGCTGCAGGAAATCGATCTTGCTATCGAACATCCGGACGAAGCCCATCTCCGCCCCGAATGGATCAGACCTTTTTAATGTGGATACCCTGCCGAAACGGTATTGCGTTACAGTTTCCTCATGGAAATCCGGCCAGATGGCATATCTCTGCTCCACAAACGGTCATCCCACCCCGATATGGCCGTGCGGACTTTCTCCAGTTGTATTCCGACATGATGCAAAAGAAAAATTGCACCATCCGGACTGGCATCTTACCGAATAATTTGTTCTAATGTTCCGTTTTTCATCCGATCATCATCCAGGCTGTCAAGCATGAACGTTGATACCCCGCTGCTCGTCACTTTTATTGTCTATATTGTTGCAACGACCCTGATTGGGTTCGTGGCCTATCGTGCAACCCGAAACCTCTCTGACTACATTCTGGGCGGACGCCGTCTCGGCAGTTTCGTCACAGCCATGTCGGCAGGAGCCTCCGACATGAGCGGATGGCTGCTCATGGGACTTCCGGGAGCCGTTTTCCTTTCGGGACTATCCGAAAGTTGGATCGCGATCGGTCTGATCATCGGAGCATGGCTCAACTGGCTTCTGGTCGCTGGCAGACTCCGTATCCACACCGAATTCTGCGGAAATGCGCAGACACTGCCGGATTATCTAACCAACCGTTTTGAAGACCGCAGCAAAATTCTCCGCATCCTGTCCGCGCTCGTCATCCTGATCTTTTTTACTATCTACTGCTCTTCCGGCATGGTCGCAGGCGCCCGGCTTTTCGAAAGCACATTCGACCTCTCCTATAACACAGCCCTCTGGATCGGCGCACTGGCTACCATCACTTATGTCTTCATCGGCGGATTTCTGGCCGTCAGCTGGACGGATACCGTCCAGGCGACCCTCATGATTTTCGCGCTTCTGCTCACACCTGTTTTCACCATTCTGAACACAGGAGATCTTCCACTTGCCCTGTCCATGATCCAGACGGAAACTCCGGGCAAACTGGACATGTTCAAGGGACTGGACTTCATCGCCATCATTTCCCTTCTGGGATGGGGGTTGGGTTACTTCGGTCAACCCCACATTCTTGTCCGTTTCATGGCTGCCGACTCTGTCAGATCCATTCCCAAAGCTCGCCGTATCGGCATGACATGGATGATTCTCTGTCTCGGCGGCGCCGTGGCAACAGGCTTTTTCGGTATTGCCTACTTTTCCTTCAATCCGTCACTGGCAGCGGGCGTTACCCGGAACAACGAAGCCATATTCATGGAACTGACCAAAATTCTCTTCAATCCTTGGATCGCCGGCATCGTCCTGTCTGCCATTATGGCAGCGGTAATGAGTACACTCAGTTGCCAGCTGCTGGTCTGCTCCAGTGCATTGACCGAAGATTTCTATCGTGCATTCCTGCGTCCCAAAGCCTCACAGACCGAACTGGTCTGGATCGGTCGCATGATGGTTATGCTCATTTCCATTATTGCGATTGTCATCGCTTTCAACCCGGACAACAAGGTTCTAAGCCTGGTTGCCTATGCTTGGGCCGGGTTCGGGGCTGCATTCGGGCCGGTAATCCTTCTCTCCCTTGTCTGGAAACGAATGACGAGAAATGGCGCATTCGCGGGGATTTTCGTCGGTGCCGCCACAATTATTCTGTGGAAAACATGTCTTGACCATTTGGGCGTTTATGAAATTATTCCGGGATTTCTTTTCGGAACGCTCGCTATCATCATTGCCAGCCTCCTTGGCAAACCACCCTCCGATACCGTGAAAGCGCAATTCGAAAAAGCCGACAGGGCATATCACTCCGAAACCTGACGGGACATTTTTTCCATTACAGTTATACAAAGAAAGTGAAAAACTGACAACCACCACATTCGGGAATCCGCTGCATTACCATATTGAGCCGATAAAAGATTCTGTGGAAATTCAAAATCTGCTAATTTAGGAGAAAAACCAGAATGGAATT
>CAVKGJ010000051.1:0-15096 GCA_963655605.1 Oscillospiraceae bacterium
GGGAAAAAATTCATCAATACTGATTCATCCACAATATGACAGACTATACAGCATGGCCTGTAATCGGAAGAGGTGCCGAAAGAATCTGTTACCTCAATCCTTTCGACAAGACACGTCTTGTCAAGATCAGTCCGAAAAAAAATGCGAAACAGACACTCCGTGAAATAAAATACTTCCGTTTTCTGATCAAACGGGGCATTCCTTTTGACCACATTCCCAAGTTTTATGGTGAAATAATCGGTGACGATTTCATCGGTTTCGAACAGGAATTCATTCCCGGCACCGATCCCCGGCATGATTTGATTCCAGAAACACTTGAACAGTACATATCCTGCCTCTCATCACAGGAAGATATACATAAACTTCGAAATGCACTTGAAAAACTGAAAGCCTATCTGTTACGTTACAATATCATCCCCAGCGACCTTCTTCCTGACAATATCGTCGTCAGACACGACGACGCAGAGCTGAAACTGATTCTGATCGACGGACTCGGAAGTACCGAATTGATTCCCGCTTCCAATTATTTCAAGGTGCTGGGCAACCGGAAAATCCTGCGCAAATGGGATAAATTCTCGAAAAGACTGTTCGCCAAGTATCGGCAGCTGAACATCTGATCCTTTCCATACCCGCAGTCCCTGACTGGCGCACATTATGGCTCGCCTTCTGCCTGCTTTGATATCCTGTTTCAGGGCGGTACCGGTTTCCCTTTTCAAATATCATCGGATATTTTCCACCCGATAGCCGTTTCCTGACCGAATGACACTCCGTTATATGTTTTCCTGCTTGCTTCTTTCACTGAATTCGCTTCAAATTCATCCAAAATCAACCCAACTTTCATCAAATTCGTAAGAAATGTTACAAAGGCATATTATCTATACCCCGATGTGATAAATTTCATGAACCAGTACCAGAACAACAACCGGGAAAATCCGCATCCCGTACTGACAACAGGGGCCTCCAGCAATGAAAAACCATCCGTTCTGTCATTCGGAATCTCCCGTCCATTCCCTCAGAAAATGGATGGCATTCAGTTTGTTCGCTTTCGCTGCCGTGCTCGCTGGTATGCACGCCAATGCCACACCGACGTTATCCCGCAATGATACTCTTACGACATCATCTTCCGGAAAGTCAAAACCCGGGAAAAAAAGACCGATCAGGGCGACCCGCGCATTGTCTTCCCAAACCGTTCCCGAAAAAAACACGGCCATCCATCACTGGCACGAGCTGCAACCGTTCACACAAACGAACGCACTGTCTTCCGGAAATAATGCAACCGGTAAAGAAATGGCAGCCACCTTCCGAACGACCGACTCATGGCACCATCTGGTCATGACATCATCCACAGACGGAATCGGTCACTCCGTCCGGCGTACGTCCGGTATATCCAGCGAAAGAATCCTGACCATACTGTTATGCCTGCAAAAATGGTATTCACGGACAGCGACCGTCAAACATCTCCTGACAGGACAGCCGAACTGACAGGGATCCCCGAAAACAGGGGATATGCCATCGGTCCCGCACGGTTTACGGTCAACTATGAAAAGGCGAACGACAGGACCCCTGAAAAAATGTCGCGATATCTGTCCGGTAATGCCACATATGACATGGCCGGAAACGATATCGTCGAATCCCGTACCGACAGGGACAATTTCCGTCTGGGCATGGAATATGATACCGGTAACGGGCGGATCAATGCCGCCGTCAATGTCGTCCGCATGAAAGATCTGAAAAAAGTCTCTGCCGAACGCGACAATCCCGATTCTATGGATCTGAAAACCTTCATGATCGGTTACACCTATGACATATCGAACAAAACGTCGTTTTACGGCATGATCGCCAGAACCGAATATGAAAAAGAAGCCGTGGCTGCTTTCATGCACGGTAACGGTACTGACGATGACAACATCACCGGATTCCAGTTCGGTATGACGCACCGTTTCTGAGAAAAACCAAGAACAATTCCCGGTTTACAGGCACATCGCCCCGAATAGGGTACGACCTCACGAAACAGGCATACGGAAAAACCGTATGCCCGGCTGTCTGTTCCGTTGGCATGAATCCCGTCCCATCCAACCCGCTGTTACCATATCGGATACTTCCGGAACACTTTTTCTTCCCGCAAGATATATTCTTCCCCGCATTCCAGACTTCCCGGTTTTGCATCATCACGGAACGCCTATGTATAGAAAATGAAACGGAAATGATCTTGTGGCCTGCGTTTACGCCGCGCATTGATAGCCTGCTGCATTGGGTGGGAGTACCATAAGGAAAAACAGCCAGTGTCTTGCCAACAGACAAGACGACAGCGGCACACAGACACAACGGCCTAAGGGTCGGATTGCACCATACAGACTCGGAGGACATATCATGGAAATCATCATCCGGTTCTTGCAGGAAAATCCTGTCCAGTTTCTGGCAACCATCGGAATGGATGGCAACCCCAAGGTACGCCCCTTCAAATTCCGGCTCGAGGAAGACAACCGACTCTGGTTCTGTACAAGCAACCGCAAGGATGTCTATAACGAACTAAAAAACAATCCTTCAGTCGAACTGTCGGTCGCTTCTCCCGAAGAAGCATGGATACGCCTTTCCGGTGAAGCGGTTTTCGAAAACAATCTGGCAGTCAAGCAGAAAATGATCGAATCCGACGAAAGCCTCCGCGCACAGTACCGTACGGCAGACAATCCTGTTTTCGAAGTGTTTTATATCGATCATGCCGTCGCCACTATCGCGGCCTTCACCGGACTGCCGCCGAAAAAATTTTTCCTCTGAACCTCTCCTGACGGACGGTTTGTCGTTTTTCATATACCCGATCCCTCTATTCGGGCACATTTCCCTGATTTCATGCCGCTGACATACACTCCAGCTGCTTTTCCACCCTTTCCCTGTCATCTGAAAACTTGCAATCGATTGATATCAAATGGTTTTTAATGCTTCCATGAAACCGGCACATCTTGTGGTTTTACCAGAACGCTCCATAAACGTATTTTCACAGCATGCTATATGGCATGCCCTTTTTGTTCCTTCCCATATTTGTGGATAACGGCAACATGAACCGAACAGTTCCTGTCTTTCATACCCTCCTCGCCCAATTTTCCCTCCGGCAAATCTGTCCTCAACGGACGGAACCCTCTTTTCCGGACAAAGGCATTTTTCCGGAATGATGTAAACAAACAACATTTTTTTCCTTTTTGACTGATACAACCGTCGGCCTTCCTGCCAGCCATTTCATTGTCACGAAACCGTCACACAAAACCTTTTAGATGTTCGTGAGCGACAAGGAAAACAAGCTCTTTATAGCAGAAATGATCATTTTCAATCTGAGGATCTAAATGAAAAAGCAACTACTTACCGCATCCCTGCTGGCCGCTTTCGCCGGTATGGCACAGGCACAAAGCAATGTCACCATCTACGGTATTATTGATACCGGTTACATCAAGGAAACCGGTTCTGACCTGAAAATGGGATCATGGAACGACAGCCGGATTGGCTTCAAGGGTACAGAAGACCTTGGCAGCGGCTACAAGGCCACCTTCCAGCTGGAAAAACGGTTCAATCCAAACGACGGTACCGCCACGACAGATCTTGACTGGGAAGGAGCATCCAATATCGGGCTGGCCGGGTCTTTCGGCTCCGTCCGTTTCGGCCGCATGAACGAAATCGAAACCGAAAGTTTCCGACGCCTGGATCCGTTCAACCAGGAAGGCGTCGGCAGCATGCTGAAAGGCACACAGCGCACCAGCCGTATCAGCAACGTTGCCCGTTACGACTCTCCGAGCTTTTCCGGCTTCAAGGTCGCTCTGGGTTATTATCTAGGTCAGAACACCGACAGGGATTCCGCACCGGAAACCCATAAATCCGGCGCCATCGCCGAACAGGGAGCCGATAACGACGGTTATGCCATCGGTCTGAATTACGACAACGGCCCGCTGCTTTTGCTGGCCAATTACAGCCGTCTGTCCGACTCCAACGACTCCTATGTCTGGAGCGTCGGCGGCGCCTACAAAATCGATGGATTCAAGATTGGTCTCGGATTCGAACGGACAGATGACAGAGGCTGGAAACTCGGCAAGAACAAATCCAAAAACGAATCCACACAGAACAACTGGATTCTCTCCGCCGAATACAAGACCGGCCCACACAGAATCGGTGCATCTTTCAGCTGGATCGACTTCAGGGATCTCGACGAAGCCAGATATGGAAAAGACTCGCTTGATGCCAAGAAATACAGTGTCGGTTACTTCTACAGCCTGTCCAAACGGACAACTCTGTACGGACAACTGGCCTATACCGACTTTGAAGACAAAACGCTCGCCAAAAACGTTTTCGGATACTACGATGACAGCGTAACCGGTGTCCAGATTGGTATCAACCACAAGTTCTGACATATGAAACGACAGGGTGTCGCTTCCCTTTCGCCCTGTCATTCTGCCCTTTCTTTTAAAGCATACCCGTCCAGGTATGCTTTTTTTTCATGGCACAGCCCTGTCGGGATATGCTGTCCGCATGCTTTTTGACAGGACCAGGATATGTTCCTGCCGTTTCCGGCCTGTCCCTGCTCGTATTCCGGAGACAAAAAGTCCATCCCTTCCATCCCGCCTGCCCCATGCATTTTCCTGTCCATTGCACTGGCGTCAGAAAAACAACACTTTATCTTTCAACTTTCCCGTCATTGTTTTTTTATCAAATCATGGCATTTTCGGATCTGGGATCATGATTTCCGAACGAGGCAATACACGGTATGCCTCCATGCAGCAGATACTGGCAGCCTGCCGGAAACGGACACCCATACGGAGAAATCATGAAGAAAGCCCTATTCATTTTTGCACTGGCCGGTGCTTCTGCCGGAATGGTACAAGCGCAATCACACGTCACCATCTACGGGATCGTCGATACCGGTATCGCCAAACAGACCGGAAAAGACACTTACATGACGCACAACTATGAAAGCAGTCTTGGTTTCCGGGGAATGGAAGACCTCGGCAACGGTTACAAGGCGATGTTCCAGCTGGAACACCGTCTGAACCTGAATAACGGAACGGTTTACGGCGGCAACCCGGACATAGACTGGTATGGCGGAGCCAACGTGGGCATCGGCACGCCTTTCGGGACGTTCCGTATCGGCCGTGTGGATGAATTGCCCACCGAGACCCTGAGGACACTCGATCCGTTCAACCAGGACAGTATCGCTAGCATGACGTTGTCCACCCAGCGCTCCACCCATATCGACAACACCATCCGTTACGACAGCCCGAACCTGTCCGGTGTCCAGATCGGTGCCACCTACAGCCTCGGCAAGAATACCAAGGGAAGCGGCCGCGACAACGCCTTCGCGCAAGCCGGAGCAGGCAACGACGGTTACGCCGGATCGGTTCTGTACGACAACGGCATCGTCACCCTCCTGGGTAACTGGAGCCGGCTGGCCGACTCCAACAAATCCTATATCTGGAATCTCGGCGGAGCTTATACATGGGGACCGCTCAGACTGTCACTGGCCTATGAAAAAACACATGACAAGGGCTGGTACAATGCCGAACGCTCCCTTTCCGGAAACAGCGGCGTGGCCGACTCCTCCCTGATCAACGGTGTGGCGGCAAAAATGGACAACTGGATTTTCGGTCTGAATTACCGGCTCGGACGGGGAACTTTCAAGGCCGCTTTCAACTACGTCAAAGTCAAGGATGTCAACGGCATGAGTCTTGCCGACGGCGGCGATTACTGGAACGGCCACAGTTCGGCCGATCTGAAAAAATATGCTATCGGCTACACTTACGACCTGTCAAAACGGACTTCACTTTACGGCATGGTAGCCTATACCGACTACGAAAACGAAGCCATTTCCAACTTCTTCAATGGCAGCGGCTACGACGAAGACAGTGTCAAAGGCGTTCAGATCGGTATCACACACAAGTTCTGATTGCAGGCAGGTTCCAGAGGCTTTCTCCACAGAAAAGGGGACGCCTGTCCGGTTTCTGATATCGAGACTCCTCAAGGGGCGCAGTTCGCCTGCCCCCTTTTCCCGTCGGTTCCATCAAGCTGTATCCCCCGGTAAACTCCCCGGCTACAGACCACTCATCAAGGTACCCGGAACAGACCTGCCGGAAAAACCTGATGTCCCGCCTTTCCCAGAAATACCTCCCCCAGTTCCGGCAGTATTTCCATTAGTGGCCGAAATCCGGTCCGTCTGTCTCAAAGCTGTTGTTTTACTGGTCCATAATGTCACGCGAACTCCAATAAAAACCGCAAAAAAATCCAGATAACGTATAATGCGGGTCAAAATTTCCGGCATGATTCAGTCCTCAAAAAAACGTGGCAGAACAACAGGATGCCTTCTGCTGTTTCCCACTGTACACATTTGGAGATCGCGATGAAATTTCGCTTTCCTATCGTCATCATTGACGAAGACTACCGTTCCGAAAATTCTTCCGGACTGGGTATCCGCGCGCTGGCCAAGGCGATGGAAGATGAAGGAATGGAAGTACTGGGCGTCACCAGTTATGGCGACCTTTCGCAATTCGCGCAACAGCAATCCCGCGCATCCGCTTTCGTCCTCTCCATTGACGACGAGGAATTCGGCGAAGGGACGGAAGAAGAAATCGACGAAGCCCTGAAACCCCTGCGCGCTTTCGTGACCGAAATCCGCAGCAAGAACGCAGACATTCCAATCTATCTTTATGGCGAAACACGTACATCCCGCCATATTCCGAACGACTTGCTGCGTGAACTGCACGGTTTCATCCACATGTTCGAGGACACACCGGAATTCGTGGCGCGACATATCATCCGCGAGGCGAAGACCTATCTCGACGGGCTGGCTCCACCGTTTTTCCGCGCCCTGATGCATTATGCACAGGACGGATCGTATTCCTGGCACTGTCCGGGACATTCCGGCGGCGTCGCTTTCCTGAAATCGCCCATCGGCCAGATGTTCCACCAATTCTTCGGGGAAAACATGCTGCGAGCCGATGTCTGCAATGCCGTCGAGGAACTTGGCCAGCTGCTCGATCACACCGGACCAGTCGCCCAGAGTGAACGTAATGCTGCCCGCATTTTCAATGCCGACCACTGCTATTTCGTCACCAACGGCACCTCGACATCCAACAAGATCGTCTGGCATTCCACCATCGCCAGCGGAGATATCGTCGTGGTCGACCGCAATTGCCACAAATCAATTCTGCACGCCATCATCATGACCGGAGCCATTCCGGTATTCCTGATGCCGACACGCAACCACTACGGCATCATCGGCCCGATCCCGAAAGAGGAATTCAAACCGGAAAACATCAAAAAGAAAATCGAGGCCAATCCGTTCGCACGAGATGCCGTAAACAAGAAACCACGCATCCTGACCATCACGCAATCAACCTACGACGGCATCGTTTACAACGTCGAGACGATCAAGACCATGCTGGACGGCGAAATCGATACCCTGCATTTCGACGAAGCCTGGCTGCCGCACGCAGCTTTCCATGACTTCTACAAGGACATGCACGCCATTGGACGTTACAGTCCGCCGGCAAAAAAATCGATGATTTTCTCGACACAATCCACCCACAAACTGCTGGCAGGCCTGTCGCAGGCATCGCAGATCCTCGTCAAGGAATCGGAAGAAGTCAAACTTGACCAGAACATTTTCAACGAATCGTTCCTGATGCATACGTCCACCTCGCCGCAATATGCCATCATCGCTTCCTGCGACGTGGCAGCCGCCATGATGGAACCGCCGGGCGGCACAGCACTGGTCGAGGAATCCATCCTCGAGGCGCTGGATTTCAGACGCGCCATGAAGAAAATCGAGAAGGAATGGGGTAAGGACTGGTGGTTCGAAGTCTGGGGTCCGAACGATTTCGCGGAAAACGGCATTGGTCAGCGCGAAGACTGGATCCTGAAAGCGGAAGATACCTGGCATGGCTTCGGCGATATCGCCCCGGATTTCAACATGCTCGATCCGATCAAGGCTACCGTCATCACGCCGGGCCTGTCACTGGCGGGCGAATTCGAGGAAACGGGCATCCCCGCTTCCATCGTCAAGCTGTATCTGGCGGAAAATGGCATCATCGTTGAGAAATGCGGCCTGTACAGTTTCTTCATCATGTTCACCATCGGCATCACCAAGGGCCGCTGGAACACCCTTGTCACATCGCTTCAACAATTCAAGGACGACTACGACAAGAACCAGCCGATCTGGCGCATCCTGCCTGAGTTCGCCGCAACCCATTCTCGTTATGAACGGTTCGGCCTACGCGACCTGTGCCAGAAAATCCACGATTTCTACCGTGAAAACGACGTAGCCCGCCTGACAACGGAAATGTACCTTTCCGACATGAGCCCGGCCATGAAACCGTCGGATGCCTACGCCAAAATGGCACACCGCGAAATCGAACGGGTACCGATCGACGAACTGGAAGGTCGCGTCACATCCATACTGCTCACCCCCTATCCACCGGGCATTCCACTTCTGATTCCAGGAGAACGGTTCAACAAGACCATCGTCGATTACCTGAAATTCGCACGCGATTTCAACGACCGCTTTCCCGGATTCGAAACTGACGTTCATGGCCTGATCCGTCATGAAAACAGTGGAAAATGGGAATACTTCGTCGATTGCGTCAAGAAGGAATGTATCTGATTCCGAACTGTATCATGTACGGGAAAGACGGAAAAAACTCCGTCCTTCCCGTGTTCCCCCAAGCAAAACGGCCCGATACCGTCGGTATCGCATTCTACCGGAAAACACGTTTTTCCACTCTTTTCTGAAAACCCCGGATACGATGCACATCGAACAGGTCAAAACCGGCAAACACCGATTTCTCAATCTCCTTCTCATCGCGGATCCCGGACCGGCATATGATTGACCGTTATCTCGACAGGGGCGAGCTTTTTGCCCTTTGAACTCAAAAGCGTCTGTGTCGTCACGGCCGAAAGCGAAATGCTTAATCTGGCAACGGTGGAAACGGCAAGAAACCGGGGCTATGCCAGTGCACTGATCCGGCACATTCTGAACATCTGCCGAAACAGGTTTTCCATCATACAGGCAAGCACGGGCGATTTCCCGAAAACCATCCGGTTCTATGAAAAATGCGTTTCACGGTTTCACACCGCATTCCGGATTTTTTCACCGATCATTACCCGGAACCGATCTGCGAGGAAGGTATATTGTTGACCGATATGATTTACCTGAAGCAGGAACTGCCCCAGGTAAAAAGCCACTCCACCCGAATATTGTTCAGATCTCGCAAAACCCCGGATGCATCAGAAGCTGTCGCATGACCAGCAATCATCGCATCTGCTGTGATGCACTCTCCATCCAACCATATTTCCGAAAATCCTCCTCCCTTCATGCGAAGCAATGAACCGGTAAAAAATCCGGCAGCGCGCCTGTTTTTCTGCCCATCCTGCACCAGTGCGATATCCATCAAACGACAAATACAGTATTCCGGTTCCACCAGCGCGATCTCGTCGTCATCGGGATTGCTGATTCCCCGGATACTGAAAACCGGTCATGCATCAAAGCTGTCATCTTTCTGCCATCCCGATCTGGCAACCCCCGGTATGCGGTGCAAAGAAATTGATATTTTTCCGGATAGCCTTTATCGTTCCGATATCGCCTTGCCGCCCTGCAATATTCTTCCACATGCCGACCTGCCCGGTACCATGCGTAATCGGAATCTTCACGTTTTTGCTATCCAGATCCGCAACCTTCCGGATATTTTCCTGATTGCCGCGACGTACCAGAATGGCAGCCGGCCGCAGATAAACCGGCCACGGCCCCTGAACCGGAATAAACCCGCATGACTGGCGAGGCAAAAGCAACTGTCGCAAAAAACAGCAAATGACCTGATTACCGGACAACCGTCTTTCTCACACGCCGGCCGGTATAACGGCTTCCCCTTTCGGTGACAGGCAAAGGCGTACTGACCGTACGGCTGCGGCTGATGAAGCGGTTGGCCCCTCCGGGCATATCGTGTGTGGGCTGGTCGCAGGAAGGATCCCTGAAAAGAATCATCGCGACCATACAGGCAGGCAAACTGCCGAAAAGCATGGTCTGGTGAATTTTGTGTGTGATGGCATTCATGATCGAATCCTCTCGTAAAACATTGATCACAATCCTGTCATGCTTTCATCTTGTGGAAAAAAGCAGACAGGGAACCGGTATTATACGCCGCAATACAGGCAATGAAACCATTCTGCCAGTACTGCAATCATCGTTACATCCATGAAGTATATGATCCGCACCTCATTGCTAGCCGGAACCATACCCCATCGGGTAACGGTATCCGCACTTCGGGCAAACCGTCATACCGTGTTCATCGTTTTCAACAGCGTTGACACGCTGGTACATATCCTGAAAAAACACCAGATTCTTCGTAAAAAGATTCTCGATGACACGGGAAAGCTGTACGATCGTCAGATACCCCGGATTCTACTGTGTCCTCGGATCTCTCAGCGGCAGAATTTCATCTGCCGCCAAAAAACCGGAAACAGCAATTTCCGGCACAATGAAAAACCTGAGAAAGGCAAAACGAAAAAATCATTCCGGATCGGCAAAAAAACGTTTGGGGACATCCCGTCTGAATGTTTTCTCCGGTCCGTCAACCAAAAGCGTATCACGCCGCTTCGCAACAGGTTCCACTTCCGCAGCGATCATGACGGAAATGAATTCACGTATCGGTGTCCTGTAAAGCAGCATCGCCGCGATACAGGCAGGAACGCTGGCCAGCAGAACAGCCCGGCGCAATATTTTGTTTTTCGCTGTGTCATCCATAACCGGAACCTTCCGTAAAAACAGTTTCATACCGACACCCGAACCGGCCGGGCAATCAGTGTGAATACACCGATTGTGCCGCACAAAAACGATGGATCATCCGTAAAAAATCAAGGAAAACCTTTCCGGCTCCCTGTTCCCGCTCAACAAAATGGGGATGATACCGTTTACGGCAGGACTCCCGCCATCCGGATATCCGGATGAGAAAACGGTCGTATCGTTCACCGGACGGAATGTCCTGCTATTTCCCTCAGGAAAAACCCTCCTGCCACAACACCGCCCGTTACAATCCTTTTACCGAAACAATCCCTGATTTCCTGTCTCAGTACCCTGTTTCCTTCCATAACGATCTGTCTGACCGTATTGCGAATCTTGCGCCTGTTGATAACAATATTCATGATCATTTCCCTTTCATAAAACGGTTGGTCATACCTGAAGCGAATCTGCCTTGCGATATTCATCCTTCAATGCGTTCAGAGTAAACATGACGTATGACCAGACCGTGACAAAAGGAATAGCAGACACAAACCGAACCTGAAAGACTGTCATTTGGACCGGTAAAAAGATATCCGGTTCACATGGATCGCAAAAACAGATTCGAAAACCGACATATCCATGAACCCAGTGTTTTCTTCCCGCATGTCCGCGAAAATTCCGGAAACAGCAAGCCATACCGCACAGACAGCCGGACCTATACAAAAAACGGAATATGGCCATATTGAAAAAACGCACCGTTTTCGACAGAAACTCACCAATCTGGCACAAAAAATGCTTCCATTTTTACGCAACAATAAAAAACCGGAAATGATTTTCATTTGGTACATTAACTTTTTTACGGCAAATCCCGAAAAAACGATCCATGAATCCATTACTCGACCGACTGCAATCGTATCCTTTCGAAAAACTGCGCAAGTTGTTTTCCGGAACTCATCCAGATCCGGCAAACAGGCCCGTCAACCTCGGCATTGGTGAACCGAGACACCCGACGCCCGATTTCATCAAGAAAGCGCTGACAGACCATCTGGACGGCTTGTCCCGGTATCCCTCGACACTGGGAAGCGCCGCACTGCGGGAGGCCATCGCCGACTGGCTGGCAAAACGCTATGCAATTCCCGTACCGGATTGCACCACGCAAATCCTGCCGACACTGGGTTCGCGCGAAGCCCTTTTCGCCCTGGCGCAAACCGTCCTCGATCCGGCCGAACATGGTATCGTGGTTTGTCCGAACCCGTTTTACCAGATCTACGAAGGCGCGGCCCTTCTGGGTGGCGCCGAGCCATATTTCGTCAATGCCGATCCGGCGCTGAATTTCGCCTGCGACTACGACCGTGTTCCGGAAACTGTCTGGGCAAAAACGAAACTGCTCTACACCTGCTCGCCGGCCAATCCGACTGGTGCCGTCATGACACTGGAACAGTGGAAAAAACTGTTTGAACTCTCTGACCGTTACGATTTCGTCATCGCTTCCGACGAATGCTATTCCGAAATCCATTTCGGAAAACCGCCGCTGGGCGGACTGGAGGCGGCCCACAAACTGGGACGGAACGGTTATCCGCGCCTCATCATGTTTTCATCCCTATCCAAACGTTCCAATGTACCGGGCATGCGTTCCGGATTCGTTGCCGGAGACGCTGGCATCATCCGGAAATTTTTGCTGTATCGGACTTATCACGGTACGGCCATGAGTGAAACGATCCAGGCAGCATCGATCGCTGCATGGAACGATGAGGGACATGTCCGGGAAAACCGTGCGAAATACGCCGCAAAATTCCAGGAAGCACTGCCGGTCCTGCAACAGGCCGTAAACGTTTCCATGCCGGATGCCAGTTTCTATCTCTGGGCCGAAGTTCACGAAAAAACAGGCCTTTCCGACACGGAATTCGCCCGCCTTCTCTACGAACGTGAAAACGTGACCGTGCTACCCGGCAGCTATCTGGCCCGCGAGGCGCATGGCGAAAATCCTGGCAAAAACCGGATCCGCATCGCACTGGTCGCCGAACCGGCGGAATGTCTGGAAGGTATCCGGCGCATTGCCGAATTCGTCCGCAAACAACAATCACGATGAAAACACCCGAAACAAGAGGAAAACCATGACACAGGAAGAACAGCTGCAACAGATCATCGAAGACGCCTGGGAAAACCGCGACAGTTTCTCGGCAGGCGATGCATCCCCCATTCTCCGTGCCGCCATCGCAGAAGTCATCCGACAACTCGACTGCGGCCAGCTGAGAGTGGCGGAAAAGAAAAACGGGGAATGGGTCGTCAACCAGTGGACCAAAAAAGCCGTCCTGCTCTCTTTCAGATTGCAGGAAAATTTCGCCATGCCGGTCGGAGCAGACGGATCGCCTGCCATGCATTTTTACGACAAGGTCAGCAGCAAATTCGCCAACTACACCCAGGAAGATTTTGCCAGAGGCGGCTTCCGTGTCGTTCCGCCCGCCGTTGCCCGACTGGGCAGCTATATCGGCAAAAATGTCGTCATGATGCCGTCTTTCGTCAATATCGGCGCCTACGTCGATGAAGGGACCATGATCGATACCTGGGCCACTGTCGGTTCCTGTGCCCAGATCGGCAAACACGTCCACCTTTCCGGCGGCGTTGGCATCGGCGGCGTGCTGGAACCGATGCAGGCCAATCCGACCATCATCGAGGACAACTGTTTCATCGGCGCCCGCTCCGAAATCGTCGAAGGCGTGATCGTGGAAGAAAACAGCGTCATCTCGATGGGCGTCTATATCGGGCAATCCACTCGGATCTACGACCGAGAAAACGACCGCATTCTCTATGGCCGCGTCCCGTCCGGTTCTGTGGTCGTACCGGGTAACCTGCCGGATCCGGGCGGGAAATACAGCATGTACTGCGCTGTCATCGTCAAGCGTGTGGATGCGCAGACCCGTGCCAAAACAGCCATCAACGACCTTCTGCGTGATAACTGAAACGGGATGCCATCATGAATCCAACTTTCCATCTGGCCTGCGAACTGATCTCGCAGGCCTCCGTCACTCCGGACGACAAGGCATGCCAGCAAATCATCCGCTCCATACTGGAGCCGGCAGGTTTCACATGCGAAACGATTCAGGCCAACGGCGTCACCAACCTCTGGGCGAGGCATGGTACGCAATCTCCCCTGATCGTCTTCGCCGGACATACTGACGTCGTACCGCCCGGCCCGGCCGGAAAATGGACGTCCGATCCGTTCACACCCACCGTGCGGGATGGCCGCCTTTACGGACGCGGTGCAGCCGACATGAAAACCTCGGTCGCAGCCATGATCGTCGCCGCCCGCGATTTCGTCGAGGCCCGTCCGGACTACCGGGGTTCCATCGGCTTCATCATCACCAGCGACGAGGAAGGCATAGCCTGTGACGGTACCGATCTGGTCGTCAAAACGCTCGAAGCCCGCGGCATCCATCCCGATTACTGCATCGTCGGCGAGCCGAGTTCCCTGCAAAAACTGGGGGATACCATCAAGAACGGCCGCCGCGGATCGCTAGGCGGCAAGCTGACCGTTTTCGGCAAACAGGGACACATCGCCTATCCCAATCGGGCCATCAATCCGATCCATCGAGCTGTGCCCGCCCTGGCCGAACTGGCCACCGAAGTCTGGGACAACGGCAATGAATATTACGAACCAACTTCCTGGCAGATTTCCAACATCCATGCCGGAACAGGTGCCAACAATGTCATTCCGGGAGAGCTGTTCGCCGAGTTCAATTTCCGGTTCTGCACAGCCAGTACCGTCGAAAATCTCCAGAAACGGGTTCACGCCATTCTGGACAGACACGGCCTCGATTACCGGCTTGACTGGAACTGCTCAGGCATGCCATTTCTGACACCGCGCGGTTCCCTTTGCAATGCCCTTTCCCGCGCCATTGCGGATGAAACCGGCGTCACGCCAGAACTGTCCACAACCGGCGGAACGTCCGACGGCCGTTTCATCGCGCGGATCTGCCCACAAGTCGTCGAATTCGGCCCGCTTACAGAAAGCATCCACCAGATTGACGAAAACGTGCTTCTTGCCGATATCGAACCACTGACCGCCATATACCGGCGTACGCTGGAAAACCTTTTTTCTTGACATCCTTCCCTCGCTAAAGCAAGGGGACCCCTACTGAGTCAGAGCGCAAGCGCTCTGATCTCTTCGGTAGGTTCTTGCTGCTAGCGATTGCCTGTGGCTACGCTGTTGTATGCTGGACATATCCGACTTGTGTTCTGCGGCGGCACTGCGATCAGATATCCGCCTCTCCATGCCAGCTTGTATTCCAGCTGCCGTCTGAACTCATTCCACTCCTGATTCAAGATGGCCTTGTTCAGTCCTGTCCTGACCC
>CAVKGJ010000052.1:0-5583 GCA_963655605.1 Oscillospiraceae bacterium
GAGACAGCCGCCGGCAACCGAACGTCTGAAACGCGGGTCATTCACGTATTCTGACGGCCCCATAAAACGGGCATGCCAGGAAATCGTGCAAAAATCCTCCCCGACATGTCAACCAATCCCGCTTCCCGTGCGTTATCCGGAGTAAACCGGGTCACCGGCACAACCGTCGGCCCGACAGTCATCGGAGATACGCCACTTCCGGGAACGGGTCGTTTGCATACACGATCGCGGTGCGGCGCCAGAAAAGGAGAAATAACGGAATCTTGCAAAAGAATGGCAACGCAAACAGACTGTCCATTCCGCAACTCGCGGGTTTTGTCCACTCCTTCAATTTGAATTGACCGGTTTTGTCTTTCATTACAGCGATTTGTTTAACACGAACGACATTTGCACAAGATAGTGCCAGGGAGAGTTTTTTTATTCATATTCGGATATAGCATGGAATTTTTCGCAATGATTTCAGGTTTGCGGGCTACCGGCCGCCAATTCGTTTTTTGTCTGGCGATCGGTATCCTGTCTTTTGTCACTGCCGCACAGGCCAAATCCCAGGTGCCCTCATTCATTACCCTGTGTTATCACAACGTGGTGCCTGACGTGGACAACCGTGTCCTCATTGACCACACAGCTCCAGTTTCCGTTCCGGAACTGAAGGAACATTTCGACTGGCTGAAAAACAACGCTTATACCGTTGTCAGCGTGAACGACATCCTGAAGGCGAAAGCAGACAACACACCACTGCCCCCCAAATCCGTTCTTCTCTCGTTTGACGATGGATACCGCAGCTTCTATGAAATCGCCTATCCCATGCTGAAATCTTACGGTTACACCGCCTTCCTGTCGTTGGAAACCGGCTGGCTGGAAACTCCCGAAAACGAACTGGTCAATTATGGCGGAGATGCACAACTTCCCCGTTCCATGTTCCTCACCTGGGACCAGATCAGGGAAATGGCCGATTCCGGAATCGTCGAACTGGCATCCCATTCCCACAATCTGCATGAAGGACACCAGGGCAATCCTCAGGGGATCCAGCTCCCTTCCGGTGCGCACAGATGGTACGATCCGAAAACCGGTACCTATGAATCAGTTGATGTCTTCAAGGAAAGAGTCCGCAACGACTGGAAACATTCTTCCGATATCATTTACGAAAAAACGGGCCACCGGCCACGAATCGCCGTCTGGCCTTACGGTCGCTACAATCAGGTCGGTGTCGAAGCTGCACGGGAAGCAGGTTATGAACTGACGGCTTCCATCGCATTCTATTCGGACTGGCCGACCATTCCGAGACTTATGATGCACAAGGGCATCGATCTGCCTCACATGATGCGGAAAATGGAAGCGGGCGTTATGGCGGGAAGCACCGACTACCGGCGCCGCAATGCCATGGCACAGCTCCCGGTATCCGATTTGCCCGTACAGCGTGTCATGCATGTGGATCTGGACATGATCTATGACAAAAATCCGGACCAGCTTTACAAAAATCTCTCTCTCCTCTTTGACCGTGTCAGGAACTCCGGCGCCAATGTGATTTACCTGCAGGCCTTCGCGGATCCGGACGGCAACGGCACGACAGACGCCCTGTATTTTCCGAACCGTCACCTGCCCATGCGTGCCGACCTGTTCAACTATGTTGCCTGGCAGTTGTCCACCCGGTTCAGATGCGAAGTTTACGCATGGATGCCTGTACTGGGTTTCGACCTGCCCAACCGCCAGACCATCACAGCGGTTTCCCCGGACAAGGCTGGTTTTTATACCCGTCTGACGCCATTCGATGCCGACAACCGGCGCGTCATCCGCGAAATCTATGAGGATCTGGCCAGTCATACCTACTTCGCGGGCATCATTTTCCATGACGACGGACTCATGGGCGATTACGAAGACGTCAGTCCTGCTGGAAAAGCATGGATACGTAGTATCGGACTGCCGGACGATCCGGAAGTGATCCGCAAGAACCCCAAACTCATGCACACGTTCACTCGTGCGAAAAGCCGGGCGCTGATCGATTTCACGAAGGAACTTCAGGATACCGTCGAAAAATGGCATCCGCCTGTTTTCACATCCCGCAACATGTACGCTCCGCCAATTCTCGAACCCCAGTCGGAAGAATGGATGGCACAGAATCTGGACGACTTTCTGAATGCATACGACTATACCGGCGTGGAAGCGATGCCCTATATGGAAGGTGCTGCCGACCGTGCCGATGAATGGATGGAAACACTGATCCTGAAAGTGGCACAGCATCCTCTCGGTCTGCGCAAGACGGTTTTCGAATTGCAGGCGAAAGACTGGCGTTCTGACCATCTGTCCCCCATGCCGAACGACGTGATGGTCAAACAGATGCAGCAACTCCTGAAGCACGGCGCCTACAACTTTGGCTACTACCCGGACGATCCCATCCTCGGACATCCGGATACCAATGTGATCGCACCGTATTTCTCGGTCCGGAACTGAAACAGGAAAGATATGCTAGACCGCCTGTCAGAACTGCTGTTTGATTTCGCCTTCTTCTATCCGCTGCTGATGTCCTGGCTGTGGATGTCCGGAGCGTTGGTTTACTATTACCGCTACGAAAGGGGAAGACGCTACACGGTTCCTCCGGAACTGCCGGAATATCCGCTCGTGTCCGTACTGGTGCCCTGCTACAACGAATCCTCGAATGCCGTCGAGACATTTACCGCACTGGCCGACATGCATTACCCAAATTATGAAATTCTGGCCATCAACGACGGCAGTTCCGACGATACCGGAGAACAGTTGGAAAGGCTGGCCAGAACCATTCCGCGCATGCGGGTCGTCCAGTTGGCGACCAACCAGGGCAAGGCCGTTGCGCTGAAAACGGGAGCGATGGCCGCCAGGGGCGAATTTCTGGTCTGCATTGACGGAGACGCCATTCTGGACCACTATGCGGTGACCTGGATCATGAGCCATTTCATCCACAGTCCCCGTGTCGGTGCGGTGACTGGCAACCCTTGCATCCGCACTCGCAGCACACTTTTGGGCCGCATTCAGGTCGGCGAATTCTCGGCCATCGTCGGACTTCTGAAACGCGCCCAGCGGATTTATGGCCGCATCTTCACCATTTCGGGAGTAATCGGTGCCTTCCGCCGCCGTGCACTGCACAGTGTCGGCTACTGGAATGAACTGACCATCACCGAGGATATCGATGTAAGCTGGAGACTGCAACTCAACCACTGGGATATCCGCTTCGAGCCTCATGCCCTTTGCTGGATCCTGATGCCGGAAACCCTGCGTGGCCTGTTCAAGCAGCGGCTGCGCTGGGCGGTAGGCGGCGGAGAAGCCTTCAGAAACTATTGCCGCTATCTCTTCAGCTGGAAAGAACGCCGTTTCTGGGGAATATTCATCGAATACATCGCCAGTATTATCTGGAGTTACACCATCCTGGCACTGATGCTAACCGGAATTTGCAAAATGGTCGCCAACCTTCCGGCAACTTCGGCGGAACCGTTCTTCGCGTCCCCCTATACGGGACTGGTTCTGGGAGTGACCTGCCTGTTACAGTTCGCCGTCTGTTTTTTCATGGCACGGAAATATGACAGCAATCTGGGCAGCATCTATCTGGAAATCATCTGGTATCCGCTTTTTTACTGGCTGCTGAACTGGGTCGTATCCATCATCGCCTTTCCGAAAGCCATGTTTTTTTCCAACGGAAAAAAACGGGGACGTTGGCACACGACGGACAGGGGAATCAGCAGCGAACCGGACAAAAACACACTGCTTCGGCAACATGATGAATCACATGAAAATGGGAAAACAAAATGGTAATTGATCCAAAAAACCTGATTGTATGTTACAAGCACAAACAGACTGCCGGACAAAAGGCTCTGGGCGTGGTTCTGCCCATCCTGTTCTGGGGGGCCCTGCTTTACATTCTTTCCACGCTCCTTGTACTCGGCGGCTGGATGATCGACTATTCCCGCTTCGAAAACGTCATTGATTATCAGGACATTCTCGCGATAAAAACCGTCATCTCAAGATTCTTTCCTGTCATCGGCGGATGTGTCTGCGCCTTTTTGCTGTGGGCACTGTATAACAAGCTGCGCTTTCATGGAAGCCGCAACAGACGCACGACCCGTCCAGTACCGGTCACTCTGGAAGAAACCGCTGGATTCTGCCATCTGGATACAGCCGAAATCAAAGGGATGCAGCGTGCGAAAGTCATGACCTGCATGTTCGACGACAAGGGAAACATCGTCGGTGTCAGACAGGGCGCCATGGTACAGACCGAAAAAAGGGAACGGTATGTGAACATTCCAGCCATGACGGACGACGCTGTCCTGAATGAAAAAATCGCCGCCTGACAACCATCCTGCCCTATCCGAAGAAAACCCGGGCACAGACAACCCTTTTGTCCGACCCACGTTCCACGGACAAGGCACGTGTGGATAGCATGAATGCACGGCATGATTCGGAACACGCGGAAAACCATCTCTCCACAACCATGTTTTTTCTGCTTTGCAACTTCCCTATTTGCCCATGAAAAAAGGCGGATATTCCGCCTTTTTTCATTATGGTCTTCCTCCAGCATAATCCGGTCATTTTCCGGCTTCTTCTGCTGCCTTCCTGTCGCGCTTGCGCTGCGTTTCCGCCTTCTTCTGTTCCACCCGTTCCTGACGCCTGATCGTTTCTTCCTGCTTGGCTTCGTATTCGCGGACATTTTCCGCCTTTTCGGCAGGCGTCATCAGATTGCCTTCATGTTTTTCGTCCGGCGTGGACGTTATACCTCTCGCTGCAGCCTCCCGTTTGGCTTCCCGTTCCTGAACCCGTTTCGCCCGTGCCTCGTGCGCTGCCACACTTTCGGCACGCTGCGGGGCATCCACCTCACTTTCAGCCTTTCGCCTGTCCAGGGCCAGATCGCGCTGCCGTACATCTTCACTGCGTTTGAAGCGCTTGGC
Organism: Oscillospiraceae bacterium; assembly: GCA_963655605.1. Classification (GTDB taxonomy): domain Bacteria; phylum Pseudomonadota; class Gammaproteobacteria; order Burkholderiales; family Burkholderiaceae_D; genus Oxalobacter. Next base: position 4,911 of record CAVKGJ010000052.1, read on the forward strand.
TTCCGCCTCCAACGCATACAACGCCAGCCAGTCAACGTGACTGCGATCCTCCGCCTCTTCATAGCACCAGTAAACAAAAAACTTTTTGTTGCATTCCAGTTTCTCATTATAAAGACGCGCCTTGATATTATCCTTTTCGATCCGGACAATCTCCAACACCTGATCAGCTTTTTTCAGCGAATCGATCGAACCGGCAGGAAAATGATCCAGAATCGCCGTCACTTCCGGTCCCTGCTTTTCCGGCATCATGCTGTCTGCAGAAACATCTGCGGCATGAAGCGGCACCATGCCGGCCAACATACCGGCAGCCATGACGGAAAAAAAACGCTTCACTCCGCGAGAAAAAAATACCATGTCCCTGCTTTCCCTCCCATATGGGACATCTGACTTCCTGTCCTGCCCCCTGCATGGGGCGTCTGACGGTTCCAAATCGCACTCCTGTCCAAACGAAGTCATGAATCCTGATGCAAACGTGTTAAATAAAGCATTTTACCATCAAAATTTTTGGCACTGACACCGGGTTTTTGGGAGGCTGTTTTTGCCTGTACCCGGTCTCCGGAGAAGGTTTCCGTCTGCAATCCGGCCATCCCGTTTCTCAACTCCCCTGACGGCTTCGTGACAAAACCTGCATCAGCCCGTTACCAGACAATTTTCCGGTATGCCAGTCTCATGC
>CAVKGJ010000052.1:5647-10681 GCA_963655605.1 Oscillospiraceae bacterium
GACGGAAAGACCGGTTTCATGTTCGTCTTCTCCATGCGCTGATTTTCCTGCAGGAAAACCAGCCATATCCCGGAACAGATCGCGTCGTATTCCCGCCAGAGCAGCTATAGCGTTTTTCCGGACAGGGCTGACAGGAAGCATCGCGATATCTTCGAGTGCCGCATCTAGCATGGCCAGTATGCCGGTATCGCTGTCCGGCCTAGCTGCCATACGGTCTCGGTAATGACCGGACAAAGCCTGCAACAAGGGACGAACCGGCACACCGAGTCGCAACAGCCTCTTTTCCAGCCGCAAGAGCCTGGCCATATTTAATCCCACACACAGATCGGACAGAATACCGGCAGCGGACAGACCGTCCACTCCCGCCACATGTTTCTGTTTTTCCAGTTGCGACAGACGCGGAACCAGCAGGCTGATACCATCGACCATCCTGACCGACAGCGCGATCATGGACGGTGCCCGGGAAGTATCGCCCAGTCTGGCAATGTCGCCCCACATTTTCAGCACCAGATGCCGCGTCACGGAAGCGACATTAACGACCCGGAACATCCAGGTACAGAAAAGGGACATGCCGATACCGATCGACTGGCTGAGCTCGGAATTGATGAAAGTCGTCATGTCAGACGTTCCGGTATCGAACATAGTCATGGAACAGATCGTCAGCATCATGAACGGAGTAGCCCGCATGGCCGTCGCCGGTTTGATCATGAGAATGTTCATAACCAGCAAGAAAGGCGCAAACATCATCATCAGCATTTCAAAACTGTGTACGGACGGCAGCAGAAAGAGCAGATATAGGCCTCCGGTAAATGTTGACAGTGTGATGTAGATGAATTGCAGACGAATGGCCGGAAGCGGATTGTCCAGCGACGCGAAAAACATGCAGTAAATACCGGCCATGACAGGGGCCGATACACCGAGCGGCCAGCCAGAAAGAATCCAGAACAGGCAGGAAAGCCCCTGTGCCAGCGCCGCAGCCAGTGCGGAAACCAGTGCGACCCGGCGATCAACGAACAGCGAAACCGTGGATGTTTTCGCCTTCCGTTTTTCCATAAGCGGCAAATCTCCGCTCATGCCTGCATTGATGGCACGCCGCAGATCGAAACACCGTTCGCATTCATTCAGCAGACGTTGCAATTCCATCCCAAGATTGACGAGCAACCTCTCCTGTTTCTTCGAAGCCTTACCGGTTTCTGGAACGATCCGGTCGATTTCCTTGTGCAGACGGACGACGATTCCCGAATCGCCACCGCTGCCGTGCGCCACCCAATGACTGATGGTCGCCAGCACTTTCTGCCAGGGTAAAGGCAGATTGCCGCCATATCCGGCTTTCAGTACGTCCAACCTGTCCCTAACCGTCGCCAGAATGGGCACGAGCGTGGAAAAGCGGTTTTGTAGTTCTGTTACCAGTCCGGTCGTCCAACGCAAATTGGATGTATCAAATGAAAGATGGGTGGAAAGGTTTCTCAGTTCCGAAACCGTTTGTGAAAGCCTGTGCAGTTCCATCGTCCTGTTCGCTGGTATTTCCGAAAGAATTTCCTGTACCCACAGGCGGATATCTTTCAACGCCTGATCAAGTCTTTCCAGCACAGTTCTGTCAATCCCTCTGGGCAAAATGACGCTGTGAACCAGCGCTGAACAGACAATTCCCAGCACGATTTCTTCCACCCGCGCCAAGGATGCCTCGAACAAGGCCTCTTCGCTAAAAACAGAAACGTCCGCCAGAATCGGCAGGGCGATGATCGGCACCGAATAGCCCGCCAGCATGAAAGCGTAAGCTCTGGGAGTCCTGTCCAGCAGAGAAACGTAAAGACACACACCGATCCAGACACTGAAAATAATCGATAGCAATACAGGATACCCGACGAATCTCGGTACAATCAGCATGGTCATGATCGCCCCGACAACCGTCCCGACCACCCGGTAAACAGCCTTGGAACGGGTCGCCCCCGAAAAGGGCTGCGAGACGACATAAGCCGAAATCAGCGACCAGAAAGGGCGAGGCAACCCCAGCCTGAACGCCAGATACAGCGCCAGCATGGCTGCCACGAAACTCTTGACTGAAAAAAGGATATCGTCCCACGTAATCCGGTTTGGCATGATGAAAAACTGATTGGTTCACATACCGGAAGCCGGATGCCTGTCACCATTCGGCCCGTCCGGATGGGAACTATATGTTTTATTCTGCCCGGACGGGACACACGATTTTATTCATTGGGTGCACAATCCTCTCAACCTGTATACAATCACGGTCAGTTCTGATAAAACGGTTCCTGTCCGAATATACCGACCGAACCATGACCGGATCCGACGAAAAACAGACACTCATCGCGGCCATCAACCGCACAATAGCCGGAAAAATCCTCCCGCGCATGCCCGAACCAGGCAATTGGCCGACCGTTATTCCCGGTCTGATCCTCTACCGGCGGGACTGGAATTACCTCTCGGAAAACTGTTTCTATCCGCCCGCCATCACAGCCGTCATCCAGGGGCAGCGGAACGCATTTCTGGGAGAACGGGAATACCATTACGAAGAAGGTGAATGCCTGGTTCACAGCGTAGACGTTCCCAGTATCAATTACTACACGAAGGCCACACCCGAAAAGCCGTTCCTTTCCGTTTCCCTGCAAGTGGACCAGTATCTCGCCGCCCGCTTCGCCCGTGAAATCCCTTCTGTTTCTGTTACGGATGGCGAAACGGAAACCCCGGAAAACGTTTCCGTCGCCGAAATCGATACAGATGTGCTGGACGCTTTCTCGCGGTTGGTTTCCCTGCTCGACAAACCGGAATACATTCCCTTCCTCGCTCCGCTGATCATTGAGGAAATCCATTGCCGGATGCTGATGGGTCAGCAGGGCAAACTTCTGAGACAGGTCAATACAGCCGGAACAAAAGGCAACCGGATCGCACATGCGGTCATGTGGTTAAGGGAACATTACCGCGAACCGCTTCATATCGGAACACTGGCCAAAACCGTGAATATGGCACCCTCGACGTTTTACCGCCATTTCAGGGAAATCACCCTGCTCTCTCCCCTGCAATACCAGAAACAGCTGAGACTGCATGAAGCGCAGCGGCTGATTCTGGTCGAAAACCAGTATGTCTCGACCGCTGCACTGGCCGTCGGCTACGAAAACTCCAAACAGTTTAGCCGGGAATACAAACGTTTTTTCGGTGAATCTCCGTCCAGGGACACGATCAGGGCACGCAAGACCTTTTTCCGCCGCCCTTAAAAACAAGGTACGACAGGCAGTACCTTCCTCCCCCCTGTCCGCAATGCCGGAAAGGCAGTCCGCCTTTCCGGCACACCGGCAATACAGCCGCTTCCCGGAATGGGATGAAACGACCGCATGTTCGCCACAGATCAGTCCATACCGGACATATCAGACCTACACATTTCCTTTTCCTCCTTGGCCTTGCGTTTTGCCTCCCTGTCACATTTCAACAGCAGACGGGCAATCTTGTTGGAACAGGGATTGTTCCGCGATTCCAGATTGTGGGCATAAATTTGTGTAGTCACGATCAGGCTGTGCCGCGCGAACTGTTGTACCTGCTGGAGAGTCGCCCCAGCCTTCAGCGAAATCGTCACAGCCGTATGGCGCAGGGAATGCGCCGTCATCCTGTCGCTATCCAAACCGGAACGCAAAAGCAGGTTTTTCACGATACGGCTGATACTGCGCGATGTCAGCCGGCCACCGTCATTATTTTTACTGATCGCAGCGAACAACGGCGAATTCGCAGCCAGATCGCTCCGTGTAGCCAGATACTGGTAAATAGCAGCCGCCACTTTTTTGGGAACATTGACGGAATCCGTCTTGCCGTCCCTGCCTTTCCCGTACACATACAGTACCGGATAACCACCCACATACTGCAAATCCCCCACATCGGCATGCACCACCTCCGACACGCGCAACCCGCAAGTCACCATCAGAAAAACTATGGCGTAATCCCGCAAGGGTGATTTTCCTTCCTTCGCATTGTTCAGAATAGACAACACTTGATCAGGCGCCAGAAAATCCTTTTTCGGGAGGCGCCCCACTCGAACACCTTTTACGGATGAGGCAATATCCGGATACACTCCCTGTTGCCCCGTCCATTTGAAAAACAGTTTGATTGCAGTCAGATAGGTCTGAGCCGTTCCCAGCGAACTGGTTGCCTTGACGAACTCTTTCCATGAAACGACATGTTCGCGCAACGGTGCGCTGATTCCCATGGCGGACATCCAACAGAAAAAGGAAGAAAACGCCGTTCGGTACGTCCTGACCGTCGTCGGTCTGAATTCGGACGACAACAGAAAACGGGTAGAAAGCTGATAAAAACTGGAGAAATAATGCGAAAAACGGGTTACTGAAACGCCCATATCAATTCCTTTCACAAATGGACATCGTTTTGCACGCTATTCCTCCTCCACAGCAGAAAATTGACCGCCGTCATTCCATTCGCCCTGCTGCTTCCACAATGCCCGGTTACAAAAAACAAGCATCCGTTAATTGGCATTAACGGATGCTGCTGAAAGGATGAGCGATTGGATATAACGGCCGGTCATATCAGGCAGGTTTACGCCACCTGCACAAATGATATTAATTAAGCCGAAAATATATGTAAATCATCATTTTTCACATTTCATGTTAAAAGAATGGAATTTTTCAGAATCTCATTGAGGATTCAACGATCCGTACGGATTTTCTGCGATGGGAAATCCAGAAAAAATTTGTTTTATAGAATATTTTCCGATTTATACAGAACAGAATGCTGGCCCCCAGAAACTACCCGCCCCTGTTGACACCTTCACTGCTGCCAATCGTTTGGCATGCCAGTGTATCCGGGTCATGAATGAAAAAAGAATTTTTTCGCAATCCGGGCCATATGCCATAAAAAACGATTCCTTTAATTGGCAATTCGGATAGAATTTCGATACTTATATTGAAATACACCGCACACAGCTTTTCCGTGTGCGGTGTAAATTTTACCGGTACAATGACAGCACAGCACAGCACAGCACAGCACAGCACAGCACAGCACAGCACAGCACAG
>CAVKGJ010000053.1:0-10992 GCA_963655605.1 Oscillospiraceae bacterium
GGGAAACGCCGATGTCGTCGGCGCGATAAATATCTTAAGGGCGGGACACGCCCGGTTAGCCTGTGAAGTGAGTGATGCAGTCAGATCGCTGGCAACAGGAACCCACCGAAGAGATCAGAGCGCTTGCGCTCGACTCCGTAGAAATCTCTCGCCTTCTGGTGGGGAGGATGTCAAATAACTGCAAACAGGCCGACGGATGTGTTATGACAAAAAAGATTTAGTTGATGACCTGATAACATCAGGTCATTTTCGACATGCTGGATTGGCCATCAATGATGAAGAAATCAGTCTGATCTTCCGGTAAATCCAAGCAGATGCAACAAACTGGAGAACAAATTGAAAAATGCAACAAAAAGAGTTACCGTTACCATAATGTAATTGGTTTCTCCATTATGGACAATTCTGTTTGTTTCATGCAGTATCAGGCCAGACATCAGTAAAACGAAAACAGCGGAAACGGCCAGAGACAGGGCAGATATCTCAAAAAAAACAGCGATAATGCTGGCAAGAAATGCAACCAGTATCCCTGTTGTCAGAAAGCTCGAAAGGAACGAGAAATCGCGGCGGGAAAGAAGGGCAATACCGGACATGACGATGAAAATCAGTGATGTTCCTCCCAGAGCCATAAAAACGGTTTCATTGCCATGTGGCAAACGTAAATAGTGGCCAACAATAGGGCCAAGTGTATATCCCATGAAACCTGTCAGTGCGAGGACGAAAAGAATACCCAGACCGTTATGACGGTTTCGGGTTACCAGAAACAGAAGCCCGAAATAGCCAGCCAGGGTAATCAGAAAGCCGGGATGTGGCAATTGCCATACAATGGTGACGGCTGTGGTGATAGCCGAAAGACCCAGACATAATGCCAAAAGAAAATAAGTATTTCTCAGGACACGTTTCGCCGAACTGCTACATATCCCGTCCGTTTTTCCGTTATCAAGAATGACAGAGTCAAATCGGTAACGCCTGTTCATGTCATGGACTAGATGGCCAGAAAAGGTTTATTGAAATAAAGCGGCAGCGTGTCATGCGGTATGGCCTTCGCTTTTGACATGGCCTTGTTCAGAAGCCGTGAGGCACGTTTAGTCGCATTGTCGACAGCACCTTTCACGTCAGCCGCAAATTCGGTCACAACAATCGGCGACATGCCCGGCAATACCAGTTGAATCAGGCAGCGTTTCTTGAAGCCGCTTCTGATGCGATTCGTATCGGACAAACGGATCGTGATGAAGTTGATACTGTCTTGTGTATGAGACAACATCACCCTCAAGCGTTCCATAATATAGTCCTGTATGACCTCTCCAGCTTTGATACCTTTGGTGATAATCGTCGGTTCCATCTGTTTCTCTTGCTCCTACTGCCAATATATTACTTTACAGATATATTAAACAATGGGAGAATAAGTAAAAAGAGAAGATAATAGTAATATCACTTCAAAAAAATAGAATTGTGAAAGCTTCCACATTAAATTATCGCCATCTTTATTATTTTTGGGTCGCTGCCAAGGAAGGCGGAGTAACCCGAGCAGCCGAGCGCTTGGGAGTTGCAGTGCAAACAATCAGCATGCAACTGGCATTGCTTGAGAAATCAATCGGCAAAACGCTGTTTGCCCCGCAAGGGCGGCGGCTTGTCTTGACAGAAGCGGGCAGGGTCGCGTTGAACTATGCCGACCAGATTTTTCTTCTTGGGGAACAGTTGCAGGAAACATTGGCAGAAGACGATGTCGGAAAAAGCCTGCGGTTGACTGTAGGTATTTCTGATTCACTGCCGAAGATGATTGCATATCGTCTGCTGGAACCGGCATTGAAATTGCCTCAGTTCGTACGCATGGAATGTTATGATGGGACCTTTGAGAACCTGCTGGCTGATCTGGCATTGCATAAGCTGGATGTCGTTTTGACGGACAGACCGACAAATGCCAAAAGCAGCTTGAGAGTATTCAGCCACGAGCTGGGAGATCGTGCGGTCTGGTTGTTTGGTACGGAAAAGCTGGCAGAAAAATATCGCGACAATTTTCCTGATTGTTTGAATGGCGCTCCTGTATTGCTGCCGACCCGTAACAATGCGATCAGGATGCATCTTGATCAGTGGTTCGAAGTGAATAATATCCGCCCTTTTATTGCGGGTGAGTTTTCAGACAGTGCCTTGCTTAAGGCGTTTGGCCGTATGGGGAGCGGCATGTTTCATGCCCCTATCGTGTTAGCCGATGAAATGAAGGAACAATACAATTCTGTTCCTATCGGTGAAATGAAAGGGGTGAGGGAACAATATTATGCTATTTCGGCAGAGATGAAGATCCGTCATGTCGCGGTGGAAGCCATTCTGGAAGCACGCCGCAAGATAATGGAAGAAATGAATTGATTCCTGTCAGACGTGTCGTTCACTGAAGGTGATTGGCCAGATTGACGAATTGTCCGGTTGCAAGTTCTTCCGGTCTTTTTGTCGGGTCGATTTCCAGTTTTGCCAGTTCGGCTTCTGAAAAAAGAGGCGCAAGGGTATTGCGCAACATTTTCCTGCGTTGCGAAAAGGCCTGCGTGACGACTTTTTCAAGTGCCGGCAACGAACATTTTTCCGGATTTTCCTTGGGAATCATCCGGACAATGGCGGAATCTACCCGGGGCCGTGGGTCGAAAGCTTCCGGTGGAACGGTGAAAAGCATATCCATCTCATAACGCCATTGCAGTATGACGGACAGTCTCCCATAGGCTTTGCTGCCGGGTTCGGCAACCATGCGTTCAACGACTTCTTTCTGGAGCATGAAATGCTGATCTTCAACGTGCAAAGCGAAATCCATCAGGTGGAAAAGCAGAGGCGTTGAAATGTTATAGGGAAGATTGCCGACAATCCTGATTTTTTTGTCGGGATGTTGAACGATAGAGCCTATATCGAAGTCAAGCGCATCTCCGCAATGAACTGTCAGTTTCTCTGCGGAGAAGCGGTGGCTCAGATAGGTCGCCAGATCACGATCCAATTCAACCACATTCAGTCCGGACAGATGTGGGAGCAGTTTTTCGGTCATGGCTCCCAGTCCGGGCCCGATTTCAAGCATGATATCCGAGTTTCGGGGAGCGATTGCTGTAATAATGGCATCCAGAACAGATGGGTCTTTCAGAAAATTCTGCCCAAACCGCTTGCGGGGAATATGTTTCATTTTCCGGTCCGTTTGTGTTTTCTTGATGAAAGTACCATTGCGGCTGCAATCCTGATGGCTTCGATCATGCTGCCGTAGCTGGCCAACCCGAGCCCGCGGGATGCGATATCAAGAGCGGTTCCATGATCAACTGATGTACGGATGATGGGCAATCCGAGAGTGATATTGACGCCGTGCCCGAATGTCGCATATTTGAGGACAGGCAATCCCTGATCATGATACATGGAAAGGACACAGTCGGCGTTTTCAAGATAATGCGGCTGAAAAAGCGTATCGGCAGGAAAAGGACCCGATACCCGGATTCCGGAGGATTGCAATTGCTCGATAGCAGGCAGGATGATTCGGGTTTCCTCATCACCCAGATAACCGTTTTCCCCTGCATGGGGATTCAATCCTGCTATCAGGATATGTGGCGATTCAATTCCGAATCTGGTATACAGGTCGTGATTCACTATCGACACCGTTTCAATAAGACTTTCTTCGGTGATGGTACGACTGACGTCTTTCAGAGGCAAATGAGTGGTCGCCAGTGCGACTCGCAACATGTAATCGGTTTTTCCCGCGATTTTCCCGGCAGAGCCAGCCAGCATCATGACTACGCGCTTTGTTGCCGTTTTTTCTGCAAAATATTCTGTATGGCCGGTAAAAGGAAAACCGGCATCATTGATCGTGCTTTTTTGTACCGGTGCCGTAATAATTGCATCAAACCGGCCAGCCAGGGCGCCTGCAATGGCAGTATCCAGGAAAGACAGGACGGATTTTCCGTTTCTTGCATCCAGATGGCCAGGAACAGCGGGCACTTGCAGAGGAACATCAATGACACCGATTGAACCTGCTCCTTGCCGAAGAGTATCCAGGTTCCATTCAGATGGAATCAGTCTGTACAACCTGATGCCTGTATCGATTCTGGATGCAAGTTGTTTTAAGCTGGTATAGTCGCCGATCAGGACAGGGTAAACTGCATCAAGACAGTGGATGGCACCACGTATGGAAATTTCCGGCCCGATACCGGCAGGTTCTCCTGTTGTGATGGCAATGACCGGTTTCGTCATTTACATGTCCTGCTTGTTATTGTTGAGGCGATATTCCACATAGGCCCGGTCACGTAACTGGCGCAGCCATTCTTCCGTCGCCTCAGCAATTTTCCGTTCTCGCAAGGCCTGTTTTGCGGCGATTCTTTTTCTTTCAAGAGACATGTCATCGGTTTTTTTCTCGAGAACCTGGATGAGGTGGAATCCGAACTGGGTTTCGACCGGATCACTGATTTCACCGGGTTGCAATGAAACCAGCGCTTTTTCAAATTCGGGAACGGTATCGCCGGGATAAATCCAGCCCAGATCGCCTCCCCGATTGGCTGATGTATCATTGGAATAGGTTTTGGCCAGTTCGTCAAACGTTGCCGAGTTGTTTTGAATCCGTTGCTTCAAATCAAGCAGTTTGCGTTTTGCTTCATCTGCCGATACCAGTTGATTGACTTTGATAAGAATATGTCGTGCATGGATCTGCTGGACGGTATGGCCACTGGCAATACCCTGTATCTGTTCGGATCCGGTTGACATGGAGCGCTTGTCAAGTACTTTCAGAATATGAAAACCATTGGGGCTTTTGATGATGCCAGTCATATCGCCCGGTTTCAGTCCGGACAGTGCCTCGACAAATACTTTGGGCAAACGGTCTGTACTTCTCCAACCTATATCGCCACCGCTCAGTCCTTCATCAGCATCGGAGTATGAGGCGGCGTTCTGTTGGAAATCCCCTCCGGACTGCAATATTTTGAGAATTTTTTCCGCACGCTCATGTTTTTCGGCAATCTGTTCAGGGGATGCATTTTCTGGAATACGGACGAGTATGTGTCCCAATTTGACCTGTTCCGGCATTTGCATTTGTGTGTCCGCTCCAAGCAAATGATCGACTTCCGCATCGTTGATCTGGATTTTGTTAACGACTTCACGGTCTCGCAAACGTTGCATGGTGATGTCGTTTCTGACGTTTTCGCGGTATTTTTCAAATGGTATTCCACCCTGTGCTATCTGTTGCTGGAATTGTTGCAGGGTCATATGTCTGCTTTCCGCAATCCGGGCGATGGTCCTGTCAAGTTGTGTATCGTCAATGCGAAGTCCCATTTCCTTGGCTAACTGTACCTGTGCGCTTTCGACAATCATATGCTCCAGGACCTGTTTCTGGAGCACGTCGCGAGGAGGCAATGCGATATTCTGCGTTTTCAGTCGTGATTCGATTTGCCCGATACGCTCGTTGAGTTCGCCGACGGTGATAACGTCATTGTTGACTACCGCCGCGATAGTATCCACAACGACAGGACGGACTGTCTGGACAGGAGTTTGTGCCGGATCAGATTGTGCAAACGTTACGGCCGGGATGACGATCCCCAAAAGCAGCGTAAAGATCCTGTTGAAGAGAGACAATTTGCGTAAATAGCTTTTTGAGAAAAACATATAGTAATCCTTGCAAGGTTGGCATCCTTCCCTGTCTAAAGCGGGGGAGGATGCCAGGGAGCTTTCGATAAAATGTGATTCGACAATATAGCATCACTGTGAGAGCGGTTCATAACCGGGAATGCTCCTCTGCAATGTATCGAGAGGATTAGACCCAAGTCTTGATAGGCCTTTCAGCTCCAGTTGGAAGAAGAAAGCGGTATTGTTTTCAGTTGATGAAGTGATATAACGTTGTGCCATCAGTCTGAATATCCAGCAATCCGCGTTGTATTCGACTCCCAGAATATTTTCAATGGATTTGTGATCGGGAATGGAATAACTGATTTGCCCCAGTGCATACCATCTTCGGGCAATTGGCCATTGTCCCGAAACATGAATCTGATCGATTTCGTTATTGTAAAGATAATCCTCATAATCCCAGTCAGGATAATAACCGATGAGCCCGGCGAGACCGGCAGAGGAATACCGGCTGTAATAGCTGGAAGCATCTCTCAGATAACGGTATTCAGCATTCAGCAGTTTCATTGGCCCCGGTTTCCATTGGGTACTGAAATTGGCACTGTACATCTTTTTCGTGCTTTGATTGTACTGGATGGCCGAGTCTACTGAAAAGGTTCTTGTGACTTGTCCGCTGGCCAGCGCTAGCAGATCGGAGCGATTTTTGGATTCCGAGTTATTTGTATTGTAAAGATAAACGCGCTGATCTCTGAGATAATAGCGCTGGCCGATCGTGAATCGCATACGTTCCATGCCGTCTTCTTCGATGAAACGGGTCGTCAAGGCTGCAGTCAGATTATTGGCATCGGCAATACGGTCGTATCCTGCAAAGCGGTTTTCCGTAAAGAGCATGGTGTAACCGAAACTGGGTTCACCGGAATCGAAGATCGGATATTTGCTTTGATCCTTATAGGGGGTATAAACATAAAAGAGCCGTGGTTCGAGTGTCTGGGTCATTCCCCTACCGAAGATAGAGGCATCCCTTTCGAAAAACAAGCCGCCATCCAGGGAGAATGTGGGCAAAACACGGGTCAGCGATGTCGTATCGTAGGGGGATTCATCCAGGTCGTATTTGGTGATATTCAGAATCGCTTTGGGTGTAAGAAAATATGCGCCGGCAATAATCGGATAGGAAATTTCCGATTTCATGATAAAACGGTCGCCGCGTGCTTGTTCCTGCAATGGTCGTTGATCCAGATCGGAGTCGGAAAGCCAAAAGCGCGTCAAATCTCCATAAATACTCCAATCGAACCCACCGACATTTTGCTGTCCGCCATATATCGAGAATTGAGGAAGCCGGTCGAAAGGTTTGATGATGGGAGCTTCTTCGTCCTGCAAGACCTTGTAATTGGTTCCACGCAAAGTGGCATGCCAGATACCGTAAGATTTGGAAATACCCCCTTCGCGCAGTAAAAGCCTGTTCAGGCTACTGCGGTTTTGCGGCATGGAAAAGTCGTCCGGATATTCGTTATCCGAGGCCGAATTGATATCCCAGTAATATGACCAACCGTTGTTGAAGGCTTGCTGATGTTGGGATGACAGAAAATAACGGTTGCGATCCGCTTCCTTGTCGTTCGGCAGGAATTCGATATAGGTTGTTCCTGAATAATTGGAGCCGAGATAGCGGGTTTCTGCACCCAGTTGCAAGCCTCGACGGGCTATCAGATTCGGTGTCAGCGTCAGATCATAATTGGGAGCCAGGTTGAAATAGTAGGGAACGCTGAGTTCCAACCCGTTTTTTGATGTTACACCAATCGTTGGAGGCAGAAAACCTGATTTGCGCTCGTTTTTGAATGGAAAGGTCATGGCCGGTGCCGCCAGTATGGGAACATCCTTGAAATAAAGCACAGGGCTGGTTGCGTATCCGGTATTCTTACTATCATCCAGATGCAATTTGCTCGATTTCAGATACCAGTCCGGATCGGTGCCCTCGCAAGTACTGTATGTGCCTCTGAAAATATTGACTTTATCGTCACTGAGCAGATCAATACGGTTCGCCGTACCTTGTGCATTGTTCGCTTCCAGTCTGTAGGCGGAATGGTTCAGCGTTCCTGCTCCGGTATCAAGGTTCAGATTGCTTCTGTCGGCCGTAAATTGATCACCGAAGCGCTGGATAAATACATTTCCGATAACCTCGGCTTCGTTTTCTTCCTGTCGGAAAATACCGTGATCACCGGTAATCAGGGTCTGGTCCCGTTCTATTTCAACTTCATAGTCCAGATAAAGATCACGTGCCGGCCGTCCCGTTATTTGTTCTGCCTGGAGAATGGTGGGCGCATCCTTGTTTTCGATATGCGGACGGCTGTTTCCGGTTTTTCCGTCTGTTGCCGGCACTGCGAGCAAAGTCACCGGGAGCGTTGCGAGCAACGAAAACAGGACACATAACGAAAAAGAAGCAAAAAAACGGCTCATGAAAAAAGCGTAGCGATAAGAAGACTACAATTTATTATCCAGAATCGCTTATTATATGAGAACTTTCCTGTTGATAACGTATTGTTTTGTCCTTCATGTCAATTACAGATCAAAATATTTCTCGGGATTCCCGTCTTGTTTCACTCATGCAATGGCTGGAGACTTTGCATGGATTTTCTCTGGATATGGATACCGTGAGGCCGGCCTCGTCTGACGCCAGTTTCAGGCGTTATTTTCGTGTCAATGCGGAGAATGGTTCTTGTATTGTGATGGATGCTCCGCCCGGAAAAGAGAAAATAGAACCGTTTGTCCATGTCGCTTCCGTATTTGGAAAAAGCGGCGTTTCTGTTCCTCGTGTTCTGGCGAGAAATCATGAGGAGGGTTTTCTTCTTTTATCCGATCTGGGGACGGTCACTTATCTGGATGCGCTTGACGAAACAAATGCAGGGGCATTGTATATGGATGCCATTCATGCACTGATCAGCATACAATCGATCAGCCAGCCTCATGTTTTGCCTGAATATGACCGGGCAACATTAAGGAGGGAACTGGATCTTTTTCCGGAATGGTATATTGCTAGGCACAGACAGTTTTCCATGTCACCGGACAAACAGTCAGAGCTAGAAAAGGTGTTCGATCTACTTTTGGCCAATAATCTGTCCCAGCCACAAGTCTTTGTTCATCGCGATTATCATTCGCGCAATCTGATGCATATGGATGGAACGGACAAAACCAATCCGGGAATTCTGGACTTTCAGGATGCATTGTATGGTCCGGTCACTTATGACTTGGTATCGCTTCTGAAAGACGCCTATATCGAATGGGAAGAAGAGCAGGTTCTGGACTGGGTAATCCGTTATTGGGAAAAAGCGAAAAAGACAGGATTGCCTGTCAATCCCGATATCGATCAGTTTTACAGGGATTTCGAGTTCATGGGAGTTCAGCGTCATCTGAAAGTGTTGGGTATTTTTGCAAGGTTGTATCATCGTGATGGTAAAAACGCCTATCTCAGGGATATCCCGCGGGTCATGCAATATGCCAGCAAAACAGCGCATCGGTATATCGAGTTGGCACCACTTGCCCGTTTGCTGGATGAACTGCAGGACAAAAAGCAGGATGTGACTTATTCTTTCTGAAAAATGACGTTTTCGTATATGAGCAGGTAATACTGAAATGAAGGCCATGATATTTGCCGCTGGCAGGGGAAAACGCATGCGGCCACTGACTGACACGTGTCCCAAACCGTTGCTTGAAGTACGCGGACGTCCTTTGATCGTCTGGCATATTCTGAATCTGGTGCGTGCCGGTATTACGGAGATCGTTATCAATCATGCCTATCTGGGTAACCAGCTTGAAGAAGCTTTGGGCGATGGTTCCGCTTTTGGCGCTACCATTTATTATTCGCCCGAAAGCACGGCACTGGAAACGGCCGGAGGAATCGCCAAAGCCAGACATTTATTGGGAGAGGCGCCTTTTGTAGCCATTGCTTCCGATATATATTGCCCCTATTTCGATTTCAAGCAGGTGGAGACCGTATTGCAGGACAATGATGTCTGGGGACGTCCGCATGCGGATACAAAACGGGATGTGGCATGGCTGTATCTAGTGAAAAATCCGCCATTTCATCCTGAAGGCGATTTTTCGCTTCATTCGTTTACTGTCAGAAATGAAGGCGAACCTAAATGGACATTTTCCGGGATCGGGGTATACAGAATGTCCATGTTCGATTCCATACTGCCGGGCGAAAAGGTTCAACTTGGATCGATTCTGCGTGAATATATAGCGAGAGGACAGGTGGGGGGCGAGATTTATCGTGGTGAATGGAGAAATGTCAATACGATAGAAGAGCTGGAAGCGTTGAGCAACTCCCTGAACCCGGCCAATAAAAAACCTGATTGAATGCAATCAGGTTTTTTATTGAAAATATGAATGAAAACGGGTTGGACACCTAGTACTATCGTACTGTTTGTCATTTCAGGCCTGTAATCCTGTTTTTTTCGTCAACCAGTACAACTTTCGGTTTGAATGTCTTGATTTCCTCGTCGTCCATCAGGCCATAGGTACAGATGATCAACAGATCTCCAAGATGCGCACGGCGGGCTGCGGCGCCATTCAGGGAAATTTCGCCACTGCCCCGTTTCCCGGGAATGATATAGGTGGCAAAACGTTCTCCATTGTTTACATTGTAAAGTTCGATTCTTTCAAAAACCGTCATGCCAGCGGCTTCAATAAGGTCTTCATCAATTGCGCAGGATCCCTCATAGGCCAGATCACACTGGGTGACAGTAGCACGATGGATTTTTCCGCGTAACATAATCCGTTGCATTTTCAATTTCTCCTGTTTACGAAATAGGCATGTTTGCACAATCAGGTATTTCAGCCACTTCGTTGTTTATTGGTAGTTAAAGAGTGCCGGAATTGCTGATCGTTCAGCACATTAAAAATTCGAATTGCGAAATGGGCGCTTTTCCAACGGTAAGGTCGAAACCAAAGATACTGTCATCCGGATATTCATGTATTCCTCAAAATGCCTTGTCCATTCCGAGTACAGCATTTTTATGACAGAAGTTTCTGACGGCTTCCGGTATCGCCATAACGCATGTTTTACCAGATTATAAATGAATAGAAAAGCCGACGTTGTCAATTTCCTCCACACTTTGGAAAGTTTTTTATAATACACAATTTTTTCGTTGGCAAAGCAAAAAAATTCGAACTTTATGCGCATATTCTCTTTTCGATCGTCCGGTATGTCGCGATGAAGAGAAAAGGGCGGGGACCGTCTTCCGGTAACTTGCCGGAAGACATGGTAAAGTGAACCTGTTGCGTTAAAATGGACAGTGAATTCACGGGGATATCTTCCATGTTCAAGCTTGAAATTACTGTCGCGACCATTCTTGAGAGGAACGGGCGTTTTCTTCTGGTAGAGGAAGAAACGGAGCAGGGTATATTGCTGAATCAGCCGGCCGGTCACCTCGAGGC
>CAVKGJ010000054.1:0-8777 GCA_963655605.1 Oscillospiraceae bacterium
TTTCAGGACAACAACGTTTCGCTTTCTTCCGAAAAAATCACAACATGGAATTTTGAGCCGCTACCCGAACTGCTGGAAATCACTAAAGGGAAAAAATCTCTGATCGGTTATCCCGCTCTGACAGACAAAATCACTCACTGCGAAATCGAAGTCCTCGATGAACCTGCAATGGCAAAACATATCCATCACGCCGGATTGCGGAGGCTGTTTTCGTTGCAATTGAAAGACCAGCTCAAATTTCTTGGCAAAAACATCAATGGTCTCACCCAAATGGGAATGCAGTTCATCAAGTTGGGGTCGCAGGAAGAATTGCGTGACCAGATCCTGCAGGCATCCCTTGATGCCGCATTCATGTATCAGCCCCTGCCGGTTAAATCGTCTGAATTTGAAAAAAGAAAATATGAAGGGAAAAACCGCTTGGGGTTAATATGCAATGAAATGGTCAGAACCGTTTTGCAAATATTGACCGAATATCAGACTATCCAGAAAAAACTTCCGCAAATAAAAGCACATGAATATGCGTTGGCAGACATCAATCAGCAACTGTCACAACTGATTAGCAAACAGTTCATAACAGAAAATCCGCTGGAAAGGCTCAAACATTTTCCCCGTTACCTGAAGGCATGCAGTATCCGTATCGAAAAATGCCGTAACGATCCACAAAGAGACAGAACCCTTTTTTCCAGCTGGCAACAGATTGCCGCCCCATATTATCGGCTGCCGAAAGAAAAACGACTGAACCGATTCGATCCGGACCCGAAAATAATCGAATACCGCTGGCTTCTGGAAGAATTAAGGGTTTCTCTCTTTGCTCAGGAATTACGTACTCCGTTTCCGGTTTCTGTCAAACGGCTTCAGAAAATCTGGGAGACCATGCAGAGA
The DNA here is from genome assembly GCA_963655605.1 of Oscillospiraceae bacterium. Classification (GTDB taxonomy): domain Bacteria; phylum Pseudomonadota; class Gammaproteobacteria; order Burkholderiales; family Burkholderiaceae_D; genus Oxalobacter. The sequence continues at coordinate 883 of CAVKGJ010000054.1, forward strand.
TAATACCGACCGATACTTACAGTTCGTAAGTCGCTGTTTCGTCGAGAAGTGCCTTTTCAACGAGTTTCCGGTTCAGGTTGGGCGATATCATTTCAATAAAAGCATAAATGTATCCGCGCAAATAGGCATTTTTTCTGACCAGAATGCTTGATCTTCCTGTGCCGAAAAGATGTCCGACCGGAATGGAACGCAAATTCCTATCCTGTTCGGGATTGAATGCCATCCCGACAATAATACCGACGCCAAGCCCCAGTTCGACATATGTTTTGATGACATCGGCGTCAATGACTTCGAGAAGAATATCCGGTCTGACATTTCTCCGCTGGAAAATACTTTCGATCCGGTCTCGCCCATGGAAAATCTTGTCATAAGTAATGAGCGGATATTTTGCAATTTCCTCCAGTGTCAACATCTTTACGTCATTCAGGGGATGGTCCGGTTTGACAACAAGATGAAATTCCCACTGGTTGCATGGCAATGTAATCAATCCATCCTGTTCGGCGACATAATCCGTCACGACAGCCAGATTCGCCTGATCAAGCAATACCATTTCAGCGATATCGTCTGCCTTGCGCTGCAGGAGGGAAAGTCTGACCTTGGGATATCTCTGTATGAAATTCGGAATGATTCTCGGCAGAAAATAACGTGCCTGAGTATGAGTTGCCGCGACAGTCAGGCTGCCGGAGTCCTGTGCTGCATATTCCTTGCCGATCCGCTTCAGATCATCCACTTCCTGCATAATCAGTTCAATCGAGTTCAGAATCATTCTGCCCGGTTCAGTCAACCCCCGAATACGCTTCCCATGCCGCCGGAAAATATCGACTCCCAGCTCATCCTCAAGTTCGATAATGGCCTTGGACACTCCGGGCTGTGAAGTAAAAAGCGCTTTGGCAGCTTCGGTCAGATTGAAATTCTGCCGCACGGCCTCACGAACAAATCGTAACTGATGCAAATTCATTTTGAGTCTCGTTTTTTCTGACGGGATCAATTTACGTGCTTTAATTCAACTTACCGGCAACCGGTCAATTCATGTAATGCATACTGAGCTCGAAATCAATGTCGCTCCACCCACCAAAGCGCAAAGACAGCAGATAGCAGGAACAACACACTGGGAATAACTGCGGTCAGAAATGGCGGCCAAGTATTCAGCAATCCGATATGTGAAAACAGATTGTTAATAAGAATAAAAGCTACACCGATCATGATTCCAGTAAAAATTTTCAGGCTGACGCCACCTGACCGGAAATGAAGATAGGCAAACGGCAAAGCCAAGGCCATCATGACAAAAACCGAGAAAGGATAAATGATTTTTTTCCAGAAAGCTATCTGATAACTTGTGGCATCCTGCTTGCTTTCGACCAGATGCTGATTATAAACAGCCAATTCATAGGCCGACATTTTACCTGCATCGACAGAGATTACGGAAAGAATATCCGGTGTGACTTCAGATACCAATCGTACTGAATCATGCTTTTGTATATCCAGTTTTGGCGCGGAATCCGGAAAATGTTTGTCTTTTGACTGATCAGATGACTGGATCCGCGACTCCACGACTCCGCTCAGTTCCCATTCGTGATCGCCCAGATAATTGCCTTTTACTGCCGACAGGGTCCTGACCAGTTCCAGATCCTGATTGAATTCATAAAGTCTGACCTGCTCGATCGTCCCATCCGATTTCATGGTCTTTATGTTCATGAACCTGGATCCCGTTATGGCGCCTTCTTTGCCATTTTCGTGAATGGTATCCTTGCTCCACATTCCGGTACGGAACTTGTCTGAAAGATTCCGTCCTATCAGATTGTTTCTGAAATCGGAAGCGACTCTCGATGTATATGGCGTCAGGACTTCTCCTATCAGAAAAGTGAACAGAAGGAAAACCAGACCGACTTTTGCAAGCATCCAGCAAGCATCACGAGTGGATAATGAAGAAACCCTCATAATCGTGAATTCGGAATTGGAAGCAAACAATGCCATCGCATAAATGGTTCCGATCAGAACGGCAAAAGGCATCAGTTCATAGATATAGCCGGGGAATCCAAGCAGTATATAAATGAAAACATGGTGCAGCTGATATCCTCCTCGTCCGATAGAAGATATTTCACCTATCAGATCGAAAAAAGCGAATAATCCGAGAAAGGCCACCAGAATAAAGACGACTGACTTGACGATCTGTGACAAAAAATAACGCTGCAGGATTTTCATGACCGGCCTCTTTTATCCTGCAAACGTTTATGTTTCATGGCAGACAACAGAACATACGGATGATATTTGCTGTTTACTCCCAGTCGCAGGGCAAAAAGCAGGACTATTATCAGAACAACGATCAAATGCAAAGGCCACCACGCCAGCCCAAAGGCCAGCTTGCCTCTTGAAACATATGCCTGGAAGAAACTGGACAGATTGCTATAGGTCATATAAAGCAGGACAGCGATGATTAGATTGAAAGAACGTCCTGCTCTGGGATTGACAAAGCCCAGCGGAATAGCCAGCAGCATCAGCAATACGGACATGAAAGGCAGCCCGATACGCCAGACCAGTTCTCCCTGTTTCCTGCTGTCCGTATCAGTCAGCAATTCCATGGTCGTCATCGACCGCGTCGAACCATCAGATACCGTTACATCTCCCTTTGGGGCAATATAAGCCGTATATTTTTCAAATTCCATGATTCTGAAATCAGATTGGTCCGGCATTTCCTGATAGCGCCATCCATCTTCCAGCACAACGAATTTTTCACCTTTTTCATTGGTCTCAATCGTTCCATCTTGGGACACCACTGTCGTGATTTCCCCGTTTTTTATCGAATTGATAAAAACATTTTTCACCTTCCCAAGGTCATCCGACATTTTTTCGACAAAGAATACCCGCTGCGCCGAAGCCGATTCCTGAAATTTTCCTGGAGAGATTCTGGCGATATCCTCACGTTTTTCGAAACGTTCCCGAAATTCGGCACTTTGCCGATAAGCCCATGGCGTCGCGAAAAAACCCAGCAACGCAACCAGGACAACGATAGGCAACGCAAACTCCATAACGGGACGTAACCATTTTGTCAGACTGAGTCCAGAAGCGAACCAGACAACCATTTCCGAATCCTGATAACTTCTCGTCACTACTAAAAGGACCGAAACAAATCCCGTCAGAATCAGTATGATCGGCATATAATTCAACGATGTAAAACCAATCAGCGCCATGACATCTTCCGACGCAACTCTTCCTTTCGCCGCCTGCCCCAATATACGGATCAGCATCATCGTGATGGTAATCGTGAACAGCGTCAAGAATACACCAGCCGCAGTACTGAACAGTTCACGTTTAAGTGCACGTTGAAAAATCATGAGAAGTTATAATGTGGTACATGGAGGATTATAAAAAATGGACTTTAGCATAAAATCAGCTGACAAAATAAACTCTCTAGGTACATTCAGGACAGACTGTATAGTCATCGGTGTTTATGAAAACGGCGAACTGACCAGCGAAGCATCCGAACTTGATACTGGCGGCACCGTCACACGCATGCTTGAAAGCGGCGACATCAGCGGCAAGGCTGGTTCCGTTCTGCTCATCAATTCCCCGGCGGAAATCGCTGCAAAAAGGTTGCTTCTGCTTGGACTCGGCAAAAAATCGACGGGGGAAAAAGATTTCAGACAAGCGGTTGATACCGCCGTCAAAACACTGAAACCGCTCAATATCAACGAAATGTTGATTGCATTGCCACTTGATATCATTTCAAATCGCGATCTGTCGTGGGCGATCTATTGCATCCTGACAGAGTTCCATTCCCAGTTATACCGCAGTGATGCCCTGAAAAACCAAAAGGAACCTTCCACTAAAATCCGGAAAGTATCATTTTACATTTCTTCGGAGAACATGACCATTGCAAGAGATGCATTACGTCATGCAAAAGCAATAACCGATGGCATTACCCTGGCGAAGGATCTTGGCAATCTTCCTGCCAATATCTGTACTCCGACTTATCTGGCCAAACAGGCAAAAAGCCTGGCACAAAAATATAAATTCGGAATCGAGGTTCTGGACAGGAAACAAATCGAATCCCTGAAAATGGGATGCTTCCTTTCGGTAGCTCGAGGAAGCGATGAACCCCCCAAATTCATCGTTCTGAAGCATATGAAGGGAAAACCGAAAGATGCTCCGGTCGTTCTTGTCGGAAAAGGAATCACTTTTGACTCTGGCGGCATTTCCCTCAAACCTGGTGCCGGTATGGATGAAATGAAATTCGATATGTGCGGTGCCGCCTCGGTTCTGGGAACATTCATGGCTATTGGCGAGCTTGACCTCAAACAGAATGTTATCGGTATCATTCCCGCTTGTGAAAATCTCCCATCCGGCCACGCCAACAAACCCGGAGACATTGTTACTTCCATGTCTGGACAAACCATCGAAATACTGAATACAGACGCAGAAGGTCGTTTGATCCTGTGTGATGCACTGACTTACGCGGAAAAATTCGCCCCTGCAATCGTCATCGATATCGCGACCCTCACCGGGGCCTGCATCGTGGCACTGGGACACATCAACAGCGGTTTGTTCACCAGACTGGATGACGCTCACGACAAACTTGCCAATGACCTGATTACTGCAGCAAAAAGTTCTAATGATCCGGTATGGCGTATGCCAGTTGAAGATGCATATCAGGATCAACTGAAATCGAATTTCGCAGATATGGCCAATATTGGAGGCCGGCCTGCGGGATGCATCACAGCTGCCTGTTTTCTGGAAAGATTTACAAAAAAATATACTTGGGCACATCTGGATATTGCGGGAACAGCATGGAAAAGTGGCTCTGCCAAAGGCGCAACAGGCCGGCCCGTTCCACTGTTGTGCACTTATCTAATCCAGCGTGAACACAGATAAAAATATGGCTTCAGCCTGAAAAAGACTGAAGCCATATTTCCTTCTTTTGCACCGCCCGTCCCGCTTGTTCCTTCATTACTGGCGGAAAACCTGATTTGCCCTGATTCATTTTCTACCAGCAATTTCAATTTGCCGTTACTGAACAGAAGTTTCCTCTGTTACAGTTCCTGTTTTTCTGACCGCTTTCTTTTTACCCTTTTTGGCTTTATTGACCTTCTGCCTGACCGGCCGGTCGGATGTCGACTCCTGCATCTGGATTTCTCTTGCCTGCTTCAAAACAACCTGTGCTGCCGCCGGATCTGTTGTTTCAACAATATCGGAAGGAGGATAATAATTGGCAGCAAATACCATACTTCCTATAGCCGACAACATAAGAAACAAAACGGAATGAGATATTTTCTTCATCATGAGCTCCAAAAAGTTTAATACACATTATTTGTGTCTGCTTGCGACACAATAAGTCCAGAATAAGAAAACAACTCCCCCCATCTTTTGATTCACCGCAAAAAAACGTAACAAGGTTCTTATAATCCCCTGAACTGCGCACATGTTTTAAACACATCTAGCGATGGAGTGACATTTTTCTGACGGCACCATTTCGCGGTCAGTTTCAACAGTTCCTTGATATCCCTGCCGGAAATGCCACTGAAATTTTCTACCAGAGAGTCAACAAGATTTTCCGGCAACTGAAACTGGAACTGGTTGGCCAGAACATTCCATATCTGTTTGGCATCTTCATTCTTCGGAACGGAATAACGGATGGTGGCAATACAACGGGATGCAATCGCATCATCCACATCATCAACCCGATTGGTTGTCAGGAAAAGCAATCCATGGAAATATTCGAGCGTCCGCAAAAAAGATGCAACAACAGCATTATGGTCAATTTCATTTCCACGCTTGCGGATGTAAACATCTGCTTCGTCAATCAACATCACAGCACCCCAGCGTTGTGCCCGTTTCAGGACCTTTTCGAGATTTTTCTCGACATTTTCAGAAGAAACACCCAGCTGTCCTGAATGGACACGATACAAGGGCCTGCCGACAACTTCCGAATACACTTCCGCAGTAAGCGTCTTGCCAAGACCGGGAGCACCTTTGCACAATATTGTTGTCCCTCCGGATTTGCCGACAACGATATCGTCCATCAAAATATCCATATCTTGCGTCAGGATATCAATCAGGTCACGATGTTCTTCCGGAAGAATCAGTTTTTCTCGAAGACTGGGATCATACTGATAAGCAGTCAGGTTATCCACATGAATCCACATATTCGTATGTGTCTCAAGATTGAAACACAAAATATGTGGATGGACCGGAATTTCATTGAAATTCAGTCCGAAACTTTCCCAGAAAGGAGAATTGACTTTGGTGAAAAATTTTCTGTGAAGAAGCCCTTCGTCATTGATGACCCGACAAGGATTGTCGAAGACTATCCGTTCAGGATGATGAGTCCTGTCATCCATATCCACCTCCATCCCACTACCTGTCGCCCAGAATTGACTGTTCATCTTGGGCAAGATTTCGGCAAACGTTTTCATGGCCTGAAGATAACCTGCTTTCAGAGCCGATGTCTCCTTCATAAATCCTTTCATTGCCAGTACATCTGCTATTTTCTTGAACTGCACATCCTCCGCAAAAAAATAGATTACTTTTGAGGCAGGCCTGACAAGATCGTCCCGACGGGTCGGAATACTGTTTGCTGTCAAATATACCGCAACACAAGGTGGCGCATTGGATGCCTCCTGATAAGCCACGTCTGTCACAAGCCACGGCACATGCTCCCCATCTTCACCAAGCGTGTAAAGCCAGCCGTCAACGGAATCTTGTTTAATATATTCTCCCAATGCTTGGGCCAGCACAACAAGATCAAATATTTCTATATTGGCAGGATCCTTTGAGGCAGCTCTCAATCCCGCGATTGTTCCTGCCATGGCGCGATGACCACCTTGTGTCAATTTCTCCTGAACCCAATCTTTCGCAATTTCATCCAGTTCATTGTATGAAATGGTTATTTCGTCATCGCCTCTCAAAAGAAGATACGTAGGGATATTCTTGGCCCAGTCTGCATGCGCAAAACTTTCCTTGGCTTCCTTGGCAATTGCAGCTGAAATGGTTATCGAAATGCCACGTGAAGATTCTTCATAATTCATTCAAACACTCCCGTGCTCAGGGCTGGTTGGACACAAACGAGGAAACATCCGGTTTCTGGATAAAAATACATTCTGGCAAGACCTTCCCTTCGGACTGTTTTTCATGAAAAGCGCATCGTCTTCTTGCAGAATCAGGCAAATCAGGACAGAGGAATCCATACCGAAATATTGATTACAGGAATTATAAATTAAATGTACTAGTCTCGATATCATCGGACACTTTCCCGGTTTGAGAGGTATTTGTTTGTCAGATTCAGACTGGTTGTTAAGGTTGTCTATTTTATTACGCCAAACCTCCTTTGTTTCAATCAAAGTTTGTAAGGGTGTTCGTCCACAACACATTTTCCCCTGGTGGGTGCGTTCATTGTTGTCATACCTGAGCCAATCATCAAGGTCTTGCCGGAGCTCTTCTATAGACCGGTAGTTTTTTTTCCTGAATGTAACCTGATAAAACTCCTGCAGGACGGTTTTGTGAAAACGTTCACTGATACCATTGGTCTGTGGATGTGCCGCTTTTGTTTTCGTATGCTCAATGTCATTTACCGCAAGGTACAGCTGGTAATCATGGTTCTCTGCTTTACCACAGTATTCCGTCCCCCGGTCGGTAAGAATCCTGATGATTCCCATGCCTTGTGATTCGAAACAGGGCAGCACTCGATCATTGAGCAAGTCTGCCGCCGTTATCGGTGTCCTGGTGGTATACAGCCTGGCTGTTGCCCATTTGGAGTAGGTGTCGACAAAGGTCTGTTGGTATATCCTGCCAACTCTTTTGATAGTTCCGACATGGAAGGTGTCCTGACTTCCAGGGTAGCCGGGATGTGCGGTTTCTATCTCACCATGTGAGATGTCATCATCCCGTTTCTTCTCAAGGGC
>CAVKGJ010000055.1:0-3516 GCA_963655605.1 Oscillospiraceae bacterium
CGGCTCCTATGATCGCTATTTTCATGTTCTTTCCCTTCTTCCTCTTGTCTTCACCAGGCAACATGCGGATTTTTATCGTTTTTGCTTACAATCAATGTATGCTGTCATTCCGTATGGTTGCCGGTACACTTGTCAATTTCCATTTTGTGTATGAAGTTCTCGTACATATGAGAAAAACCCATGCCCGTCATTGCAGGACCTTGCCGGTAACAAAAGGTGCTCTACGCTATCTGATAGATAGCGCATTACAGGGCGGTGTTGTCTGGGTACGAAACAAGCAGCTTCGCACCCGCCTTCTTAAGTTGTGAAATTTATCAATAAACAAATACTGCGTTGTTTTCGCAGAACAGGTTCACCAATGACGGTCTTTCCGGTTATGGAACAGGAAAGACCGCATTCAAATCAGAATAATCCAATAATCCTGCCATCCGCGTCTATATCAATCATATTGGAAGACGGGACTTTCGGCAAACCTGGCATCGTCATGACATCACCGCACAGCATCACAATGAATTCCGCTCCTGCTGCAAGCTGGACTTCACGGATGTTGACAGAATGGCCGGATGGCGCGCCACGCAATGCTGGATCTGTTGCGAATGAATACTGGGTTTTCGCAACGCAAATCGGGTAATTTCCATAACCGTCTTCTTCCAGTTTTCTGATTTGCGCCTTGACCTTGCTATCGGCAACGATATCCCTTGCTCCATAAAGTTTTGTCGCCAGGGTCGACATTTTGTTCCAGAGCGACTCTTTTTCATCGTAAACGAACTTGAAATTGCTTGGTGTCGTTTCGATGACATTGACAACGGTTTGCGCCAGCTCTTCTGCACCTTTGCCACCTTCACTCCAGTGTTTGGATACGACGATTGGCGTGCCGCGGCTTGCCATTTTTTCTTTCAGGAGCTGGATTTCGGCGTCGGTATCGAGTGTGAAATGATTGATGCAGATAACACATGGCAAACCATAATGGTTGCGAATGTTATTGACATGTCTTTCAAGATGGGCAATACCCTTTTCAAGGGCGGTCAGATTTTCCTTGCCCAGATCAGGCAGATTGACACCACCATGATATTTGAGTGCGCGAATGGTCACAACGATAACGGCGCAATCCGGACGCAATCCGGACTTGCGGCAAACAATATCAACGAATTTTTCTGCTCCCAGATCGGCGCCGAAACCGCTTTCGGTCACTACATAGTCGGCCAATTTCAATGCCGATTTGGTGGCGATGACGGAGTTGCTGCCTGTTGCAATGTTGGCGAACGGGCCACCGTGAATGAATGCCAGATTGTTTTCCAGTGTCTGCACCATGTTCGGCTTGATGGCATCCTTGAGTAGGGCAGCCATGGCGCCATGTGCTTTCAGGTCGCTGGCCAGAATCGGTTTCAGGTCACGGGTATAGGCAACAACGATTTTTCCAAGACGTTCTTTCAGATCCTGCAGACTGTTTGCGAGACAGAAAATTGCCATGACTTCGGATGCCACAGCGATGTTGAATCCGTCAGCACGTGGGAAACCGTTGGCCGGACCTCCCAACCCGATCGTAATATTGCGCAGGGAACGGTCATTCATGTCGATGACGCGTTTCCATACCACACGGCGTGCATCGATACCCAGTTCATTTCCATGATGGATATGATTGTCAATCAGTGCGGACAGAAGATTGTTGGCCATGGCCACGGCACTGATATCGCCTGTGAAGTGGAGGTTGATATCTTCCATGGGAATGACTTGTGAATAGCCGCCGCCTGCAGCGCCGCCTTTCATGCCGAAAACAGGACCCATGGACGGTTCGCGGAGACAAATGATGGCTTTTTTGCCGATACGGTTCAGCGCGTCACCAAGCCCGATGGTCGTCGTGGTCTTGCCTTCGCCTGCAGGGGTTGGATTGATGGCCGTTACCATGATCAGTTTGCCATCGGGTTTATCCTTCAGAGTATCCAGGAAATCGAGGGAGATTTTTGCCTTGTAATGGCCATAAGGTTCCAGGTATTCTTCCTCAATGTCATAGCGTTGCGCAACTTGGCTGATGCGAAGCATTTTCGCACTTTGAGCAATTGCAATATCTGATGTCATATTTGGGTCTCGCTTTCTCTGCAGGAAAAAAGGTTGCACTAATTCAAAGTTAAAGGTCATTGTAGAATATACAAAGTGCGGTTCGCAACTAAAAAAGCCTTCCGGAGGGCACATATTGGCCGTTATCGATTTCAAACCGACAAAAAAGTCATGAAATCAGTTTTCCGGGTGGCTCGTGCTTTAGTGTCGTGCCTGAGAGATGTTCGCATGAAGGATAGACCGTTCCGGAAATGCGATTACAATAACGGCTGATTTTCACATTCTGATAACCAATCACGTTTACTGGATATATATGCTTGATAATCTGACTCAACGTTTGGCCAAAGTCGTCAAAACGATACGTGGTGAAGCACGATTAACGGAAGCGAATACGGCAGAAATGCTGCGCGAGGTTCGTCTCGCCCTGCTGGAAGCGGATGTCGCTTTGCCTGTTGTCAGAAATTTTATTGGCAGGGTCCGTGAAAAGGCGATGGGAACGGAAGTGATGGATTCGCTGTCGCCGGGGCAGGCACTGGTGGGGGTCGTACAGCAGGAACTGGCCGACATCATGGGGGCCGATCTCGGTGAAAAGGCTTCCCAGCTCAATTTTGCCACCCAGCCGCCCGCGATTATTCTGATGGCCGGTTTACAGGGGGTCGGCAAAACGACGACGGTAGGCAAGCTGGCCAGATATCTCCGGCAGGACAAGAAAAAGAAAGTGTTGACAGTTTCGACTGACGTTTATCGTCCTGCCGCGATCAAACAGCTTGAGACGGTTTCCGGCCAGAGTGGTGCCGATTTTTTTAAGGCAGAATCGTCCGATCGGCCGATAGCGATTGCACAGGCGGCTCTGGATTATGCCAAGAGACATTTTTATGATGTACTGATTGTCGATACGGCAGGCCGCTTGGGCATTGATGAACAGATGATGCAGGAAATATCCGGATTGCATCAGGCGCTTTCTCCGATCGAGACGCTTTTTGTCGTCGATGCGATGCTGGGCCAGGATGCGATCAATGTTGCCAAGAGTTTTAATGATGCATTGCCTCTGACGGGGATTGTCCTGACCAAACTGGATGGCGATGCACGGGGCGGCGCTGCCTTGTCCGTACGTCATATTACCGGAAAACCGGTCAAGTTCGTTGGTGTATCGGAAAAACTGGATGGACTTGAGGCGTTCGATCCTGTCCGGATGGCAAACCGGATACTGGGAATGGGTGATATCCTTGCACTGGTGGAGGAAGCGCGCAAGAATGTCGACCTCAAGGCCGCGCAGGAACTTGAGAAAAAACTGAAAGTCGGCGGGCGTTTCGATCTGAACGATTTCAAGGCACAGCTGGAACAAATGAAAAATATGGGTGGTCTTTCCAGTATGCTTGACAAGATGCCGGCACAGTTCAGACAGGTGGCGCAGGGTGCCAATATGGAACAGGCCAATAAACATGTCGGTCGTATGGCGGG
>CAVKGJ010000056.1:0-1470 GCA_963655605.1 Oscillospiraceae bacterium
ATATTACCCTGATTGATGCGCGGACCATTTCAGTACAGCCTTGGGAAAAGAAGATGGTCAGTATTATCGAAAAGGCCATTCGTGACTCCGATCTTGGTCTGAATCCGTCTTCGGTCGGCGATATCATTCGTGTCCCGACTCCGCCATTGACGGAAGAACGTCGCAGGGAAATGGTCAAACTGGTCAAGACGGAAGGCGAAGATGCCAAAGTGGCCGTCCGGAATATCCGTCGGGATGCCAATGAGTCGCTGAAAAAAATGGTCAAGGAAAAGGAATGTTCGGAAGATGATGAACGCCGTGCCCAGGACGATATCCAGAAACTGACCGACAGATTCGTGCAGCAGATCGACAAACTGTTGATAGAAAAAGAAAAAGAAGTCATGACGGTTTGACGGATCCGTCATTTCAGACATGTCTGACAATATTGCTTCCGGTAAAGTTGCTATACCCAGACATATTGCCATCGTCATGGATGGCAATGGCCGCTGGGCAAAAAAACGTTTTTTGCCACGTGTCGCAGGACATGTAAAAGGTGTTGAAGCGATCAGGCGTACTATTGAAGGATGTATCTCACGGAATATTCCTTATCTGACCGTTTTTGCGTTCAGTTCTGAAAACTGGAACAGACCCAGTGAAGAGGTCGGATTCTTGATGAAACTGTTTTTGTCCACTCTTGAAAAAGAGACGGACAGATTGCACGCAAACAATATACGGCTGAATATCATTGGCGATATCAGCCGTTTCGATGTTCATCTGCAGGCGGCGATTGCACAGGCTCAGGAAAAAACTTCGACCAATACGGCATTGACGTTGACAGTCTGTGCCAATTACGGTGGGCAATGGGATATATTGCAGGCAGTCAGAAAAATGGTGCAGGATGGCATTGACGCGACTGAAATGACGGAAAAGCGCCTTGCCTCGTATCTTGCCTTGTCTTATGCTCCGGATCCCGATCTGTTCATCCGTACCGGTGGGGAAAAGCGGATCTCCAATTTTCTTCTCTGGCAATTGGCATATACCGAGTTATACTTTACGGAAACATACTGGCCCGATTTCGACGATAAAGAACTGGAAAAAGCGATTCTCTCTTTTCAGAACAGGGAACGGCGATTCGGAAAAACAAGTGAACAACTGGTGTGATCAATGCTGAAAAAACGCATCTATACCGCTGTGTGCCTTGCAGCAGTCCTGTTTCTGGTTTTATGGTCGCAAAGTGACTGGTTGTTCAGATTTTTTCTGCTGGCATTTTTCTGCGTTGCATCGTGGGAAAATGCCAGGCTGTTTGAAAACAGGCATCCGTTCATCGTAGCGGCTGTTTCGGGTGTGGTGTTCGTCATTTCAGTATGGAGGCTTCCGCAAAAGGTGTATGTCTGGTTTGCCATGGTCGCCGTCATTATCTGGATTGTTTTTCTCATTCCATCGTTATTTCGTGATTTACCCGATCCGGGTACAGGCCGGGCCCGTTTGTAC
>CAVKGJ010000056.1:1480-22231 GCA_963655605.1 Oscillospiraceae bacterium
GAGCAGTTTTCTGTCAGTGCTTGTCTTGTATGACCGGTCTGCCATATTGCTCCTGTCGATTCTCATTATTGTCTGGCTTGCCGATATTGGCGCCTATTTCGCGGGAAGAGCATTCGGAAAACATAAACTGGCGCCTGCCATTTCTCCCGGCAAGACTTGGGAAGGAGTCGCAGGTGGAGTGTTGGCGGTTTTGCTGGTCGCTGTGGCGGTTGTGTGGTTTACGTCATTGCAGGAAAATATCGCTTTGGTCATTTATGCCAAATATGGTGTGGTTGCCATGCTGGGCAATCTGGTCTTGCTGGTTGCATTAAGCATTATTGGCGATTTGCTTGAATCAAAACTGAAGCGGCGCCGTGGGTTCAAGGACAGCAGCAATTTATTGCCCGGACACGGTGGAGTACTGGATCGGATCGATTCCCTGATTCCGGTATTGCCTCTGGCTGTTTTACTGGGAATATGGTTATAGATCATGACGGCAAATCTGCAGCGTATCACTGTGCTGGGATCGACAGGGTCGATTGGCGTTTCCACGCTGGACGTCCTGTCGCAACACCGCGAGCAGTATGCTGTGTATGCCCTGACAGCCAACAGGCGTGTCGGTGAATTGTTGCGGCAGTGCGAGCGATTCCGTCCGGAAGTCGCAGTGGTCGGAACGGCAGCCGATGCCTTGGCACTGGAGAGGAATTTGCGTGCCAGGGGTATCAGGACGGATGTACTGTATGGTGAAAAGGCATTGTGCGATGTGGCGGCTTCTTCTCGGTGTGATGCTGTTATGGCTGCTATCGTTGGTGCGGCAGGGCTTGCACCTGCCCTGGCAGCGGCCCGCGCAGGGAAAAAGGTGATGCTGGCCAACAAGGAAGCACTGGTGATGTCCGGCCAGCTTTTTATCGATACCGTCATCAGCAATGATGCAACGCTTCTGCCGATTGACAGCGAACATAATGCCATATTCCAGTGTCTGCCGGCACAGCATAAACGTTTTCCTCATGAGCATGGGGTTTCCAAGATTGTGTTGACGGCTTCAGGGGGGCCTTTTCTGCACAGACCGGTTGATACACTGGATAATGTGACTCCGGAACAGGCTATTGCTCATCCTCGCTGGGTTATGGGCAGAAAGATATCCGTCGACTCGGCGACGATGATGAACAAGGGGCTCGAGGTGATCGAGGCGCACTGGCTTTTTGGTGTTCCCGCAAATCGGATTGAAGTCGTTATTCATCCGCAAAGCGTTATTCATTCCATGGTTTCCTATATCGACGGATCGGTTATCGCCCAGCTGGGCAACCCGGATATGAGGATTCCGATCGCACATGCGCTTGCTTATCCGGGACGGATGTTTTCGGGAGTGACATCGCTGGATCTGACGAAAATCGGTACACTGCAATTCGAATCTCCAGATTTCGTACGTTTCCCGTGCCTGAAACTGGCATATGAGGCGCTGAAAACGGGAGGCGCGACTCCAGCTATTCTGAATGCGGCCAATGAGGTGGCGGTTCAGGCGTTTCTGGAGCAGCGTATCAGTTTTCGTCGCATTGGCGATGTGGTTGCGCGGGTACTTGACAGGGTGACAACGGAAAGTTCGATTACGGGAATCGACAGCGTTCTGGTGCATGACCGTGCTGCCCGGACGGTCGCAACAAGTCTGATTTTGCAATGATATTCATTCAAACAATACTGGCTTTCATACTTGCGTTGTCAGTGCTTATCGTCATTCACGAACTGGGCCATTACTGGATGGCGCGTCTGTGCAATGTCAAGGTTCTGAGATTTTCGTTGGGAATGGGCAAAATTCTTTTCAGCCGTGAATTCGGCCCTGACAAAACGGAATGGGCCATTTCCGCTTTGCCTCTTGGCGGATATGTCAAATTGCTGGATGCCAGAGCTGAGGATCTGGATACAATTTCTGCAGAAGACAGAAAGCGGGAATTTACAAGCCAGAGTGTATGGCGCCGTATTGCTATTGTGGCTGCAGGGCCGCTTGCCAATTTTGTGCTGGCAATCGTCGTTCTGACCGGATTATATATTTATGGCATGCCCGAACCTGTTGCGAGGCTTCGCGCCGTCCCTGAAAATACAGTAGCCTATAAAGTCGGATTGAGAGGTGGCGAAACGATTGTTGCTATTGATGACAGTCCGATCCATAACTGGCAGCAGGTCCGCTGGAAAATGACGGAAATATTGATGGAAGAGCGGCCTGTGGTTTCACTGACTTATGTCAGGCAAGACGGGACTGGTGATGTGACCGGAGATCCAGTGACCGTCGTTTTGCCGTCAGCGCATCTTTCAATAGAAGATGTCGACAAGGATTTTATCGGGAAGCTGGGCCTTTCGGTTGAAAGGCCGCCTGCCGTCATAGGTGCAGTCGAAACGGGTGGTATAGCGGAAAATGCGGGATTGAAGGAAGGCGACAGGGTGATCGGAATTGATGGAATGCCTGTCCAGGATTCATTGGCGCTGGTTGGCGCCATACGGGAATCTCCGGGTAAGTCACTGGTGTTGCAGGTTCTGAGGGATGGCCGGCCAGTCAGCATTCCGCTGACGCTTGCAGCACGGATGGAAAAAGACAGGCTTATCGGCAAAATGGATGCCAAGGTTTCAGTCATGCCCGAGATGACTATACTGAGTTACAGCATCCCTGTTGCCTTTGTCGAGGGGGTCTGTAAAACGTGGGAGACATCGGTTATCACTGTCAAAATGATCGGAAAGATGATAACAGGTGATGTTTCGCTGAAAAATATTACAGGTCCCATTGCCATCGCAGATTATGCAGGGCAAACGGCACGTGCCGGCCTGATCCGTTATCTGCACTTTATCGTTTTTATCAGTATCAGTATCGGGGTGATGAATTTGCTGCCGATACCAGTGTTGGATGGCGGCCTTTTGCTGTATTATGCTGTGGAAGTTGTGACAGGAGGTTCCATTCCTGAAAAAGTGGCCGAGATCGGCTACAGGATCGGAATGGGAATCCTGGGGATATTGTTGCTGGTAGCCGTTTTTAATGATGTCGTCCGTCTTTTTTTCTGAGTAATGATTAGAGCAGTATGGATGGATATCCCTGTTTTGTGTCTTTAAATGAGATTCATGAAATTATTCCGTCGTCACTTACCTTTTCGCCTTTCGGCTCTGGTTGCTGCAAGTGCACTCCTGTATTCCGGTCATGTACTGGCGATAGAGCCCTTCACTGTAAAAGACATCCGTGTTGAAGGTATCCAGCGTACGGAAGCCGGTACGGTTTTCAATTATCTTCCTGTCCGTGTCGGAGATACGTTTACCGATGAAAAGGCCGCTTCGGCGATCAAGGCGCTTTATGCAACCGGTTTTTTCAAGGATGTGCGTATTGATGCGGAAGGGGATATTCTGGTTGTTATCGTCGAGGAACGGCCTGCCATTGCCAGTGTTGATTTCACCGGGACGAAAGAATTCGACAAGGAAATGCTGATCAAGTCCTTAAAGGATGTCGGTCTTGGCGAGGCGCGCATTTATGACCGTGCACTGGTCGACAGGGCGGAACAGGAGCTGAAACGCCAGTACATGTCGCGCGGGCTTTATGGCGTCCAGGTTACTACAACGATTACGCCAGTCGAAAGAAACAGGGTCGCTGTCAATTTTACAGTTGATGAAGGCGAGGTCTCGCGGATCAAGGAAATCAAGTTTGTCGGGAACAAGGCATATTCCGACAAGGAATTGATGGACAGGATCAAGCTCCGTACACCGGGCTGGTTTACGTGGTATACACGGGCCGATCAGTATTCAAAGGAAAAACTGACCGGTGATATCGAAGCGCTGAAATCGTTTTACCAGAACAACGGCTATATTGAAATGCAGGTCGAGTCGACACAGGTGTCGATTACGAGTGACAAGAAAGACATTTACATTACGCTGAATATCAACGAGGGAGACAAGTTCACGGTTTCGGACATTCGTCTGGAAGGTGAGCTGTTCGGGCGCGAAGAGGAAATCCGGTCTCTGGTCGAACTGGAAAAGGGGGATATATATTCAGGCGAGAAACTGACGGCAAGTTCCAGGAAAATTTCCGATTATCTTGGCAATTTCGGATATGCATTTGCCAATGTCAACCCACAGCCGGATATCGACAAGGAGAAGAAGGAAGTCGCGTTTACGATATTTATCGATCCCGGCAAGCGTGTTTACGTTCGGCAAATCAATATTGCCGGCAATACCAAAACCCGCGATGAAGTTATCCGGAGGGAGTTCAGGCAGATGGAAGGGTCCTGGTATGACGGGAAAAACATCAAATTGTCCCGTGACAGGGTGGACCGTCTCGGATTTTTTACGGAAGTATCGGTTGAAACACCGGAAGTGCCCGGAACGGTTGACCAGGTGGATGTCAACATGAAAGTGGTCGAGAAACCGACAGGTAATCTGATGCTAGGCGCAGGTTTTTCCCAGGAAGACAAACTGCTTCTGTCCGGTGCCATTGAACAGCAGAATTTTGCAGGAACCGGTAATGATGTCGGGTTGACGGTCAATACCAGTAAACGTTACCGTACCATCGCGCTGACCCAGAATACGCCGTACTTCACGGATGACGGCATCAGTCGCCGTTATGAACTGTTTTACCGGACGATAAGACCGCCTTTGATCAATGACAATGATTACAAGGTCGAAACACTGGGAGCCAATGTCAAGTTCGGTGTGCCGTTTACCGAAATAGACCGTGTTTTCTTCGGGGTCGGTGTCGAAAGAACGGCGATGGATGTCTATGAGGACAGTCCGGAACGTTACAAGGATTTCGTAAAAGATTTCGGTGATGGAGACAGCGCCAGTGCCTATGCCATACCTTTGACTGTCGCATGGGCAAGGGACAGCAGGGACAGTTCACTGGTACCGACCAAAGGACGGTACCAGAAAGCCAACCTTGAGGTGTCGATGCTGGGTGACATGAAGTATTACAAGACTTCTTACCAGCACCAGTATTTCATTCCGATGTTTGAGGGAGGCACTCTGGCATTGAATGGTATGTTTGACTACGGCAAGGGACTTGGGGGAAAACCGTATCCGGTGTTCAAGAATGTCTATGCCGGTGGTATGGGAACGGTTCGTGGTTATGAAAGTTCTTCGTTGGGGCAGGTCGAATATGATTATGATGGCGATCGCGAGTATCTCGGTGGTACGAAACGGGTAGTCGGTAATGTTGAACTTCAGTTCCCGATGCCGGGCATGGGAGGGGACCGGACCTTGCGCTGGTTCACTTTCCTTGATGGCGGTAATGTTTTTACGGATGAACAAGATATTGATTTTGGCGATCTGAGATACTCGGCGGGGGTTGGTGTAAGTTGGGTATCGCCGATCGGGCCTTTGAAACTCAGTTACGGCTTTCCGCTCAATGCAAAAGACGGGGACAGGAAGGAAGCATTCCAGTTCCAGCTGGGTACCGGTTTTTAGAAAATTGGTGGCATAATTCATAACGTTGATTTATTTTTGGAGACGCAACTTGAAAAATTTTGCTAAAACATTCATAACTGCAAAAAAGGCGGTTGTATTGGCATTGTGCCTTTGTGTTTTTGGTTTTGCACATGCACAGGAATACAAGATAGGCTATATCAATCCTGACCGGATCATGAGTGAATCCGCACCGGCCAAGGCTGCCGAGAAAAAGCTGGAAAGCGATTTTTCGAAACGGAATAAGGAACTGCGTGATACTCAGGCACGACTGAAATCCATGGGGGAGAAACTGGACAAAGACATGCCGGTTCTGTCCGAATCGCAGCGGCTTAAACGCCAGCGTGAACTGGCCGATCTCAGTCAGGATTTCCAGCGTAAACAGCGTGCGTATCGTGAAGATTTCATGCAGCGCCGCAATGAGGAAATCGCCAAGGTATTCGACCGAGTCAACAAGGAAATCAACAAGATTGCCAAGGACGGAAAATACGATCTGATCGTGCAGGATGCCGTTTATATTTCTCCGCGCGTTGATATTACCGAACAGGTATTGAAAGCGTTGAACAACTAACGATAAAGATCAGGATGTCGATCAATCTTCAAGAGCTGGTTGACCGTTTCGGCGGTCAACTTATTGGTGACGGCAGTATCGAAGTAACGGGATTTGCACCCCTGGATAATGCGGGCTCCGACCATATCACTTTCCTAACCAATCCGCGTTTGCGTCATGAAGTCAACCGATGCAAGGCCGCGGCGCTGATTCTTTCCTCCAAAGACAATCAGCTCGTAGGTGACCTTTTCAGGGGAGCGCGCATTGTCACAAAAAATCCTTATGCCTATTTCGCCCATGCGGCGCAACTGTTCGAAAGTTTTAAAACCGTTCCTCATATTCCGGGCATTCATCCCAGTGCAGTTGTTGATCCTGCAGCGAAAGTGGCATCAAGTGTCACGATTGGTCCTTTTGTTACGATTGAGGCTGGCGCTGAAATCGGAGAAAGCTGTCTGATCGAGGCAGGTTGCTTCATTGGCAAAAATGCGAAAATCGGAGCAGGTTGCCATTTCTTTCCAAGGGTTGTGTTTCTGCAAGGCTGTGAAATCGGTGAGCGTGGGGTATTACGTCCCGGAGCTGTGATCGGTTGCGAGGGATTCGGATTTGCCAATGAGGATGGCGTCTGGGTCAAGATTCCACAGACAGGACGGGTGATCATCGGCAATGATGTACAGATCGGTGCCAATACCACAATCGATCGGGGAGCATTGTCGGATACGGTGATCGAAAATGGCGTCAAACTGGACAATCAGATCCAGATTGGCCATAACTGTCATATCGGTGAAAATTCGGCAATGGCAGGATGTGTCGGTGTGGCAGGAAGCGCCATATTCGGCAAACATTGTACCGTTGGCGGAGCAGCCATGATCGGCGGTCATCTGACAATAGCCGACGGTGTGCATATTACCGCAGCCAGTGTCGTGCAGAGTTCGGTCCCGGAACCGGGAGTCTATTCCGGATTTTATCCGTTGGCCAAACATGCGGAATGGGAAAAGACAGCCGTGCTGACGCGAAAACTGAGTTCCATGCGTGATAGAATCCGTGAACTTGAAAAAGCCATCCAATCAATAACAAAAACGAAAAAATGAAGAGTTTGAATATTCATCAGATCAGGGAGTTGTTGCCTCATCGTTATCCCATGTTGCTGGTTGACCGTGTTCTGGACTGGGAAGCGGGAAAAAAGATTACTGCCATCAAGAATGTAACAGCCAATGAGGAATTCTTTAATGGCCATTTTCCGAATCATCCGGTGATGCCGGGCGTCCTGATTATCGAGGCGCTGGCACAAACGGCAGCCATATTCGCTTTCATGTCGCATGACAGCAAGCTGGACAAGGATGCGGTGGTTTATTTTGCGACGATTGACAGTGCACGTTTCAAACGCCCTGTCGAACCAGGTGACCAGCTTGTGATGGAAGCGGAACTGATCCGCAGTTCAAGAGGGATGTGGAAATTCAGGACAAGAGGGCTGGTAGATGGACAGTTGGCTGTCGAAGCGGAACTGATGTGTGCCATTCGGGGTGGCGTTGTATCCCAGAAAGCTGAATCCTGATGGCTATTCATCCTACTGCAATAGTTGATCTGCATGCCGAACTGGACAGTTCGGTAGAAGTAGGTGCCTATTCAATCATCGGACCGGATGTCAGAATCGGTGCCCGAACAAAAATCGGGCCTCATGTCGTTATCGAAGGACATACGACAATCGGCGAGGACAATCATATTTTTCAGTTTGCCTCTCTGGGCGGAATGCCGCAGGACAAGAAATATGCAGGCGAACTGACGAAGCTGGAGATCGGGGACCGTAATACCATTCGGGAGTTCTGCACATTCAATCTGGGAACTGTCCAAGATGAAGGTGTGACCCGTCTGGGGAATGACAACTGGATCATGGCATATGTCCATCTGGCTCATGACTGTCAGGTGGGGAGCCATACGATTTTTGCCAACAGTGCGCAACTGGCCGGACATGTCCATATTGGCGACTGGGTGATTCTTGGTGGTTTCACGCTGATTCACCAGTTCTGTCGGGTAGGAGACCATGCAATGACAGGGTTCGGTTCGCATGTATCCCAGGATATCGCGCCTTTCCTGATGGTGTCGGGAACGCCGACGTCGACTTATGGCATCAATTCGGTAGGACTCAAACGTCGTGGTTTCACCTCGGAACAGATCGCTGATATCCGGAAAGCATACAAGACGGTTTACCGGTCAGGCCTGTCTCTTGAAGAAGCCAAATCCAGATTGCTGGAAGAGGCTTCGGCTTCGCCGGAAGCGGCCGATTATATTCGGCAAATGCACGCGTTTATCGAAAGTGCGCAGAGAGGTTTACTGCGATAGCCTGACAAAGGAAGGCAATGTCCTGTATCTGAAAGGAATGGGCAAATGAGATCGATAGCCATGGTCGCCGGAGAAACTTCCGGTGATCTTCTTGGTGAAACACTGTTATCGGCATTGCGTCCACAGCTGCCCAATACCTTGATGCACGGGATCGGGGGGCCACGGATGGCAAGATATGATTTTGTCAGCAATTGGCCTATGGAAAAGCTGGCCGTTAACGGTCTTTTCGAAGTTTTGTCTCATTATCGGGAAATCAGGGGCATTCGCAATCATTTGCGAGATCATCTGTTGGCTGAAAAACCGGATGTGTTTGTTGGTATTGATGCGCCTGAATTCAATCTCGATCTTGAGGTTTCACTGAAAAAGGCAGGAATTAAGACAGTGCATTTCGTCAGTCCTTCTATTTGGGCATGGCGCAGTAGTCGTATCCGGAAAATTGCTGAAGCTGTTTCGCGTATTCTGGTTTTATTCCCTTTCGAAGAAGCCATTTACCAGAAGGCCGACATACCGGTAACCTGTGTCGGGCATCCTCTGGCCGAGGTGATTCCCATGAGGCCGGATATGCATGCGGCGCGGGACAGTCTGGGACTGGACAAGGATAAACCCGTGATCGCCATTTTGCCGGGTAGCCGAATGTCAGAACTGAAGTACAACAGCGTTCCTTTTGTCGAGGCTGCCGAATTGTTGTTGCAGCGAGATCCGGATATCCAGTTCATCGTTCCTATGGCGGGAGATGAGCAGCTGGTATTTTTTACCCGCCTGATGAAGAGCGCGAATCTTGATAGATTGCCGCTGAAGGTCATGAAGGGACAGTCACATACCGCTATAACGGCAGCGGATGCTGTATTGGTAGCATCGGGAACGGCCACTCTTGAGGTGGCACTTTTCAAGAAACCGATGGTTATCGCCTATCGTCTGATGAGGGCAACCTGGGAGATTGCGCGTCGTATCGTCAAACCTCCGGTTGGATTGCCCAATATCCTGGCAGGAGAGATGATTGTTCCTGAATTGCTTCAGAATGCGGCGACAGGAAAAGCTCTCTCGGAAGCGCTCTGGTTCCAGTTGACAGATCAGGCGAACCGGAACCGTTTACAGGAAAGATTCATCGCCATGCATTATTCCTTGCTGCGTAATACGGCACAGACAAGTGCGCAGGCAGTTCTTGACGTGATGAAACAGAATGGCTGATACATCCCGGAATAAACAGGTATCTTCTTTACAGCTTTCTTTTGAAGACGTTTTTTCGTCCGGGATATCTCTTGTTTGCGGTGCGGATGAAGCAGGCAGGGGACCCATTGCCGGGCCGGTATTTGCAGCTGCGGTCATTCTTGATCCGGATCGTCCCATTGACGGTCTGAGAGATTCAAAAAAACTTTCAGAGAACCGGCGTGGTGAACTGGCGCGATTGATCAGGGAAAAAGCCAGAGCATGGTCGATCGCGCAATGTTCCGTCGCGGAAATCGACGAATTGAATATTTTATGGGCTTCCATGTTGGCCATGAAACGTGCGATCGAGATGCTGTCCATAAAGCCGGAGCTGGCGCTGATTGATGGCAATCGGTGTCCCAGAGGACTGTCCGTCCGTGCTGAAGCCATTGTCAGGGGGGACGACAGAATACCGGCTATCTCAGCGGCTTCGATTTTGGCCAAAACGGCAAGAGATGCTGCCATGATGGAATTGCACAATCAATATCCGGAATATGGGTTTGACCGTCACAAGGGATATCCGACAGCATTTCATCTGGCACAGCTTGAAAAATACGGGGTATCACCGGTTCACCGTAAAACATATGCCCCTGTCAGAAAAATACTGGAACGGAATTGTGCAGTGATCTGATTGGATTTTTCGGCATTTTCAGATAATCGCTATTTTTTCTCGTGGAATTTGATAGATTGCCGTATTGTCCGATTCGTGGATAGTGAATGGAAATCGGCAACAACAATTTTGATGAAAGGTTTGCAATGAATCTGGAATTTCTTCTGTCCGGGAAACGTCCTGTCGATCTTCGTAAAATCAAGTGGCCCGGGAAATTGAAATTGCTGGTTACAGCGCCTCATCCTGATGATTTTGATGCTATTGGTGTAACGCTCAAATGTCTGGTTGATCAGGGGCATGAATTGTATGTCGTCGTTGCGGAAACGGGGAGTGGTATCGACAGGGTTTATGGAGCCGGAATGACGCAGGACGACAGACGGCGGTTGCGTGTCAGGGAACAGACAGCCAGTTTCCGTTTCTTTGGTTTGCCCGGAACACATTACCGGTTTCTGAAATTGAGCAATGCTGATGATGACCAGGTTGCAGACGATAGTGAAAACCGGATTTTTTTGGAAAAGCTGATTCGTGAAATCAGGCCGGATATGCTTTTTATGCCGCATGGCAATGATACGAATCGTGCCCACCGTGCCATGTATGCCATGATGAAGGCCATTGCGTCAAAGGTTGAATGGCCCGTTGCGCTGATGTTGAACAGTGACGTCAAAACAGTCGATATGAGAAAGGATTTCTATGTCGCGTTTGGTGAAACACAGGCCCAATGGAAAGGCAAGCTGCTGCGTTATCATGATTCTCAGCACCAGCGCAATTTACGTGACCGTGGACACGGTTTTGATGAACGGGTACTGATGCTGAACCGGAAAACCGCTGCCGGACTTGGTATTCCTGAACCTTATGCCGCATCGTTCGAACTTGAATTGTGTCACTAGATTCTGGATGCGAGTTTTTCTGGAACGTGACCGGAGAATGCACGCATATCGCTCAAAATAGCTGTCGAGATTTCCTCGATGGATTTCGATGTCGACGAAAGGTAAGGGATACCTTCCAGATTCATCATGCCTTCTGCTTCGGACACTTCATAACGGCAGTTTTCCAGTGATGCATAACGGCTGTTCGGTCGTCTTTCATTACGGACTTCGGCGAGACGTTCAGGCTGAATGGTCAGTCCGAACAGTTTGTGCTTGTAGGATTCGAGAGAGGATGGGAGCCTGCCGCGTTCGAAATCTTCCGGAATCAACGGGTAATTCGCCACTTTCAGTCCATATTGCATGGCCAGATACAGGCTGGTTGGGGTCTTTCCGCTTCTGGAAATACCGACCAGTATGACATCGGCTTCATCCAGATTCCTGTTGGATTGGCCATCATCATGTGCCAGAGTAAAATTGATGGCTTCAATCCGGTTTTTGTATTCCTCGCTCTCCATGTTCTGATGACTTAAACCGATTTCCTGTTTTGGAGCGATGCCCAGTTCCTTTTTCAGTGGATCGGCAAAGGTCTGGATAACATCAAGATGCAGGGCTCGGGCTTCTCTCAGAATGGAAACCAGTTCGGGAATCACCAGAGTCGAGAAGACAATGGGAAGCTGGCCGGTTTGTTGATACTCGTCCTGAATCTGTTGTTTTGCCTGACGTGCTTTTCCGATTGTATCGACAAAGGGAATATGTATCCTCGAATAGGACAGGTTGAACTGGGAAAGCACCGAGCGGGCCAGTGCTTCCGCTGTAATACCGGTACCGTCGGATACGATATAGACAGTACGCGCCGGGATATCCGTTTGTGTCGTCATGTTTAGCCTGCCAGAGAGAATAATCAGGAAGAACTATTTCTTCTATTGTAAAGATTATTTTTGAAAAACACAGCTGCACTGGCGGTACAATAAAATGGATTTTGTACTGGTTGAAATATCGTATCGTTTTTTTTCCATCGGATACGGGTTCCCATTTTCGCAAGGAGATCATTATGTCGGAAGCAGCTTCACTAATACCCAGCGATCAGGCTGTTTATGTCATTCCGTTTACAGACCTGAGAATGAAAGATGTTCCTTCCGTAGGCGGAAAAAATGCGTCCCTTGGCGAAATGATCGGTCTGTTGCAGCAGAAGGGTGTCAGGGTTCCCGGTGGATTCGCCACGACATCGCAGGCCTATCGTGATTTTCTGTCCTACAGCGAAAATGGCGGCGAGACACTGGCAGAACGGATTGAAAACCGTCTGGCGGGTGTGGATATCAATGACGTCCATGCACTGGCGGATGCCGGTGCCGATATACGCCAATGGATCGAGGAAACGCCGCTTCAACCACGTCTGGAAAGGGAAATTCTCGAACGGTATCGCCAGATGGTCAAAAACACGGCAGGAGAACTTTCTGTCGCCGTGCGTTCATCCGCAACGGCAGAAGATTTGCAGGATGCTTCTTTTGCTGGCCAGCAGGAAACCTATCTGAATGTCGTCGGGGAAGAAAATGTATTGAAAGCAGTCAGAAAGGTTTTTGCGTCCCTGTATAACGATCGTGCCATTTCGTATCGTCAGCAGCGTGGTTTCAGACATGCCGATGTCGCACTGTCCGCCGGTATCCAGAGGATGGTCCGTTCCGATCTGGGCGCGTCCGGCGTCATGTTCACGCTGGATACCGAATCGGGTTTCAGGGATGTCGTTTTCATTACGTCCAGTTATGGTCTTGGCGAGACCGTCGTGCAGGGAGCTGTCAATCCGGATGAATTTTATGTACACAAACCCATGCTGGAGAAAGGTAAAATGCCGATTATCCGGCGTTCGATCGGATCGAAACTGATCGAAATGGTTTTTTCGGGAAAACAGGATGCCGTCGAACCGGTTGAAACCGTGGAAGTTTCTGAGGAAAAACGCAAGCGTTTTTCTATCAGCGATGCCGAAGTAATCGAGCTAGCCAGATTCGCAGTGATTATCGAAAATCATTACGGGCGTCCCATGGATATCGAATGGGGCAAGGATGGCGTGGATGGCAAGCTCTATATCCTTCAGGCGCGGCCGGAAACCGTCAATTCCCAGAAAACGGGGGAATCCGTACAGGTATTCAAACTGAAAGAAAACGGAGTCGTTCTGACGTCAGGCCGTGCCATCGGCCAGAAGATCGGTATCGGTCGTGTCCGTATCGTGAAAGATCCGTCTGAAATGGGCAAGGTGCAGGAAGGAGATGTACTGGTCGCGGATATGACCGATCCGAACTGGGAACCGGTGATGAGAAAGTCGGCAGCTATCGTCACGAATCGAGGAGGCCGAACCTGCCATGCTGCGATCGTTGCGCGTGAGATTGGTGTTCCGGCAGTCGTGGGATGCGGGAATGCCACGGAAATATTGAGAGACGGGCAGCTTGTGACGGTTTCATGCGCTGAAGGCGAAGATGGCCGTATTTATGAAGGAACACTCGAGATGGAAGAGCCCCGTATCACATATGGCACGTTGCCCGTTCTTCCGGTCAAGCTGGCCATGAATGTGGGCAATCCGCAAATGGCATTCAAATTGCAGACCATTCCGAATGGTGGTGTCGGTCTGGCGCGTCTGGAATTCATCATCAATGAAATCAGTGTCCACCCCAATGCCATTCTGGCTTATCCGAATGTCGATCCCGATCTGAAAAAAGGGATCGAATCTGTTTCTCGGGGATATGCTTCACCACGCGCCTATTATGTCCAGAAACTGGCCGAGGGAGTTGCAACGATCGCGGCGGCTTTTTGGCCGAAGCCGGTTATCGTCCGTCTGTCTGATTTCAAGTCCAACGAGTACCGGACATTGATGGGGGGAACGCGTTATGAACCCGAGGAAGAAAATCCGATGATGGGATTTCGTGGCGCTTCACGTTATATCGCTTCCTCGTTTGCCGAAGCGTTCCATATGGAATGTGAAGCGATGAAAAAAGTGCGGAATGAAATGGGACTGACCAATGTCGAGATTATGGTGCCGTTCGTCAGGACACTCAAACAGGCTCGTTCCGTCATCGATTTGCTGGCCGTCAACGGATTGCGTCGTGGGGAAAACGGCTTGCGCATCATCATGATGTGCGAGGTGCCTTCCAATGCCATTCTTGCCGACGAGTTCCTTGAAATGTTCGACGGTTTCTCGATCGGTTCCAACGACCTTACCCAGCTGACGCTGGGGTTGGATCGTGATTCGGGGCTTGAGTTGCTGACAGCGGATTTCGACGAGCGCGATCCTGCCGTACTGGCCCTGATTTCAAAGGCGATTGCCGCTTGCAACAGTCAGGGAAAATATGTCGGTATTTGCGGTCAGGGACCATCGGATCACCCGGATTTCGCACGCTGGCTGATGAAACAGGGAATCGATTCGATGTCGCTGAATCCGGATTCGGTCGTGCCGACATGGAAGACGCTGGCGGAAAGCCAGACGAAAGGCTGCTGAGTGTTCCGGACCGCTTTGCTGTGTGTGATTGTCATGCTATCCGCCAGGTGTAAT
This sequence comes from Oscillospiraceae bacterium, assembly GCA_963655605.1. Classification (GTDB taxonomy): domain Bacteria; phylum Pseudomonadota; class Gammaproteobacteria; order Burkholderiales; family Burkholderiaceae_D; genus Oxalobacter. Next base: position 15,991 of record CAVKGJ010000056.1, read on the forward strand.
GGTTTGTTTTTTCATCCTATAATATAATCGGATATTTGTCGGTATGAAGTAAGCGGATGACAGACTGGATGATATGGTTTGCCTTTGCTGGCATATTGGTGGCGGTGGAAATTTTCACTGGGACATTTTATTTGCTGATGATCGCTGCCGGTTCTGTGGCCGGAGGTCTTGTCGCGGTGGCAGGCATTCCTTTTTATGGCCAGATTATCGCAGCGGGGATGACCGGTGGTGTGGTGACACTGGTTTTGCGCAATAACCGGTTTTTGCGGAAGCACCGGGTCAGTCCGCAAAGGAATCCTTCCGTTCTTCTCGATATCGGACAGACTGTTGAAATCTGGAAATGGGATAATCCGCAAAATGGTATCTACCGGTCGCGAGCCAGTTATCGTGGGGCTCTTTGGGATGTGGAACTGCTTCCGACAGGCAGGCCGGAAGTCGGATTGTTCATCATTCGTGAAATACGGGGAGCGACCCTGCTTGTCGAAAATGACAAGACATGATTTTTTCAACTTTTTGACTGGATGAGGTTTCGATTGGAGCCACTGTTTCTTGTTTTTGTTTTTCTTCTCGTAATCATTGTTTTTGTGATCAAATCGGTCAATGTCGTGCCCCAGCAGCATGCCTGGGTTGTTGAACGTCTTGGCAAATATCATGCGACGCTGGCGCCGGGACTGAACATCGTGGTTCCTTTTCTCGACCGTGTCGCCTACAAGCACAGCCTGAAAGAAATACCGCTGGATGTGCCATCCCAGATTTGTATTACAAAAGACAATACCCAGTTGCAAGTGGATGGCATTCTTTATTTCCAGATCACGGATGCCATGCGTGCATCTTACGGTTCTTCCAATTACATTGCCGCCATTACCCAGCTGGCACAGACGACACTGCGTTCAGTGATCGGCCGCATGGAACTGGACAAGACATTCGAGGAACGCGAATACATCAATACCTGTGTGGTCAGCGCCATTGATGAATCGGCGCAGAACTGGGGGGTCAAGGTTTTGCGTTATGAAATCAAGGATCTGACGCCACCCGCGGAAATTCTGCAGGCCATGCAGGCACAAATTACGGCCGAGCGGGAAAAACGGGCCCTGATTGCTGCTTCCGAAGGACGCAAGCAGGAACAGATCAATCTGGCGAATGGTCAGCGGGAAGCGGAAATCGCCCGCTCGGAAGGTGAAAAACAGGCGGCGATCAATCGTGCTGAAGGGGAAGCGGCCGCTATCGTTGCTATTGCAGATGCCAATGCCGAAGCATTGCGCAAGGTCGGACAGGCAATTGCTGAACAGGGAGGTAGTGATGCGGTGAATCTGAAAATTGCTGAACAATACGTCGCCGCTTTCGGGCAATTGGCGAAGACCAACAATTCGATTATTGTTCCCAGCAATCTTTCCGATATGAGTGGTCTGATTGCCAGTGCATTGCAGATAGTCGATTCACACAAGAAAAACCAGAAATAGACGGACAGGAGCCCGATCGTTTATCTGTAAAAAAACATGGTGAAAATGAAGTGTCCCCTGAAAATTTTATGTCCAACTTTTGGGAGGCAGTTCAAAAACCATGCTTTTTCTTTATGGATGAGAAAACGGTTTATTTTTTCTTGACAAGGTCGCGTCCCAGTTTTTCTTCAACGGATTGAACCTTGCTTTTCAGTCTGGATTCCTTGCCGGCACGGTAATCCACTCGGGTCATGACGCTGATACGGTCGCAATCTGCGGCAAGTGCCTTGAAACAGTCGCCGACCACTTTCATGACATCGTCCCATTCTCCTTCGATCGTCGTACTCATAGCGGAAAACTGGTAGGTCAATCCGCTTTTGTCGATGATATCCATGCAGCGGGCTACATAAGGGGAAAGGCTTGTGCCCTTGTCGTTCGGAAAAATGGCCAGTTCAAGCAGTACCATAAAAATTCTCCTGTAATCAGTAGTCAATCAGGCTTCTATCGTATAGCCGGAACATCCCCATTTGACAATGTCGCTGCCGATGGTTTCAATCATCCGGGCGACCGGTGTCGCCCCTGTACAATGGCAGGGAATCAGGATATCCGGTTTCCAGCGTTTCATGTTGTCGAAAGTATATTGCAGGCGTGCCTCGTCGGCATTGACCAGATGCATGCCTCCGATGATACCGTGAACCTTGTCGATACCGGAGATCTGTTTGATATATTCCACTGTATTGACAAGACCGGCATGGCAACACCCCAGAAGAATCAACAGGCCCTTATCGGTTTCGAACCACATGGACTGGTCATCTTCAATCAGGTCATCAATACCCCGATGGTCGTCAAGGAAAAAAGGGCCGCCCGTATCTTCCAATCGCGAATTGCGAGGAACCGGGCCGGTCAGGCCAATTGTCGGTGTCAGATAGCGGGGAGTACACAATTCACAGATGCGATTGGCGGAAATGGCGGACAAGGCTTGCCTGGATGTTTCCGGCATACCGATGGAACGGGGTGCCGTTCCGATTTTGCAGCTGTATCGCGTGATATCCAGGTTATAGCAGCAATAGATACGGGCGTGGTCGTTTTGTGCCAGAAATTGCGGGATCTGACCGGTATGGTCAAAATGACCGTGGCTCAGTACCAGTGTATCCGCCTGTTTCAGGTCGATATTCAAACGTTGGGCGTTGCACAGCATGCCGCCGATTTGTCCGGTATCGAAAAGAATATGACGGTCTTCTGTTTCGACCCAGGCCGAAAAACCATGTTCTTTCGCCAGATTGTCGTCAAACGATTCGGTATCGACCAGTACAGTGATTTTGACTGATGTGCTCACGAATACATCTCCCCTCGGTTTGTTGAAATGGAAGCAGAAACAATGGTAACAGAAGATACTTCCGATATATTACCGTTTTTCATGTCATTTTTGATGCTGCGGATATCCGCCGGATTTGTGGTTTGCCGCTATTTCAGGACTTGTGTGCAACGTTCCAGAAGATCACCTGCATCATTGTTGATATCCGCTTTGAACAAGGTGCCGTCCTGTCCTTTTGTCCACCAGACCAGACTGTCTCCTGCATAACGGGCGCCACTGGCGGAAACGGCGATTTGCATGGAGAATTTTTCCTGTTTGTACAGGACCTCGGCTGTTTCCGTTGAAGGATAAGTGACGATGATCCGGTTCCCGCTGTCGCATTGGTAACTGACGGCCTCCGGCGGAAGTGGAAGCAGATTCTGGCTGATATCGTTGCTGTCGGGTGTACTGCATGCCGCCAGTGGAAGAAGCAAAAAAAGTAACAAGCGTTTCATGATTGTTCTCCTGTACGAATGACTGTCTTGTTAAACAGACTGAACCCGATTTTATAATGATACGTAAGAAACAGGTATGCTGGCTTGCAGCAATCGGGTGATCAGAAGCGAAATCGTTTCTGGGTTGCCTGAGGTGAATACCTGTATCGCTGTTTCCGAAATTTTTTCCCGGCAGTTCAAATCGTAGATGTCCAGTAAATGTTTCAGTTGGCGAGCCACGGCATATCCGGTATCGATAATGTTCAGCGCACGATTGCCGTACTCCGCGGCAACTTTTTCAATGACATGCCGAACGAATGGATAATGTGTGCATCCCAGTACGATCGTATCAGCTTTCTGTTCAAGGAGAGGAACCAGATATCGGCGTACCAGACTGAAAATCGCTTCCGAATCCAGTTCGGCATGTTCGATCAGATCAGCCATGCCGTGACACGGTTGCATGATGAAATGTACACCCGTCTGATCGTTCAGTAGCTGATGCAATACATGAAACTTGTTGCTGGCTAGTGTCCGTTTCGTTGCCATGACACCGACGATGCCGCTAATAGTTTTGGCGGCGGCCGGTTTCAGTCCAGGTTCCACACCGACAATGGGCAGGTTGGGATATTTGTCACGCAGGAGATGGATTGCAGCAGCGGTAGCGGTATTGCAGGCAACGACTAGCGCCTTGATATCCTGTTCCAGCAGAAAACCGGCGATTCTGAAAGCACGTTCGATGACGAATTCTTCCGGTTTGTCGCCGTATGGCGCATAACCTGAATCGGCAAAATAAATCAGGGTCTCGGTGGGCAACTGGGTACGGATATGTCTTAAAACGGACAGCCCTCCCACACCGGAATCAAAAATACCAATCGGGCCGGAAGGAAGAAGCATGGTTGCGCTTTCAGCAAATGGTCCGTTCAGTTTGACGCAAGCGGAATTTTTCCGTTCCGGAAATTGGCAATCCGGGTAGACCATTCTGCCGGCCCGGTCGTATGGAGCGATGTACCGCTTGAATCGACGGCGACCGTGACCGGCATATCCCTTACCTCGAATTCATAAATGGCTTCCATGCCCAGATCGGCAAAGGCAACCACTTTGGCGTCCTTGATCGCGCGTGCCACCAGATAGGCAGCTCCACCGACAGCAATCATATAAGCTGATTGGTGTTTTTTGATCGCTTTAATGGCGATCGGACCACGTTCGGCTTTTCCGATCATGGCGATCAGTCCTGTTTGACCCAGCATCGTTTCGGTGAATTTGTCCATGCGGGTCGAAGTGGTCGGGCCAGCAGGACCGACAACCTCGTCACGGACCGGATCGACAGGGCCGACATAATAAATGACTCTGTTGGTAAAGTCGACCGGCAATTTTTCACCTTTGGTTAGCATGTCGGCGATCCGCTTGTGCGCGGCATCGCGACCTGTCAGCATTTTGCCATTCAAGAGCAGGGTCTGGCCGGGTTTCCATGATGCAACTTCTTCTTTTGTCAGTGTGTCCAGATCGACTCGTACCGATTTTTCCACGTCAGGATGCCAGTTGATCTGTGGCCAGTCCGAAAGGTGTGGCGGATCAAGATACACAGGACCAGAACCGTCCAGTACAAAATGGGCATGGCGGGTAGCGGCACAATTTGGAATAATGGCAACCGGTTTGGAAGCTGCATGAGTTGGATACATATTGATCTTGACATCCAGAACCGTTGTCATGCCGCCGACACCTTGTGCTCCGATACCCAACGCATTGATTTTGTCATACAGCTCGATTCGCAATTCTTCCAGCCTGTTTTGCGGACCACGTTGTTTCAATGCTGTCATGTCAATGGTTTCCATAGCAGCTTCTTTCGCCATCAAAACCGCTTTTTCTGCTGTACCGCCGATACCGATACCGATGATACCTGGCGGACACCATCCGGCACCCATGTGTTTGATTGCATCGATGACATGATCGACAAGGGAATCGGAGGGATTCAGCATTTTGAGTGAAGACTTGTTCTCCGAACCGCCTCCTTTGGCGCCGAGCGTAACCTCTACGGTGTTACCCGGGACGATATCCATCATGATGATGGCTGGCGTGTCGTCTTTCGTGTTCTTGCGTTCGAACTGGGGATCATTGACGACAGAAGCTCGCAATTTGTTGTCCGGGAAAGTATAGGCACGTCTTACTCCTTCGTTGATGGCGTCGTGAATACTGCCTGAAAATCCTTCCCATCGGACATCCATGCCTACTTTCAGGAAGATATTGACAATACCGGTGTCCTGACAGATAGGGCGTTTGCCTTCCGCGCACATTCGTGAGTTGGTGAGAATCTGTTCAATAGCATCTTTTGCCGCCGGGCTTTGTTCTATTTCATAAGCCTGTGCCAGATGTTTTATATAGTCGAGAGGATGGTAATAACTGATGTACTGGAGCGCTGCGGCAATGGAATCGATCAGGTCTTCCTGCTTGATGATGGTGGTCATATGCGTGCTGGATTGTGTTCAGTAATAGGCAATTGTGCCTTGTGTCGGTATATCGGCATATTTTAAAGCCTTCTTTCGTCGGTTGCGAATGAAATGATTGGAGGAATTTTCAGAAAAGCGCCAGAAAAGTGCAAAAGATGTTTGACGAAACAGGAAAGTTGGGATATCGTTCGCTTCTTTCTTTATGAAAATTAATTATATAATATATTCATATTTTGATATAAGAAGTTGCTGGAACAGGTTGTTCAGACATGCAACGGAAAGCCGGTTTCCTGAAAGGGATAACTGCCTGACAGGATGTGGTTTTGTGAAAAGTGGTCTCATTCAAAAGAATGAGTTCAGTCGTCACCGTCACAACGCAAGACGGGATTAAAACAGGAGTAACAATATGGCAGTCCATCCAGCTGAAAAAAAAGAAAAACATTTTTATTATCCGTCCGACGCATTCGTGCGCAATGCGGCCATTTCGGGAATGGAGGCTTATCGTGCTCTGTGCAAGGCCGCTGAAGAGGATTATGAGGGGTTCTGGGCTGAACTGGCACGGGAAAATGT
>CAVKGJ010000056.1:22241-26121 GCA_963655605.1 Oscillospiraceae bacterium
ATGTACTGTGGCGCAAGCCGTTTACCAGAGTGCTGAATGAAACCAATCCACCGTTTTACAAATGGTTTGAAGATGGTGAACTGAATGTTTCATGGAACTGCCTCGACAAAAATCTCGAAAATGGCAATGCGGAAAAGGACGCCATTATTTTTGAGGCAGATGACGGTACGGTAACAAAAGTGACCTATCGTGAATTGCATCGTCGTGTCAGCAAACTTGCGAACGGTCTGAAATCGCTGGGGATCCGGAAAGGCGATCGTGTTGTGATCTATATGGCCATGTCAATCGAGGCGGTTGTCGCCATGCAGGCATGCGCACGGATCGGTGCCATCCATTCCGTTGTTTTCGGTGGGTTTTCCGCACCTTCTCTTGGCGAGAGAATCGAAAATGCAGGGGCGATCGCTGTCATTACAGCCGATATGCAGATTCGTGGCGGCCGTTGCTTGCCGTTGAAGAGCATCGTTGATGATGCGCTGGTCATGAGCGGGAACCATACCGTCAGAAATGTGATTGTTTATCAGAGAACCGGCGGGGAAATTCCTTTCGACAAAGGACGTGATTATTGGATGCACGAATTGATGCAGTCGCAATCCGAAATCTGTGAACCTGAATGGGTCGATGCGGAACATCCATTGTTCATTCTTTATACATCAGGTTCTACCGGTAATCCGAAAGGGGCGCAACATTCATCCGGCGGCTATTTGCTTTGGGCCATTATGACCATGCACTGGACGTTCGACATCAAGCCGACCGACATTTTCTGGTGCACAGCTGATATCGGATGGATTACCGGACATACCTACAATGCCTATGGCCCCCTGGCAGTCGGAGCGACGATCGTTCTTTTCGAGGGAGTCCCGACTTATCCGCATGCCGGCCGTTTTTGGGAAATGATCGAAAAACACAAAGTCAGTATTTTTTATACGGCGCCGACTGCCATTCGTTCACTCATCAAGGCGAGTAGCGAAGACGGGAAATTCGCGCCGGAACAGTATGATCTTTCCTGCCTGCGATTACTCGGTTCTGTCGGCGAGCCGATCAATCCCGAGGCGTGGCTCTGGTTTTACAAACATATAGGCAAGGAACGCTGTCCGATTGTCGATACTTTCTGGCAGACGGAAACCGGTGGACATGTCATTGCACCGATGCCGGGAGCGACGCCATTGGTGCCCGGTTCGTGTACCCTGCCCCTTCCTGGACTGTCCGTCAGCGTCGTCGATGAGATGGGACAGGAACTGCCGTGGGGGCAAGGCGGTATTCTTGTCATCAACCGTCCTTGGCCTTCCATGATCCGGACTGTCTGGGGCAATGATGAGCGCTACAAAACCCATTACTGGCCGGAAGAACTGGGTGGCAAACTGTATCAGGCCGGTGACGGCGCTATCCGGGATCCGGAAACCGGTTATTTCACCATAACTGGACGTATCGATGATGTGCTGAATGTATCCGGGCATGCACTGGGTACCATGGAAGTCGAGTCGGTTCTTGCTGCACATCCTATGGTAGCGGAAGCGGCTGTCGTCGGAAAACCAGATGATTTGACTGGGGAATCCATCTGTGCATTTGTCATACTGAAAAACGAATTGCCGCAAGGCGATCAAGCGAAAATGATCGCTTCCGATTTGCGAAAATGGGTATCGAAAGAAATCAGCCCGATTGCGCGGCCCAAGGAAATCCGTTTCGGCGAGAATCTGCCGAAAACCCGTTCCGGCAAGATCATGCGCCGCCTGTTACGTGTCATTGCCAGGGGAGAGGAAATTACACAGGACATTTCCACGCTTGAAAATCCGGCGATTCTTGACCAGTTGCGCAATTCGTTGTGAGAACACAAAAAATTGGCATAAAGATGAGGAAAATCCTCATCTTTATGTTAGAATGCTTCGCTTCACAAGTAGTCCATTGCAGGAGAGATGGATGAGTGGTTTAAGTCGCACGCCTGGAAAGCGTGTATAGGTGAATAGCCTATCGGGGGTTCGAATCCCCCTCTCTCCGCCAAAACATAGTCCCGGATAGTTCAAAGACGTCCGGGATTTTTTTATTTTTCAATCACTTACGTGCATTTATCGTCCCGTAAGGTTTGTTAAGGTTTCATGAAATCCACGTTCTTATGGTGGTTGCAATGATGGTTTAATGAGTTCTAAAATGTAATAATCTCAATTAACCATCATAAACTATGCCGAAGATAGCACGGGAGCTGACCGCGATTGAAGTCAAAAGCCTGAAAAAAGGGGTTCATGCCGTAGGTGGCGTCAAGGGGCTTTATATCAAAAAAGAAGAAAATCAGGCTTATTTCTTCTTGCGTTATACCGATATCGCCAAAAAACGTCATGATTTCAAGATCGGTGACTATCCTCGATGTTCGCTGAAACAGGCTCGCATTGAGGCTCATGAACAAAGAAAAAAGATCGATGCCGGACAGAATCCTGTTGAACAACGCAAACTGGAAAAGGAGAAGCTGAAGCAGGAACTGCTCAGAAAGGTGGAACCGGATATCGTGACGTTCGAGCAGATCGCTCTGGCGTGGGTACATGACAGGGCGGTGAACGGATACTGGAGCCAGAATGCCAAAGGAGAAAAAGAAACTGCCCAGATTCTGAAGAAACATGTTTTTCCACTCCTTGGCAAAATGGATATCGAAACCATCACACCGGAAGATATTCGCAAGGGGATGGAACCGATCTGGCAGAAAATCCCGTCCACCGCCAAAAAAGCCAGGACCTATATCAACAAGATATTCCAGTGGGCGATAGCCTTGCACAAACGGAAGAATCGGGAAAACCCTGCGGATATGAATGGGTGTGTTGATGGAATCGTTGCAAAAGAACCGGAAGGCAAAAGGAAATTTTGCAGCCTGTTCGGTTTCCGAATTGCCACGGCTGATGAAACAGATACATGACTATCCGTCCATGTCGGCAAAAGCTGCCGAATTCAGCATACTGATGGCAGCCCGGTCACAGGCAGTCAGACTGGCGCGTTGGGAAGAATTCGATCTGGACAAGGGAATATGGGTCGTTCCGGCGGAACACGACAAGATCAAAACACCGAAACGGGACAGAACTCTCTTTTTATCCAGTTATGCTATCAAGTTGCTCAAAAATCTGGTGCGCTATTCGGAATCCCCTTATGTCTTCACCAGCAATCAGGGGACACATTTATCCGATGATGCCATGAGAATGTTCATAGACGGCTTGCATAAAAAACGGCTGGAGGAAGACGGAATAGGCTGGATTGATCCGGTCATGAGCAAGGAACAAGGCAAACCCTGTCGCATTACAGTACACGGGACAGCCCGTTCGACATTCAAGACATGGGCAAAAGATGATGGATTGGGAAATAACAGGCGGTTCGATCAGGAAGCGGTGGAATTGTGTATGCTGCATGGCAAGAAAGATGCCTATCAGGGAGCCTATGATCGGGCCAGATTGCCGAAAGAACGGAAAAAAATCATGGAAGCATGGGGAAAGTATTGCCATTCACTTGTGAAGTGACAACATAAGAGCTGATCTCTGCTTCAAACCGGAAAGAGCATCTGTGCAAAATGTGCATATGATGTATTTTTTTCGCTCTGAAACGAATTTGAATTCAAGTTAATTGTCTGTCAATAAAAACCAGATCCTGTAGAAAGTCCTGTCCATTTCCAGAATGTCCGTACAAATGTCATTGCATCAATCTGCGAAAAAGGAAAAGAGACAGCACCCGCAAGGGATGAGCGAAAGGGCAGGGAAAAGCACAAGAGACAGAGCCGTTCGAAGTGTGGTGTGGAGAAGACATCTTGCGGAGTCCTGTCGATGTCTGAAAAAAAGCATTAGTAGACGTCATGTTTTTTGAGCCTGTAAAGGATTCTGTGGAAATTCAAAATCTGCTAATTTAGGAGAAAAAC
>CAVKGJ010000057.1:0-11074 GCA_963655605.1 Oscillospiraceae bacterium
GGTTTCTTCCTTTCTCTGATAAATGTCCACAGAATGTGTTACAGGCTCGACCATTTCTTTCCGGCCATCATCCCGGGCTAGTTGTTTCCATTACCGGTTATCGCGATTTCCGCAACAGGTGCGAAATGAACGGTCTTTATGGCATACGACATCGCGTCCCGGAACAACATTCCATCCTTGGAGTAACGGCAAATCGTCAGCCTGTTCCGGATGGCCCACCGAAGTTACCAGACGGTTTGCTTGTTCCGCAGGATGACTGGACTGTCAGTCATATGAAATCTGTCGTTTCCTGCACTGAAATCTACCCATAAAACATTTCCCAGATTGGTTCTGTATTTCTCCTGTATTCCTGCTGTTTTTTCGCACAGAAGCGGATATGCCGAAATGAATGCATCGCATGATCCGGGTAATGTCTTTTTCCGTTGTCCTGTCGAACCGGTATGGCATGTTTTGTCCAGTCCGCTTTTCTTTGCGCGATCTGGATACGGAAACCGTTTGCTAGTCCGGATGCACCATATACCGATTCAGCCGTACACGTGTATCCGACACAATATCGGATATATCGCGATGGCATGAAATCCTGGAAAACAGTTGTTAGGGCAAGCGGTTTTTCATATGCTGATTCGAAAATGACTTCCGTTTTTTTCGGTGGATATCAATGGAATGGCTCAAAATGACATGTTGTGTTGCTATTTTGCCAAAATTTTTACATTGACGATGCTAGAATGAAAGAAATCCATTGACAAATTGAAAGAAACTGAAGAAAGGGGCGGAGATGCTGATTTATCTGCTGAAGAAACTGGCAGCCTTCGTTTCCCTTATTCTTTTTTCCGCTTTCTCATGGGCGATGCGTTTCGAATCGGATGTCGAATTTTCCATCGATAACGAACGGTATTGGGGGCGTTTCCGGTATGACCGCGACAAGGTTCGCATGGATGTACAGGATCGTCATGGCAATGAAGAAACCATCATCATGCGTGAGGACACCAAAACCTACTGGTTCATCAACCGGAACAGGACATATAACGAACTGGCCATGAAATACAATATCGCGGCCAGTACCGGCATCATCGGGGATCATATCGATCCGGAAAAAATCCGGCGTCAGCTGTTGGGTGTCGAAATGCTGAACGGCCGGCCGGTGAACAAATATCGCGTCATCATCGATTCCTATGGCAAACAGGTCGAATTCATCGAATGGCAGCGCCCCGGACAACCGGTTCCGTTAAGAGTCGCCAGTCCAGAGGGGGATAGCGTCATTGAATACCGGAATGTCCTGTTCAGGGCACAGGAATACTTTCGTTTCCAGTTGCCGAAAGGCCTGAAGAAAATCCGCTTCAGAATGCCGAAGAAAAAGAACATGCAATCCTGAAACTGCTGGAATATATAGCAAGACCGGATATCTGTTTTAGTATCGTCCATATTTTCCATTTTGTTTTCTGGACAGATATTTCACGCTCAGATATTTCGGACCATTGGAAGGCATCCTTATGCACGCATGGATCGTCGGGTAACGATATCTACGATGGAAACGATGGGAAAACCGTGTAGCCGTGAAAAAAGCCGAGATTTCCGGCATTCTCGCCATCGTGTTGTCCTCATTCATCAGTTCGCACAATACGTACGGCGAAAGGCGGAAGATTCGCCAGTTTCATCAGATCGACGCTTCTTACCGTATGACCATACCGGAAAAAACCGTTTTCCCGTGCGACAAGAGGGAAAACATGTCACGGACGGTTCAGATCGGCTGGTTTCGCTTACGTAGAAATGGTCGTCCTGATCCGTCGGTGGCACAAACATCTGTCGTGCCCCTGGTTGCAGCCTTGATCGACACGGTAAAGACCGTCTTGTGACGGCTGGTATTTTGCATGGTCATTGGCGTCAGATCCAGACGGCTGGCTGTCTCCTGTTCCATGTACAGATAGATGATGTTGTTGCATCCCGGATCATCAAAGCCATCTGGTGTTTCATCCTCTTCGCAGCGGAAAAGCAGATTGCTCTCATTTTCCCGGTTTTCATCATTGACCAGCAGAATGCCTTTCCCGCTGGCCAGTGCTTCGATCGCTTCTGGGATACGTCATTCATAACCTGTTGCAGCGCTGTTTTCCTGTTTGTCCGTCATTTTCGTCTTCCATGAAAAAACCTTACTATATGGCGGAACATGTAACCGGAGTGATCGTGAATTTACTTTGTCCAATATGTTATTTGCCGTTCGGCGAATATGCCGTGATTCCAGGAAACGTGACCTGACAGGTGGAAACCGGAAGACGTATGACCGGATATTTCTGCAAATTTTCGTTTTTTCTCCTTGAGCCTTCATAAATGTACTGCATTTACACTTCATTTCTGGAGGTTTTTTTTTCGTTTTCCGAACGTGAAAGCTTGCTGCTGGATGTTTCACCGGTCTTATCAGCAGAATCTTCAAGCAATGTGACCAGCATTTGCGAAAACTGCTGTGCTGAAATCGTAATTCCTGTGGATGCGACCATTTGCCAGACTGTCTCCGCCGCGTGCCGGATATCGCCGATCCCGGGAGTCGCCAGATTTTTACTGTGCCCATTCAGAATGTATTCCACATCGAACTGGTAATGATACAGGGCTGCCAGGAAGATGGCGGTCGGCGAACGTTTCCCCGTTTCGTAACTGAACAGTGTTTTGCGGGAAATCCCCATAAGTTCGCAAAGACGTACCTGCGATAGTCCGAGCCGCTTTCTTTCCTCTTTTAGACGTTCACCGATTTGCATACAAAATTACTCAATTTTGATTTATAATGAGCAAGTAACTACTCAAAATAGACTTGCAAATAACACTGTCCAGCGATGAAATATTATGAAAAGTTAACTATGACAGGCGAAGAAGTAAAGCGCAAGCTGAGAGAGCAAGGGATAACACTCAAGGAATGGGCCAATGCCAGAGGTTATCCGTATTATCTGGTATCGAGAGTCATTTGCGGGACTATCAAGGGAAATTTCGGACTTTCTCACAAGGTTGCTGTCGAACTGGGAATGAAGCCCGCATCCAGGACCGTACCGGAAGAATCCGGTCTGACTGTCCGGAAGTAGCGATAGGGACGCGGCATCCTTTTTTATGCAAAAAACGGAAATTGCCTGTTGCTTGGACAGGTCTGCAAACCACTGGCCGGAAGAACGCGTCCGGAAAAATCAAGTTATGAATATATCGAAGATCAGATCCGTCACCGTCGGGAATTGGCTGAAGATGAAGGGATACGTTTCGCATATTTTTTGTACTGTTCTGCCTGAACCTTGCCAGTCCAATTTGCACAGGTTTCCACGATGAACGAAACCTACTGGGGAAGTGTCCGTTTTTTCAAGCATCTGTATACAACGGTCTTTGTTGCCATCCTGTTACTTCCCATATTGGCGGTCATCTGGTTCTGGCAGGTCAGTATTGCGGCACCACGCAGTACGGTCCAGATTGAGAAAGACCAGAAATTCCAGGCTGTCATGGATCAGACGACGGTGGATGTCTTCCCGTATCAGAAAAAATATCCTGATTTGTTTGCAGGATTGCCGGCGAAAAGGACGATTGCGGCCAACACAGTTTATCTTACTTTCGACGACGGGCCGTCACCGTTAACGGAAAAAATACTGGATGTCCTGAAACATTATCATATCAAAGCCACATTCTTCGTTGTCGGCAGATGTCTAGAATCTGCCGCTGGACAGGAAACCGCCAGACGCATTCTGAGAGAAGGACACAGTATAGGCGTGCATAGCGATACCCATCATTACCGGAAAATATACGCTTCAGTCGATAACTGGCTGGATGATTTCGCCGCTGTCGAAAAAAAACTGACTGACATCACCGGCGTCAGACCGACCATATTCCGTTTTCCGGGAGGTAGCATCAACGTTTACAATGCCCATCTTTATGAGGAGTTGATCGCCGAAATGACACGCCGCGGATATGTCTATTTCGACTGGAACATATCGAATGGCGATGCGCTTGGCCTGTCTGCTAGGGCGGAAACACTGGTTGCCAACGTCGTTTCCCGACAACCGGACAACAGCCGGACAGTGGTGTTGATGCACGACAGCGCCGGAAAAACCGAAACATTGAAGGCCTTGCCGAAAATCATCGAACACTATCAGGAACAGGGCTTATCGTTCGATCGGCTCTCTAACGACGTTCGGCCCGTCACTTTTGGTTACCGAAGCTAGCAAATGAGGAACAGGATGGAAGACAGAAAATCGAATGCCCGGATCGCATGGGATGAATTCATCGGAAAATTCAATCTCGGTAAGGAAAACGGGGCGGAATATACCCCCTTACTTCAGACCGTATCCAGCACGGGGGAATCCATTGCCGGCATGCCGTTGCCGGGAGAAACGGTACGGGAAAGCGATAACGGTCTGAAAAACATTTCCGGTGAAGCCTCTGCGGTGTTGCCCAGAACAACCGTCATCGGTGAGAATGTCGAAATCAGTGGCAGCTGCAAAATTGACGGCGATATCGAAGTTTATGGTGTCATCAACGGCGATGTCAGTGCGGGAGGGAAGATCAGCGTATTCGGAAAAATCACCGGAAATCTGAGTGGCGCCAGCATATTCCTCAGCGCAGCTGACGTGAAGGGAAGCGTCGTGACAGAAGGTACTGTCGAACTGGATGGTGCATCGAAACTCAGTGACGGAAAAATCGTTGCCAAGAACATCATATCCAACGGCAATACTAGCTGCGACATGGAAATATCGGGAATTGCCCGTTTCCATTCATCGGCTCACGTAACGGGAAATATCCGTACCGTTCGCATCAGTATTGACGAAGGTGCGGTCATCAAGGGTACCATCATCAGTGAATGAAGCCCGGAAAGGCGGTAGCAAAAACTTTTTCTCTGAGGGCACGGTCCTGACGGAACAGGATGTTCCGGAATATCTGTGCTTTCAGAATGGCTGACGACGATGAAAACAGGTTGAATACGATTACTTGAATAAAAACAATGACATCGCAACGGGCAAATTCCTTTTAAACAGTAAAAACGATTCTTCCGTATCTCAGATGCCAGACCGAAAATCAGACTGAAGCTGACTGATTCTTATTGCTTAAAAAATAGGCAAATTTAGGCAATTTCGTGAGGTTACGTCACATTTATGTCACAATCCTGACACAGTAAAAATGCCTTTGAAAGACGCTGAAACGCCCGTCTGGGCGTTTCAATGTTGATGCCTGAGAATCTGTCTAAATGTCCTTTCTGTGAAAGTTATTCAACGGAAAATCATCCGCGATATTGGCCTGTCGTTGTCACTTATCTATTTCCTGTACTTGTCGTATCCGATGCATCGCCATGACGAATACGAACTGGTCATCATGATTTCAGGCACTGGCCAGGAATACATCAGTCAGGTCGAGGCGGATTACAGGTCAAGGGACATGACCCTGACCGGCTACGACAACATCCCTCATCTGTATCTATGCGACGCCTGAACGGCTGAAAACAGGGAACGAGAGTATCTGTGAAGTCCTTTATTTTTCCGCAAATCTTTTTCCAGAAAACGTGTCGATTATCCCCGAATATATCGCCATTTCGGACTTGTTGGAAAAAAGTGCTGGAAACAGTGATTCCGTTAAACAACGGATAACCCTAGATCGGATCGGGCATTATCTGACGGAAGACATCTCCTGATACTGGAACGGCTTTCTCGTGACATCGGCATGAATCCGAGCGGCATTGTGCCGCCATTTCCGGAAACGTACAGAAAAAACGCTTTTCACCGTACTGAACGAAATCCATATCAGTCATGCCTGTCGACTACTGCGGGACACGTAACAGGCCATCTCCGCCATCGCCGGGGAATCGGGATTTACCTATTTTTCCCATTTCAACCGCCAGTTCAAGTCGCTGACCGGCCAGACGCCGGGAGAATACCGGAAAAATATCCGGCGGGAAGTGGGATGATGTGTCCTGCAAGGTAATCACCTGAACCGGTAAGATCTGCGACATCGTTTCTTTGCGTGCCAAGCCGTTCGCATACAGAACAGCCTGCAAATTGCCGGGACATTTTGCTCAGGTATTTCAACTTTTATCCATAAAACAACAGGCCAAGCCGCTCATGCAGAAAACCTGTAAAAAGTGTCCGGAATTGACAATCCGGTTGATAAACTGAACAGGCGAAATGTCACCGTTTCATTTGCTTGGTAACGTCCGGAACGGGAGATATCCGCATGGATGGAATTCCCGCCCTGTTTCACGGTATGGCAATTCGCGGTTCTGGCAAATTCTATTGAAAGGATAACGATGCTATACGCACACAGCCTTCATGGTCAGCCGCCGGAGATGTGGCAGCTTTTGGAGACGCATCTTTTTAAAGTCGCCGAACTGGCCGCTTCGCTCGCTGCGACTTTCAATGCTTCGGCCCTCGCTTTCATCGTCGGCTACTTGCATGACCTCGGCAAGGTTTCCGATCCCGTCCAGAAACGCATTCATGGAACCGGCCCAAAAGCCGATCATTCGACCGCCGGCACGAGAGAACTGGTCGAACGCTGGCTGGAGCAATACGGTCAAGGTGGCAGGGTGCTAGCCGAATGTCTGGCCTACTGTATCGTCGGACACCATGCCGGCTTGCCCGACTATGGGGAACATGATCTGGAACCGGGGTCATTGCGCTACCGCCTGAATCCGGACAGAGCGATTCCAGACTACAAGAAAAACCTGCATGAAATCGCTCTGCCGACATTACAACCTGCAAACGTTCCCGTCAAGCGGGAAGCCTTTTCCATCTCACTCTTCATTCGCATGCTGTTTTCCTGCCTGACCGATGCCGACTGGCTGAATACCGAAGCTTTTTGCGATCCCGAACGGGCAAAAAAGCGTAAAAACGACTGGCCGGCCATACGTCGCACCCCTCGCAGGTGCGTGGATTGAAACAGGATAAAACCATCTGGAAAAAAGATCGTGGCAAGTCGCACCCCTCGCGGGGTGCTCTGGTTGAAATGCGGGCAGTCAGTGAGAATAATATGAACAGTACAAAAGTATTACTTGCAAGTTCGTGAATTAATTGATTGTTCTGGGATGGATGAAAAATATTGTGATGGAAAAAGCAATTGTATCGCATGAGACAATCGGCGAAGAAGTGCCCGTATATCTGGATTCGGAGTGTTATGCCGAAAGTATCTCTCGTGCCGGACAGTCCCATGCATTATTTTGCCGTTTCTGGTTGCACGGGGCATCCGTTTTTTGGTAGGTCAAGCGTTTCCCATTTGAACATATTTTTTATTCTTTTGCATAAAAAAGACTTGAAAATCGGCGAACCGGACTTATCTTGATCTCATGAAAATAATCTCAGTGTAAATGTGAAATCCAGTACTGGTATTGTATATTTCATGTCTTGTAGAAAAATAGCTAGTACGGATGGACAAACAAGCAAGGGAAACCGGAACGGTATCTGGTTTCAATGATGCAACAGGAGGAATGAATTATGTTACCTAGTGTTTTTGGTGAAAAACTGTTTGACGATATGTTTAACAATGCCTTCACTCTGGTTCCGGCATTTGCGAAGAACGCTTCTATCAGTTCCGGTATGAAGAACCTGATGAAAACCGACGTTCGCGAACTGGAAAGTACCTATGAACTCGATATCGATCTGCCGGGCTTCAAGAAAGAAGAAGTCAGAATCGAACTGGACAAGGGCTATCTGACCATCAGTGCTTCCAGAATGGCTGACGACGATGAAAAAGACAAGAAAGGTCAGTATATCCGTCGCGAAAGATATTCCGGCGAATGCAGTCGAAGTTTTTACATCGGCGAAAATGTCGAACCGAAAGATGTCACGGCAAAATTCGAAAATGGCATTCTGCAAATCACTTTCCCGAAAGCTCCGCAGCCGAAACAGCCTGAAAATAAACTCATCTCGATTGCATAAGTCGCGCATTCAACAGGAAAAGCCGGATGTTCCGGCTTTTTTCATGTCGTTTTGCCGGCGTTTACCGGTCAACAGCCCGCATTGGCGTGGCCAGATGCTTCATGTACAGTCATTCGCATGGAAACGGTAGGACCATTGGCATGACGGCCAACGGGAAGAGTGGCGAAAACCGGTTTATACTTTCATGGCAAAAAAGGCTTTCCGTTTACCCGGATCGGACAGATCAATCATGGTCATATGATGCGGCAGCAGGGCGGAATGCGGGGTGAAAAGCCGGAAATGGCTGCGCACAGTCGAAAGTTCCACCACCAGACCAGCAAAATCCAGCGTTTTACACGCTTCGAAAACCACCTGTCCGGGATGGGGCAGGGTATCCTTTCCCTTTTCTTGCCATACCGGTTGGAAATAATGGATCAATCCGGCTTCCGCCAGACAGATCTTTTCGTATTCCGACAGCGGATATTTACGTATTGAACGGAAACGGGCTTTTCCGGTTTCCTTTTCCCTGTTCGGCGAGAAACGGGCGGGCAATGTAACCAACTCGTAAGGTAAATATTCAAAGGTATACACGATGACGTCGTCATCCGGCAATGCCTGCTGCATCGCTTCCATAAAACGTTGCAAAAGTTTGTCGCGGCAAATGCGTTCGAAAATCGGAACATTTTCCTCACTGAAGACATTACCGATATACAGTACTTCCAGGTCGTTGGCGGAACGGTCTTTTTGCAGAATGTCAGGATGCTGGCTCAGTCCCATCGCGCTCAGCCGGCGAATGCACTGACCGTCAGCGTTCAGCGTGTGTATTTCATGATGTGACGGTGTCAGCACGACCGTTGCCTCATTTTTTTGGAGAGGCAGACCGAAGGCAAAGGGAAAGGATTTCGTCACCCCTTTCACCTTGCAGACCAAGTCGCCGTTGACCTGATTGCCAGACCATGAAAACGTACCGGGATCGAAAGAAAAGGCAGGGCGCTTGCAAAGCAGGTAAATATGGGATCTGGACAAAACGCGGTTCATCTTTTCCCCAAAATTCATGTCTAACCGGATTTCCCTGACAGGTAACGCCATCGCGCCCCAGGAACGCAAATGCACGGAAAAAACGGATAACAGTTTGCCGGTTGAGGTATTCATATCAACGTCTCCATCTGATTGATTACACAACGATAGCAGATAATGCGTTCGTTGCCATCGGAGTTGGCAAAGGGTGGATACAGGGAAAAATGTTTTTATCCATTCTTCGGTTTGTCGTAAAGAGCCAACGCCAGTTTCGGCTATGCCGGATTCACTTGCAATGATTTGCAGGAATGCCGGTTGGTATGTATTGCGACATATTCTGTCCGGTTCAGGATAGTTTTTCCAGTATTGATTTCAGCCAGTCCGTTTTTTTCCGGTTTATCGTTTTCGATATGGAATTCACCAGATCGTAAACAGATAGCCAAATGTCATAACTATAATTATCAGTATTAGATGCTACGTACGAAACTGTCAGTCGGGTTCGAAGATGATGTCTGAATCTGTTTTATAGTTTTTCAGATTTGTGAGGCTTGTCATGGAAATGATGAGATCTTATCCGGCCGTAAAGTTCTTCTCGGCTGCTACAATAGTTGCGGGTATGGATTGACCGAACTTAGAAAGGAGGCCGCGATTTCTCCAGCCCCGGAAAGAGCTGGTTTTCCCGCGGATATCTGATGATGAAGGAAAAAATCGCCAAGACCAATGCGGCGCGTATGCTGGATAAGTCGAAAATCGCCTATCGGCTCATACCGTACGAAGTTGATGAGAATGATCTGTCCGCGAAACATGTCGCCGAAAGCGTTGGAGAAAATATCGGGCAGGTTTTCAAGACGCTGGTATTGCATGGCGATAAGACCGGACATCTCGTCTGCGTCGTACCGGGAGACCATGAAATAGATTTGAAAAAAGTCGCCAGAGCCTCCGGTAACAAGAAGTGCGAAATGATTGCGGTAAAGGAACTGCTGCCGCTGACCGGTTACATTCGCGGCGGTTGTTCGCCTGTCGGTATGAAAAAGCATTTTCCGACGTTCATTCATCATACGATGAAACAGTTCGACAGAATCTACGTCAGTGCGGGCATTCGCGGTCTTCAAATCGAGATCGCTCCGTCTGACCTGATCCGTGAAGTGCGTGGGATACTGGCCGATATCGTGGCAGGGTGATACGGTTTCAGAGGGAGCGAAAAAAGACGGGGCAGGGCAGTAAGTTCAGGAAGCCGGAAGATGGATTTGCAGGTTTTACAGGATGGCAAGAACATGCTGGATGCATATTTTCATGCCGATTCCAATCAGGATGATCCCTCCGGCCAGTTCGGGTCTGAATTTTTTCAGGCCGCCGAAACGTTGGCCACCGATAAATCCGGCAATCGAGAATGCGAACGAGACCAGTCCGATAATCAGTACCGGCGGAATCAGGGTGACGAGAGAATCCATATCGAAAAAAGCCAGCGAAACGCCGGTAGCTAGCGCATCAATACTGGTTGCTGTCGCCAGCATGAGAACGACCCGGGTGCTTGTGAAGTTGATGATTGGCCTGCTTTTCGCAGGTTTTCCGAGATTACCGTAAACCATCCGGGCGCCGATGAAGACAAGCAGGACGAGCGCAATCCAGTGATCAATCCTGTCGATCACTTCACTGAGCCAGAGCGAGGCAGCCCAACCGATGGTCAGCATCAGCATCTGGAAAAAACCGAACATGGCGGCGCTTTTCAGGATGATTCTCCACTGTCCACGTTGCAGAAGAATGCCTCCGGCGATCGAAACGGCAAAACCATCCATGGCCAGCCCGGCAGCCAGTATCCATAATTCAAAAGTCGTCATGACCTGTCAGGTAGTCTTGGAAATGATAAATGGCAAAGCAAATCATTTTAAAAGAAAATTTTCCTGTTTTGAATATTTTTCCTTTCAAATACAAATATTTATATGTTGCAATTTTCCGAGAGCGGAAGAGATGCCGGTATAGAAAAATCCTGTCTGGACAGATATGGGCCGTAAACCGTATACCTGCAAAAAATACTACAAGATGAGACAACGCAAAATACGGGACAAACTTTCAGGCAGATTCATGTCTAATTCTCCGGACGGATATTTTCAACAAACCAAACGGATAAAAACATGAGAATCAATACAAAAAGCCTGTAAAAGATTCTGTGGAAATTCAAAATCTGATAATTTAGGAGAAAA